>DASXJY010000154.1:0-21920 GCA_036497115.1 Solirubrobacteraceae bacterium
GTGATCCTGCACGCGCACTTCCACGGCCAGGACGCCGTCTACGCCTACGCGATCGCCTGGCTGGTGGCCACCGTGGTCCAGCTGGCAATGGTGGCCTCGGCGCTGCCCCGGGTCGAGTTTCACCTCTCGTTCACCCTGAACTGGCGCGACTCCCGCGTGCGCCAGGTGCTGCTGCTGTTCTTGCCGGTGACGATGAGCATCGGGATCATCAACATCGACATCTTTCTCAACGCCGGTCTGGGCACGCTCGTCTCGCCGCACGTCCCGAGCGCCATCAACGATGCGTTCCGGATCTACATGCTTCCCCAGGGGATCTTCAGCGTGGCAGTGGCCACGGTTCTGTTTCCGACCCTCAGCCGCCTCGCCGTCCGCCGTGACGTGGCCGGGATGCGGCGCACCGTCGGCAACGGCATCCGGCAGATCAACCTCCTGCTGATCCCCTCGGGGGCGCTGATGGCGGTGCTGGCCGAGCCGATCGTCCGCCTCGTCTATCAGCGCGGAGCGTTCGGCAGCGGCTCCACCGATCTGGTCTCGACGGCGCTGTTCTGGTTTTCCTTCAGCCTGCCGTTTGCCGGCGTCAACCTGCTGCTGGGCCGGACCTTCTTTGCCGTCAAACGGCCGTGGATCCCGACCGCGCTGGCGGCGATGAACATGGTCGTCGACATCGTCGTCTCCTTGGCCCTGTACAAGCCGCTGGGGATCGCCGGGCTGGTGATCGGGACGGTCGCGGCCAACGTGGTCATGACCTGGCTGCAGCTGCGCCGGCTGCGGGCCGGCTTCAACGGCCGTCTGGAGGGCGCCCAGACGATGATGATCACGTTTCGCGTCCTGGTCGCCACGGCGATCATGACCCCGGTCGCGTACCTGATCTGGAAGGGCCTCGACAGCGTTCTCGGCAATTCGCTGGTGGCGGAGATCCTGTCGATCGGGATCGCCATCTCGGTGGCCGGAGTTCTCTACATCTGGCTCGTCCTGCGGATGCGCATCCCCGAGGCGCGCCAGATCCAGACGCTGATCGCGGAGCGCCGGGGGCGGGTGGCTGGGCCCTGATGCAACGGTGTCTCCTGGTGGGTCGGGCTCCCAAAACGGACACCAGAGAGCGCACGATCGCCTCGACCGTGAGGTGCGTCCTACCACGACCACCCCCTGAGCCGTGGCGAGCGACCCCGTCACGGGGTCGCTGCGGCTCGCTCCACAATGACCGGCCGGCGCGATGCACAACGTCAACCGGGGCGCCACATCCGGGGCGACTGGGGGCGATCGTGCATCACGGGCGCGCACAAGCACACACGCCGGCGCCGTGGGCGGCAGCCGTGGCACGTGGTTCACGGGCCGCCACCCGGTCTGCCGCACCCGCACCCGCACCCTCCCCAGCCAAATTGACTCCCTCCCGCACACCGCACACACGCCCCGGGGGTCACCACAACCGAACCACACCCGGCCCCAAACCGGGCATCCCATAGCCGCCTCGTACCCTAGAGAGCCCATGGCCGACCAGGCTCACATCCGCAACTTCTCGATCATCGCCCACATCGATCACGGCAAGTCGACCCTGGCCGACCGGATCCTGGAGCTGACCCACACCGTCGATCCCCGGTCGATGCGGGCCCAGCTGCTTGACTCGATGGACCTCGAACGCGAGCGCGGGATCACGATCAAGGCGCAGGCGGTCAGGGTGTTCTACGAGTCGGCGCACGACGGGCAGACCTACCAGCTGCAGCTGATCGACACTCCCGGCCACGTCGACTTCACCTACGAGGTCTCGCGGTCGCTGGCCGCCTGCGAAGGCGCGCTGCTGGTCGTCGATGCCTCACAGGGGGTGGAGGCGCAGACGGTGGCCAACACCTATCTCGCGGTGGAGTCCGGCCTCGAGTTGATCCCCTGCCTGAACAAGGTCGACCTGCCCGGCGCCGAGCCCGAGCGGGTGGCCGACGAGATAGCCGACCTGTTGGGCGAGCCGGCCGACAGCGTGCGCCGGATCAGCGCCAAGACCGGAGCCGGGGTCAGCGAGGTGCTCGACGAGCTGATCGCGCGGGTACCGCCCCCCAGCGGCGATCCCGAGGCGCCTCCCCGCGCCCTGATCTTCGACTCCGAGTTCGACCAGTACCGGGGCGTGATCGCCTACATCCGCGTCGTCGACGGCAGATTCGGCAAGGGCGAGGCGATCCGGGCCATGCAGGCCGGAACCGAGGCCGAGATCGACGACATCGGCTTCTTCACCCCCCAGATGACGTCGGCGGCCGAGCTTCACGCCGGTGAGGTCGGCTTCTTGACCACCGGCATCAAGGATGTGACCAAGCTGCGCGTCGGCGACACCCTGACCTCCAAGTTCAACGGCGCCTCCGAGCCACTGCCGGGCTACCGCGAGGTCAAGCCGATGGTCTTCTGCGGGCTGTTTCCGATCGATTCCGACGACTACCCGGATCTCCGCGACGCGCTCGAGAAGCTGACCCTCAACGACGCTGCTCTGAGCTGGGAGCCCGAGACCTCAGACGCGCTGGGGTTCGGCTTTCGCTGCGGCTTTCTCGGCCTCCTGCACATGGACATCGTCCGGGAGCGCCTGGAGCGCGAGTACGACCTCGAGCTGCTGGCCACGATGCCCAGCGTGGAGTACGAGGTGACGCTCACCGATGAAACCGTGATCCCGGTCCACAGCCCCAACGACATGCCCGACCCGGCGCGCGTGGCCGAGATTCGCGAGCCGTTCATCCGGGCCTCGATCCTCTCCCCCAAGGAGTACGTGGGGCAGATCATGGAGCTCTGCCAGGAGCGACGCGGCGAGCACTCCGGGATGCACTTTCTCTCGCCCGAGCGGGTGCAGCTGACCTACGACCTCCCGCTGGCCGAGATCGTGCTCGACTTCTTCGACCAGCTGAAGTCGCGTACCCGTGGCTACGCGTCGCTTGACTACGAGCTGATCGGCCTGCGCGAGTCTGACTTGGTCAAGCTCGACATCCTGCTCGCCGGCGAGCCGATCGACGCGCTGTCGATGCTGGTTCACCGGGCCAAGGCCCAGTCGGCGGGCCGCACGCTGGTCGAGAAGCTGCGCGAGAAGATCCCCCGCCAGCAGTACGACGTCCCGATCCAGGCCGCGATCGGGTCGCGGATCGTGGCGCGGGAGACGATCAAGGCCTACCGCAAGGACGTCATCGCCAAGTGCTACGGCGGCGACATCACGCGCAAGCGCAAGCTGCTCGAGCAGCAGAAACGCGGCAAGCAGCGGATGAAGCAGGTGGGCCGGATCGAGGTACCCCAGGAGGCGTTTTTGGCCGTGCTCGAGCTCGGGGAAAAGGGCTAGCCGCATTGTCGGGCTCCGGGCCATCTCGCGCCTTCACGGTCGAGCTGCCTGACCAGGACGATCCGGAGATCGGCCGCGAGCTGATCCGCGTCCACCACCACGATGGCCACACCGAGGAGCTGCACCTGCACGACTACGCTCGCCTGTATTCGCTCCCCGGCGCCTACGAGGAGATCGTGCAGGAGCGCTTGGGCTGCCGCTCGCCGGCTCAGATGGCCTCGCTGCTGGCGGCGGCCGCGGACGCGATCGGGCACCCGCGGGGCGGGGTCCGGGTGCTCGACCTGGCCGCCGGCAACGGCGTCTCCGGCGAGGCGCTCGCCGCCGAGGGGCTGGTGCCGGTGCTCGGCACCGACATCGTCGACGCTGCTCGGGACGCGGCGCTGCGCGATCGGCCGGGCCTGTACGGGTCGTACCTGACGCTTGACCTCCTGCAACTCGCTCCCCAGGACAAGGCGGCAATTCGCGCGCTCAGGGCCAACGCGATCAACTGCGTCGCGCCGGTCGGAGACGGCCCCCAGCAGCTCCCGACCCAGGCGCTGGTGGCCGCGGCCGCGCTACTTGAGGGAGACGCGCTGGTGGCCTACATGCACGACCCCACGCTCGGCGTCCCCGACGCGGTGACCGAGGAGCTGTGGTCAGACGGTCTGGGTGCCGGGGTGCGCGCACGCCAGCTGCAGCGCCGTCGTTACCTCCACCGCCACACGGTCAACGGCGAGCCCTACGAGATGGAAGGCGTGGTCTGGCGGCTGACCCGCTAGTGCCGCGAACCTCTGAATCGAGACGCTAGACCCAGTGGCCGCCGGGGCCCCGGCGGGGTGATCCCCAGCTTTGGCGGCGGTAGTAGTGCCACGGCCCCCGAGCCATCCGGGGCCGACCGCCCAGCATCAGCACGACCACGACCAGCACCGTCCAGACGATCGTCGCCGCCAGCAGCATCGCCGCGGTGACCGCCAGCACCGGGATCGCGACCACCAGCAGCACCGGGTTCTCGCGGACCACCGCCAGCGCCCAACCGGCCGTCGAGCGCCGGGCCGGCGCCCGCCGGTTTCGCGAGCCGTCCGGGAGGTCGGACACGGTGGCGTAGAGCTCGTCGTAGGTGCGGGCCTTGAGCGCGGCGCTGACGCGCTGCTCCAGCTCCTCGGCGGCGATTCGGCCCTCCGTGGCCGCCTTGCGCAGGCGATCCACGACCCCGTCGCGGTCGGCGTCCGAAGCTCTGAAGCTGCCTCTCTTGGTCACGCTGACAAAGCTAGCGCGCGGCGCAGAGCACCGCAAATCATTGACCAGCTGGCTGGCCTGTCTCGCCGTCGGCGACGGCCGGCGGCTCTCCCGGGTCCTCAGTCAGGGCGCGAGGGACCACGGAAAAGAAGGCCAGGACCATGAACGCGAACAGGCTGACCACGCCCACCCCGTGCGCCCACGCCGCGGTGGCGACGTTGAGCAGCCCGATCCCGATGATCAGCAGCGCCAGCGCCAGCCGGCCGCCCAGCGCCGGCCGGAGCGCCTGCACGGCGGCGGCATCGGGGTGGGCTCGGTCACGGTGCGGATCGAACTGCCCGCTCAGGGTGAGGCGGAACAACAGCCCCAGGCTCGGGAACAGGATCACCGCCCCGCCTAGCACCGCCACCACCAGCGTCACCAGCGTGTCGTGCGACGCCGCGGCCTGGTGGACGGTCAGGCCGGGTAGCAGCGTCGGGTAGCGGGCCAGCGCCCAGCCCCCGATCACCGCCGCCACCGCCACCGCGGCGCTGTAGCGGGCCGCTTCGAACCGTCGCCCCCAGACCAGCCCCAGCGTCGCCGCACCGGCCAGGACCGAGGCGATCATCGCTGCCAGCGCGCCACCCCGGATCAGCTCCTCAAACAGCGAGTGGGCGTCGGATTCGATCACCGCCAGGCCGCCGACCGCGATCGCGCCGGTGATCACCCCGGTGGCCAGGGCCCGGGTCCGAAAGGCCCGTTCCAGCCCGGGCTCGCCGATCCGGGCCGCGTCCGCGGCCAGGTAAACCGCGGCCAGGTAGGCCGAGCTGGCCACCGCCAGGGCCCCGATCAGGATCGAGGTGGGGTTCAGCCAGCTCGTGAACAGGTCTCCGGCGGCGTTGCCGACCGGGACCCGCTCCGAGGCGATCCCGCCGGCGGCGGCACCGAGCGCGAACGGCGTGACCAGCGACGCCACCGCAAACACGGTGTCGATCGCCCGCGTCTCCCGGCGGCGGGTGGCGCCCGATCGCAGCGCGTAGCTGGCGCCGCGAAGAATGATCCCCAGCCCGGCGATGAACAGGGCCAGGGCCAGGGTCGAGGCGATCGAGCCGAAGAACACCGGATACGCGGTCCAGGTCACCGTGAGCACGAAGATCAGCCATACGTGGTTGGCTTCCCAGACCGGGGCCATGGAGTGGTGGGCGTGCTCGCGCACGCGGTCGCCATCCTCGCCGCGGCCGGCGAACAGCAGCCAGAACCCGGCGCCGAAGTCGGCTCCGGCGAGCACCGTGTAGAGGGCCAGGCCGGCGAGCGCGAACACCAAGGGCAGGGTCTGCAACATTGCGGAGCTCAGGCCGCGGCCGGGGAGGAGGGAGACGGGGGCGAGGGCGGCGATTCGGCGTCGGTCTGGTCAAGCGGCGCCCGGGCCAGTCGCCGCAGGATCCAGAACACCGCCCCGGCCAGGGCCACGTAGGTGACGACCAGGGTCCCGTAGCCGATCGGGATGCCGCCGGCGCCGGTGACGGCGTCGGCGGTCGGCATCACGTTGTAGACCACCCACGGCTGGCGGCCCACCTCGGTGGTGACCCACCCGGCGATCAGCGCCGCCGTGGCCGCCGGCCCGGCCAGCACGACCGCGCGGTAGAACCAGACCGATGTCGGCAGCCTTCGTCGGCGGATGCGGACGACCAGGTAGAACAGCCCCAGCAGCGCCAGCATGGTTCCGATCCCCACCATCGTCTGAAACGCGAAGCGGACCACGTTGATCGGCGGACGCTGGCTCGCCGGCACGGTGTCAAGGCCGACGATCTTGGCGTCCCAGCTGTGGAAGGCCAGCAGCGAGAGCAGGTGCGGGATCGCGATCCCGTACTTGACCTGGCCGTTGGTGTACCAGCCCAGGATGTGCTCGGAGGCGCCGTCGGTGGTCTTGTAGAGGCCCTCGATCGCCGCCAGCTTGACCGGCTGCGCGACGGCCACGTCGCGGGCCACCCAGTCGCCGACCAGCACCTGGACCGGTGCCGCCACACAGGCGATCGTCAGGGGGATGGTCAGCGCAGTGCGCTCGTAGCGGCCCCAGCGCCCCCGCAGGCGCCCGTAGGCGTAGGCGGCCGCGACCAGGAAGGCGGCCACCATGTAGCCCGCCACGTACATGTGGATCAGCTCTGACCACAGGTAGCTGTTGGCGAACAGGGCCCGCAGCGGATCGACGTCGACAACCTTGCCGCCGACGAGATGAAAGCCACCCGGGTGGTTCATCCAGGCGTTGACCGAGATCACCATCAGCGAGCCGGTGAAGCCGGTGATCACGATCGGGATCCCGCAGGCGAGGTGGGCCCGCGGCGAGAGCCGATCCCAGCCGTAGATGTAGATCCCGATGAAGATCGCCTCCAAAAAGAAGGAGAACCCCTCGATCGCGAAGCCGAGGCCGAACACCCCGCCGAAGGTGGCGGTGAAGTTGGGCCACAGCAGGCCCATCTCAAAGCTCAGGATCGTGCCGGTGATGACCCCGACCGCAAACAGCGCCACCATCACCCGGCTCCAGCGCCGGGCCAGCGTCCTGTACATCGGGTCGCCGGTGCGCTTGTGCAGCCACTCCACGAACAGCACCATGGCCGGCAGCGAGATCCCGAACGCGACAAGCGGGATGTGCACCGCGAACGAGAGGGCCTGCATCTGCCGCGCCTCCAGCAGGTATTGCTGGTGAACCGGCGCCAGGGCGGTAGCGAGCAGGTTCATGCCGAGATGGCGGGGGCCACTTGGCGCTGACGTTACAGGTTGCCCCGGCCTCCCCGGTGCCAGGCAACGACAAATGGGAGAATCGCGGCCATGGATCTGGGCCTCGGCGACCGCGTCTGCGTGATCACCGGCGGATCGGGCGGGATCGGCCGTGCCACCGCCCGGCGGCTGGCTGCCGAGGGCGCCAGCGTGCTGCTGGTGGGGCGAGACGAGGATCGTCTGGCCGACGCGGCGCGGCAGTGCGACAGGGCGCAGTGGTTGGCGATCGACGTCACCGATCCGGACATCGGCCAGCGCGTTGTCGACGAGTGCCGGGAGCGTTTCGGGCGCCTCGACGTGCTCGTCAACAGCGCCGGCATGAGCAGCTTCAAGCCCCTGCCCGAACTCGACGACGACGACTACCAGGCCCATTGGGAGCTTCACGTCATGGCTCCGCTGCGGCTGATGCGGGCGGCGGTTCCGGTGATGGTGGACCGCGGGTGGGGGAGGGTCGTCAACGTCTCCTCGACGTCGGGCAAGCGACCGAGCCAGACCAACGTCGCCTACTCCGTCTCCAAGGCCGCCGTGCTCTCGCTGTCGCGCGCCTATGCCGACCGTTACGCGCGCGACGGAGTGCTCGTCAATGCGGTCACCCCCGGGCCGATCGGCGACGACCTGTGGCTGGCCCCCGGGGGGCTCGCCGACCAGACCGCCCAGGCCACTTCAGTCAGCCGCGAGGAGGTGCTCGAGGGGGCGGCCGGCGGGCTTCCGATCCGCCGGCTGGCCGAGTCAGACGAGGTGGCGGCAGTGATCGTTTTCCTGTGCTCGCAGTCGGCCTCGAACGTCGTCGGCGCCGCCTGGTCGGTCGACGGTGGGGCGGTGCCGGTCATCCTCTGACCAGCGGCGCGGGGCTCGCACCGCGGACCTCCACCGGCGCCACATAGACTCCGCATCGCGATGGCGGTCAACTCCGAGGCGATCGGCAAGACCTACCCGCCGGTCCTCTACGCGGTCGGGCGCGAGAAGGTCAAGGAGTACGCGTTCGCGGTCGGCGAGAGCAACCCGATCCACGTCGACCACGAGGCGGCGCGCCGGGCCGGATTCGCCGACGTCGTGGCCCCGCCGATGTTCGCGGTGGTGTACGCCAGCCGGGCGATCACGCCGGCGCTCTTCGACCCCGAGATCGGGATCAACTTCGCCATGATGGTTCACGGCAGCCAGGAGTTCAGCTGGGGACCGCTGGTCGTCGCCGGGGACGAGATCACCACCACCGTCACCGTCAAGGACATATCCGAGCGCGGCGGGATGGGGTTCTACGTATTCGAATCGCGATCCGAGAGCCAGCGCGGCGAGGTCGTCTGCACCGGCACCTGGAGCAACATCGTCCGAGGAGGAGGCTGACACGCGGTGAAGGCCGGCGACGAGTTCGAGCTCAAGGTCACTCCCGACCGCTACGTCACGGTCCGTTACGCCGGGGCCTCGGGCGACTTCAACCCGATCCACATCGACGAGGAGTTCGCCCGCCAGGTCGGGCTCCCGGGGCGAATCCTGCACGGTCTGTGGACCATGGCCCAGGTGGCGCGCGCCCACACCGAGGCCCTGGGCGGTCCCGACCGGCTCGAGCGGCTCTCGGTCCAGTTCCGCGGCCTGGGGATGCTCGAGCAGGAGATCACCGTCCACGGGACCATCGACGGCACCGAAGACGGCCGGGCACTGGTCAGCTCCGAGGCTGAGCAGGGCGGCAAGCGGATCATCCGCAACGGCCAGGCCCGGATCCGCCTCGACTAGCCGATGCCCCGCGGGGGAGGAAATTGTCCTCCAGCGGCTACCTACAATCTAAGCGCGATGTTGACCGACCGTCAGGAGCTAGTTCTGCGCCGGCTCGTCGAGGAGCACCTCGACGCCGGCCTGCCCGTGGGCTCGAAGTCGCTGAGCAGCGCCTTTGAGTGGGGACCGTCAACGATCCGCCACGAGCTGGCCAACCTCGAGGAGCTCGGCCTGCTGGCCCACCCCCACACTTCGGCCGGGCGGGTGCCCACCGAGGCCGGCTACCGGTATTTCGTCGACCGCCTGCTGCCCGAGCAGACCCGGGCGCCCGCGCTGTCGCTGTCACTGGTGCGGCGCGAGCTCGATGAGGCGATGCGGGTCACCACCGAGACGCTGTCTCAGGTGACTGATCTGCTGGCGATCGTCAGCGCGCCGCCGATCGAGACCTCCACCATCCGCCACGTCGAGGTGCTGGCCCTCCAGCCCCAGGTGCTGATGGTGGTAGTTATCACCTCCACCGGGGGGGTCACCAAGCGGCTGTTCACGTTCCCGCGCCCGGTGGACACGGGTCTGGCCGACTGGGCGGCCAGCTATCTCAACGAGCGCCTGGTCGGGCTCGGGCTCGGGGCACGGATGCTCCACCAGCGGCTTCACGAGCCTTCGCTGAGCACCACCGAACGCGAGTTCCTCGACGCCCTGGCCCCGGTGTTCACCGAGCTCGAGGAGTCGGCGCTGGAGACGCTCTACGTCGAGGGCACCGCCAAGCTGCTGACGATCGAGCGGTTCGCCGACGTGTCCGAGCTCAACCTGCTGATGGACATGCTGGAGCGGCGCGTGGCCCTGCTCGCGGTCCTGCGCAGCGCGCTCAGCGCCCCCCGCGACGTGGCCGTGCGGATCGGGGCCGAGAACGAGGACCCGGCCCTGCGCTCGCTGGCGCTGGTCGCCGCCAGCTACGGTCTGCCCCAGCGCACGCTCGGCGCCGTCTCGGTGATCGGTCCGCTGCGGATGGACTACGGCCAGGCGATCGGCGCGGTCCGCGAAGCCGCGGCGCAGCTGTCGAGCTTCGTCGCCGACGTCTACGACACTCGTTGAATCAGATGAGCGCTTCCCAGATGCCCCGCGACTACTACGAGGTGCTCGGCGTCTCCCGCGACGCCGACGACGCGTCGATCAAGAAGGCGTTTCGCCGCCTCGCCCGCGAGCTGCACCCCGACGTCAACAGCCACGACCCGGAGGCCGAGAGCAAGTTCAAGGAGGCCGCCGAGGCCTATGAGGTGCTCTCCGATGCCGACCGCCGCGCGACCTACGACCGCTACGGCCATGAAGGCCTCAGAAGCGGCGGCTATGCCCCGAACTTCGAAGGGTTCGGCTCGGTGGCCGACATCTTCGACGCCTTCTTCGGCGGCAGCGGCGGATTCGGAGGCCTGTTCGGAGGCGGCGGTGGCCGGCCCGGCGGCCCGGTCCAGGGCGGAGACATCGCGGCGGCGGCTGAGATCGAGCTGGCGCAGGCCGCCCACGGCGTGTCGGTCGAGGTCAGCTTCGACGCGGTGGCGCTGTGCGAGCACTGCCGCGGCAACGGCGCCGAGCCCGGCACTCCGATCGAGACCTGCGGCAAGTGCGGCGGCAGCGGCCAGCTGCGTGCCGTGTCCAACACGCCCTTCGGGCAGGTGGTGCGCGCCGCGGCGTGTGACGTCTGCGGCGGGGACGGCCGCGTGGCCCGCGATCCCTGTCACGAGTGCCGTGGCCGGGGGCGCAAGGTCGAGCGCAAGAAGGTGTCGGTCGACGTTCCGGCCGGGATCGACGACGGGCAGCGGATCCGTATCACCGGACGGGGGCACTCCGGCGAGCACGGGGGGCCTCCCGGCGACCTCTACGTCCAGGTCCGGGTCCGCGAGGACCCCCGTTTCGTTCGCCATCAGGACGATCTGGTCACGGTCGTCGACATCCCGGCGCCACTGGCGGCGCTGGGGACGACCGTCGATGTGCCGACGATCGAGGGCACAGTCGAGCTCGACATCCCGGCCGGCATCCAACCCAACGAGACCCTCCAGGTCCGGGGCCAGGGCATGCCCGCGCTGCGCGGGCGCCACCGCGGCAACCTCCAGGTCGTGGTCAACGTGGTGATCCCCAAGCGCCTGCGGCGCGAACAGCGCGAGCTGCTGGCCCAGCTCTCCGACAGCCTGACCGAGGACAACCTCCGTACCGAGGAGAGCGTGTTCGGCAAGCTCAGGCGCGCCTTCGGCGGTTGATCCGGCTCTCGGTCCGCGTCAAGCCCGAGCAGGCCGAGCTGGTGCTGGCCGAGCTGCTCGAGCTCGCCCCCAGCGGAGTGCAGGAATCATCGCTGTCCGACGGCTCGATCGAGTACGCGGTCTACGGGGCGCCGGGGGAGCTGCCGCAGCTGCCCGACCTGGAGGCCGCCGCCGGCAGCGCGCTGGTCCAGATCCGCAGCGAGGAGATCGCCGATGACTGGGCGCAGCGCTGGCGCCAGTTTCACCGTCCGCTGGTGCTCGGCGACCGGCTGACCGTGCGCCCCCCGTGGACGCCCCCGGCGAGGACCGCGCTTGACGTGGTCATCGACCCCGGCCAGGCTTTCGGCACCGGCGCTCACGCCACCACCCGCCTGTGCCTGGAGCTGATGCTCGAGCACGCCACCCGCGGATCGTTCGTCGATCTCGGGTGCGGGTCGGGGGTGCTGGCCATCGTCGCCGCCAAGCTCGGCTTCTCGCCCGTGACGGGGCTCGACCACGACGCCGCCGCCGTACACGCCACCACCGAGAATGCCCGGCGCAACGGCGTCGAGCTCGAGGCGCTGCGCTTCGACCTCCGGACCGATCAGGTGCCCGATTGCGATTTTGTGGCGGCAAACGTGCTGGCTTGGCCACTGCGTGCATGGGCCGCGTCCCAGCGTCGGCTCGCGCCCGAGCTGATCCTCAGCGGTCTGATGACCGAGGAGGCTGACGACGTGCTCAGCGCGTTCGCCGCTCGCGGCTTTCACGAGCGCAGCCGTCGCCGCCGGGGCGAGTGGACCGCGCTGGCGCTCAGCTCCTAGCCCGTTCGCGCGTGGACAACCGACCGGTCGCGATCTTGTCCACCGGGCCGATGCTGCCCCGGGCGCCGTGCCGCATCCTTGTGCGCGTCGCTTGTGATCCGAGTTCTGAATCGAGTCCCAGGAGGTGAACAGTTGACGAACCCTCTCGCGATCGGCGTGACCCTCGGTGGCCTACTCCTCGACATCGTCGTGCCGCGGCCCAAGCCTCGGGCTGGACTTCCCAAAGAGCTCTCTCTCCTCTCTGGCCGAGCCGTCCCGAGGACACCGCGGCCACACGCCGCGCTCGAGGCGTACGACGGTCCGCCGGTCGCGAGCGGCTCCCGCACCTGAGGCCCCACGCGCTACCTTCTCGGGCCAGTGGCCTCGTTCGCGGTCAAGTTCCTCGGCTGCAAGGTCTCCCAGGCGGATGCGATGCTCGCCCGCCGGGCGCTACTGGCCGCCGGTCACGCCGAGGTGCCAGAGCCCGAAGCCGATCTGCACGTAATCAACACGTGCTGCATCACCAGTGAGGCGCAGGCCAAATCGCGCCAAGCGGTCCGCCGCTCACTGAACGGCGGTCGGCAGGTGTTCGTGGCCGGTTGCGCGGTCAATCTCGAGCCCCGCCAGTTCGATGAGATCGACAGCCGGGTCAGGACGTTCGTCGGCACCGCCGACGACGTCGCGGCGGCGATGGCCTCAGAGGACGGCACGCCGGCCTGTGCCGACCTCGACCATGGGCTGCTGGCGCGGGGCCGCAGCGCCCTGGCCGAGCTGAGCTCGCGCACCCGCGGCTTCGTCAAGGTTCAGGACGGCTGTGACTCAAGCTGCGCCTACTGCATCATTCCCACCGTCCGGGGCGCCGCCCGCTCCCGTCCCGCGAGCGCGATCCTCGATGAGGTCGCCGAGCGCGTCGGCGCCGGCCAGCCCGAGATGGTCATGACCGGGATCAGCGTGGGCGACTACCGCGATCCCCAGGGAGGCCTCGAGCTGGGCGAGCTGTTGGTCGCGGTGGCGCAGGTGCCGGGCGTGCAGCGGGTCCGGCTCTCGAGCGTGGAGGTGATCCACGTGCGCGACTCGCTGCTGCGGGCCCTGGCCGAGGAGCCCAAGGTCTGCCCGCACCTGCACGTGCCGATGCAGTCCGGAGACGACGCCGTACTGCGCGCGATGGGCCGCCACTACACCGCCGCCGAGTACCTCGACCACATCGCTGCCGTCCGCGCCGCCGTGCCCGACGTCAACATCACCACCGACGCGATCGTGGGCTTTCCGACCGAGGACCGGGCGGCGTTTGAGCGCACCCTGGAGGCCGTCGACGCCGCCGGGATCACTCGGGTGCACGTGTTTCCGTACTCGTCGCGCCCGGGGACCGCCGCCGAGGCGCTCGGAGACCGGGTCGCGCCGCCGGAGAAGAAGCGCCGCTCCCAGGCTCTGCGGGCTCGCTCGGAGGTCCGCTCGCGACACCACCGTACGGCCCGGCTGGGCCAGGTCGAGACGGTGCTGATCGACAAGGTCGCCTCGGACCGCTGCTCGGGCTACACGGCCGACTACACCCGCTGTTATCTGCCTGCCCAGGCCGGGGCGCGGGGGGAGCTCGTCTCGGTCGTCGGCGAGGAGCTCCAGGCCGACGGGATCCGCTGCTCGGTTGCCTGATCGCCTCGGCCCCGGGCCGGATCCCGATTCCAGGACCCCCACGGGCTATCCTCATAGGCAAGAGATGACGGTCGCCGATCAGGTCAGGACTGACATAGCCACCGCCATGAAGGCGGGCGAGAAGGATCGTGTCGGTGCCCTGCGCCTGGTTCTGTCCGAGCTTCAGAAGGCGGCCAAGGAGGGTGGCGACGATGAGCTGGCCGTGCTGCGCCGGGAGCGCAAGCGGCGGCTCGAGGCCGCCTTGCAGTTCCGCGACGGCGGTCGCCCCGAGCTTGCCGGCCACGAGGAGTCAGAAGCCAAGCTGATCGAGGCCTACCTGCCGGCCGAGCTCGACGATTCCGAGCTCGACGCGCTCGTCGCCGCCGCCATCGCCGAGACCGGGGCCGGCAGCCCTCGCGACATGGGCCAGGTGATGAAGGCCGTGATGGCCCGAGCCGGTGGCCGGGCCGACGGCAAGCGCACCTCGGCTCGCGTACGGGAGGCGCTGAGCCGGTAGTGCGCCGAGCGCTCGAGCTCGACAACGCGGTCGCCGCCGAGCTGGCCGGCAGCGAGGATGCCGTCCTGCGCGCGCTGGAGGGCCATCTGGATTGCGACGTGTTCCTGCGCGGAAACGTGCTCACGCTCGAAGGCGACGAGCCCGCCGTGGACGCCGCGGCGACGGTCGTCCGCGAGCTCTCCGAGCTGATCGAGCAGGGACACGAGATCGCGCCCGGGACGATCGAGGCGGTCAGCCGGGCGCTCGACGAGCACGAGTCGCCGTCGGAGATCCTCGAAGACGTGGTGTGGCGCCATCGCGCCACCAAGGTCGCGCCCAAGACGATCAACCAGAAGCGCTACGTCGATTCGATCCGCGCCAACACGATCACCTTCGGGATCGGTCCTGCCGGTACCGGCAAGACTTTCCTCGCCGTGGCCCTGGCCGCGGCAGCCCTAAGCCGGCGCGAGGTCAACCGGATCATCCTCACCCGGCCGGCGGTCGAGGCCGGCGAGCGGCTCGGCTTCCTGCCCGGAGACCTGATGGCCAAGGTGGACCCGTACCTGCGTCCCCTGTTCGACGCGCTGCACGACATGCTCGAGCCCGAGCGGGTCTCCCAGCACCTCGAGCGCGGCGTGATCGAGGTGGCGCCGCTGGCCTTCATGCGCGGCCGGACGCTCAACGACAGCTTCATCATCCTCGACGAGGCGCAGAACACCAGCCCCGAGCAGATGAAGATGTTCCTGACCCGCCTGGGCTTTAACTCCAAGGTGGTCGTCACCGGCGACATCACCCAGATCGACCTGCCGCGCGAGCAGGATTCGGGCCTGGTGGTTGTCTCCGAGATCCTCAACGAGGTGGAGGGAATCGAGTTCGTGCGATTCGGGGAGGAGGACGTCGTGCGTCACAAGCTGGTGCGGAGGATCGTCGCCGCCTACAGCGACCACGCCCAGCGGCTCGCCCCGGAGCTCCGTCCGCGCAGCCGGATGGGACGGGCCCCGGGCGAACGGGCCGCCAGCCCGCGCGCCTGAGCCGGCGCGCGAGATGCTCGACATCGAGGTGATCGGACTCGACTCGATCTCCACCGAGGGGCCGTCGGCGGTCGAGCTCGAGGAGCTGTGCGCGCTGGCCCTTTCCTCGGCCGGAATCGACGAGGGGCACGTGGCGATCGAGTTCGTCGACGAGGACCGCAGCCGGGAGCTCAACCTCGAGTTCCGGCGGATCGACGATGCCACCGACGTGCTGTCGTTCGGAGTCGACGAGGACGGTGCCGCCGCCGGCCCGCGGGAGCTTGGCGACATCGTCATCTGTCCACCGCTCACCGAGGATGTCCGCGAGGCGGTGGTCCACGGAGCCCTCCACCTCAGCGGCATGGACCACGAGAGCGACGACGGCGAGATGCTGGCTCTGCAGTCCGAGCTGATGCGGTGGGTCAACTGATGGCCCGCCTCGGCGACTCACATCCGCCCTTAGCCGGAAGGACGGGGCCCACCCGCTCGGGCTTCATCGCCCTGGCCGGGCGTCCCAACGTCGGCAAGTCGACCCTGGCCAACGCGATCGTCGGCGCCAAGGTGGCGATCGTCTCCGACAAGCCTCAGACCACCCGGAGAGCGGTGCGGGGGGTCGCCACCGGTCCCGACTGGCAGCTCGTGCTGATCGACCTGCCGGGGGTCCAGCGCCCCCGGGATGTGCTCACCGAGCGGATGCAGCAGCGAGTCGAGCGCGAGCTCGGCGACGCCGACGGCTGTCTGCTGGTGATCAGCGCCCAGCAGGGGGTGGGGCCCGGCGATCGCTTCATCGCCGGGCTTCTGCGTTCGGCCGCGGTACCGATCACGATTGCCGTCAACAAGGTGGATCGTGCCACCCAGGCTCAGACCGCTGCCGCTCTGCAGGCCGCTGAGGAGCTTGAGATCTCTGACGAGATCTTTCCGGTCAGCGCCCGGACCGGAGCCGGTCTGCCGATCGTCGTCGACCACCTGGTCGGTCTCCTGCCCGCGGGACCCTTCTACTTCGCCCACGCGCAGCACTCCGACCAGTCGCAGACCGTGATACTGGCCGAGCTGGTGCGCGAGCAGGTGCTGGCCCGGACGCGCGAGGAGGTTCCCCACGCGGTTGAGGTCGAGGTCACCGAGATCGTGCACCCCCGCCCTGACCTGACCCGGATCGAGGCGGTCGTGCTGACCGAGACGGAGTCCCAGAAAGGGATCCTGATCGGGGCCGGAGGCCGGATGATCAAGTCGATCGGCGTCGCTGCGCGGCGAGCCATCGAGCGGGAATTGGCCACCCGGGTCCATCTGGAGCTGTCGGTACGGGTGCGCCGTCACTGGCGCGCCGACGAACGGTTGCTCGACCGCCTGGGGATCGAATAGAGCTGCGGCCGAGGACCCCGCCGAGCGTCCTGAAGTCTGACTATCGATGCTCCGGGCCAGCGACCGATACGGTGGTGTAGCACCCAACCCGCTCATGGGGGCACCGAGGAGCGTCTATGAAACGTCGTGAGGCAATCGCCGGGCTGATCATCGGAGCGATGATCGTCCTCGCCCTGATGGCGGTTTTCGCGATCCAGCTCGCCGACAATCAGTCGAAGTCCAAGAGCGATATTCAGGCCCGCGTGCACCAGAACTCGTTACTCGCGGGCGCCCTGATCGTCAGCCTGTTTCAGTCAGTCCAGCGCCAGGTTCCCGCCCAGGCCAAGCTCTACGGCGCTCGCCATCCCTCAGACGCGCTGCTCGACGGCAACGTCGCCAACAACACCTACCTGGCCCTGGTGCGCCCCAGCGGCGCCGTCATCGCCCACTCCCGGGGCTTCAACGCACAGGCGCAGATGAACCTCAAGCGCTCGGCGACCCTGAAATTGCTCCGTGCCGGCCACCGCTGGGCGCTGGGCAACGTCCTGCCCTACGGCAGGACCGGCGTGATCAACCTCGGCGTGGTGCTGCCCACCCGGTCTGGGCCCCGGTATCTGTTGACCGGGTTTGCGCCCGGCGTCCTGAGCCTGTTCCTGGAGGGCGAGCTCAAGCAGATCCCGGGGGTCAGGGGCGCTCACAACTACCTGCTCGACGGCGCCGGAGTGGTGATCGCCTCGACCAATGCCTCCCGTCCCCCGGGCTACGTCTTCCATACCCCGGCGCAGCTGAGCGTTCTGCACCGCGACCAGGGAGAGGTCAACGGCCACTACTTCGACCAGGTCAGGCTGATGAACTCCACCTGGAGAATCGTCCTGGCCGCCCCTGACTCGGGCCTGTTCGCAAGCGTCTCAGGGTCGCGCAAGTGGCTGCCGTGGCTGATCTTCATCGCCTTCGGGATCGTCGCGCTGGTCGCGCTCGTCCTGGCCCGCCGCGCGCTGCGCGACTCAGACCGGGTCCGCGAGTCAAACGCGCAGCTGGGGGAGGCCAACACAAAGCTCGAAGGGGTCAACTTCGAGCTCGCCGACACCAACCAGGCCCTGGCCGACACCAACCAGGCCCTGGCCGACACCAACCAGGCCCTGGCCGACACCAACCAGGCCCTGGCCGACTCCAACCGAGCGCTCGAGGTCACAAACGCCGAGCTCGAGACGCGAGCTGTCGAGCTGTCCCGCTCCAACAACGAGCTCGATCAGTTCGCTTCGATCGCCTCACACGATCTGCAGGAGCCGCTGCGCAAGGTGCGCACGTTCACCGAACGGATCACCGAGACCGAAGGTGAGCACCTGTCAGAGCGCGGCCAGGACTACCTCAGGCGTGCCAACGCCTCAGCCGAGCGGATGCAGAAGCTGATCGAGGACCTGCTCAAGTTCTCGCGCGTTGCCACCCAGGGACGGCCCTTCGCTGCCGTCGACCTGAGCCAGATCGCCACCGACGTCCTCGAGGATCTCCACGACTCGATCCAGCGCGCCGGTGCCGAAATCCACGTCGGTGCCCTTCCGACGATCGACGGCGACGCCCACCAGATGCGCCAGCTGATCCAAAACCTGGTCTCCAACGCAGTCAAGTTCAACCGGGAAGGCGTCACCCCGCAAATCGAGATCAGCGCCAAGCAGGAGGATGGCTTTGTGAAGCTGGAGGTCCAGGACAACGGAATCGGTTTTGACCCGCAGTACAGCCGGCGTATCTTCCGCGTGTTCGAGCGCCTGCACGGCCGCGGGACCTACCCCGGAACCGGGATCGGACTGGCCCTGTGCCGGAAGATCGCCGAGCGCCACGGCGGAACCGTGGTCGCTGACAGCGTCCCCGGTGAGGGCTCCACGTTCACGGTCACGCTGCGCGATCGCCACCCGTCGGCGGCCACCGACAACGCCGCGGGGGATGGCCGCGAGTCCCCTCCGGCGACCGACAAGGAGCCGTATGTCTCTGTTTGAGCCCGGCGGCAGACCGTTGACGATCCTGCTCGCCGACGACGACGAGGAGGATCGCGAGCTCGCCCGCGAAGCGCTCCAGGACGCGCGGTTGGCCAACGAGCTGAAGCTCGTCTACGACGGGGAGGATCTGCTCGACTACCTGCACCGGCGCGGCCGCTGGTCTGAGCCCGGGAGCGCCCCCCGGCCGGGGGTCATCCTGCTCGACCTCAACATGCCCAAGAAGGATGGCCGCGAGGCGCTGTCGGAGATCAAGGCCGACGAATCGCTGCGCCGGATACCGGTGGTGGTCCTCACGACGTCCCAGGACGAGGCTGACGTGCTGCGCACGTACGACCTCGGCGTCAGTTCCTTCCTCACCAAGCCGGTCACGTTCACCGGACTGGTCGAGGTCATGCACACCTGGACGCAGTACTGGTTGCAGATCGTGGAGCTGCCCAGCGAGGCGGTCGGCGGGCAGCCGGTCGGCTGAGATCGAGGGCCGCTTCGTGGCCCGGGCCGCGGCTACCTAAAATCCCGGTCGTGCAAGACAGTGAGGTGGCATTCGACGAACGCGGACTGGTGCCGTGCATCGTGCAGGACTGGCGCACCGGCGAGGTCCTGACGCTGGCCTACATGAACCGGGAGGCGCTGGCCCGCACCCGGCAGACCGGTGAGATCCACTTCTTCAGCCGCTCCCGCCAGGAGCTCTGGCACAAGGGCGCCACCTCGGGCAACACCCAGGCGGTGCGAGCGATCCGCTACGACTGCGACGGCGATGCCCTGCTGGCGATGGTCGAACCCGCCGGCCCCGCCTGCCATACCGGGAAGCGGACCTGCTTTCACCGCGGCGAGATGGCCCCGGCCGCGCCGCACGAGTCGCTGGCGGCGCTCGAGCGCGTGATCGACTCGCGCGCGCGCTCGCGACCGGAAGGCTCCTACACCGCCGAGCTGCTGGCCTCCCCGGCCCGGGTCGGGGCCAAGGTCCAAGAGGAGGCCGAGGAGGTGGTCCGAGCAGCGCGCGAGGAATCCGACGAGCGCGTGGCCGAGGAGGCCGCGGACCTCATCTATCACCTGGCGGTGCTGCTCTGCGGCCGCCAGCTGTCGTTCGCCGACGCTGCGAGGGTCCTCGATGGCCGTCGCCAGCGCTGAGGCGCAGCAGACCGGCCCGACGCCGTCGCTTCAGACGGTTCGCGAGCTGGCCCGTGACCACAACGTGATTCCGCTGCGCGAGACGTTCATCGACGACTGCCAAACCCCGGTGTCGGCGTTTCTGAAGCTGCGGACCGACCGCACGCAGCCGTCCTTTCTGCTCGAATCCGCCGATCAGGGGCGGGTCGGGCGCTACTCGTTCATCGGCTACCGCCCGCGCCGGACGCTGCGCTGGTCGCTCGGCGATCCCGGCGACCCGTACGCCCTGGCCGCCGCCGAGATCGCCGGCTTCAAGGTCGCCGAGCTTCCCGGCCTGCCGCCGTTCGCCGGCGGAGCCGTCGGCATGTTCGCCTACGACCTGGTGCGCTCGGTGGAGCCGCTCGGGGAGCCGAACCCGGACCCGATCGGGGTTCCCGACCTGGCGCTGATGATGACCGATGTGCTGGTCGTGTTCGACCATCTCAAGCACACGGTGACGGTGATCGCCAACGTCTACGCCGACGACGACGTCGACGGGTCCTACCGGCGGGCGCTGGACGCCATCGCCGAGGTCCGCTGGCGGCTGGAGGGCCCGGTCCCCAGGCCGTCGCGGCCACCGGCCCGGGCCCAGCTGGCCCCGGAGTTCACATCGAACATGCCCCGGGAGCGTTTCGAGGCGATGGTGAGCCGGATCATCGAGTACATCTACGCCGGCGATGCGTTCCAGGTCGTGCCGTCCCAGCGCTGGTCGGCGCCGGTCGAGGTGGAAGCGTTCTCGATCTACCGGGGGCTGCGCGCGGTAAACCCCAGCCCCTACATGTACTTTTTGGACTTCGGCGACTTCGAGATCGCCGGGGCCAGCCCCGAGCCGCTGATCACCGTCACCGGACGCCAGGTGTCGACTCGGCCGATCGCCGGAACGCGGCCCCGCGGGGCAACCGTCGAGGAGGACCACCGGATGGCCGCCGAGCTCCTGGCCGACGAGAAGGAGCGCGCCGAGCACGTGATGCTGGTCGATCTGGGCCGTAACGACCTGGGCCGGGTCTGCCAGTACGGGACGGTCGAGGTCGAGTCATTCATGGCGGTCGAGAACTACAGCCATGTGATGCACATAGTCTCGAGCGTCAGCGGCACGCTCCGGTCCGGCGTCGGGGCCCTCGATGCCCTGCGCTCGGTGCTGCCGGCGGGCACGCTTTCCGGAGCCCCCAAGGTCCGCGCGATGCAGATCATCGACGAGCTCGAGCCAGTCAAACGCGGCGGCTACGGGGGCGCGATCGGCTGGGTCAGTTACACCGGCGAGCTCGACACCTGCATCCACATCCGAACCGTGGTCGTCAAGGACGGCGTGGCCCACATCCAGGCCGGCGGCGGCACCGTCGCCGACGCCAAGCCCGACTACGAGTTCCGGGAGTCGGTGGCCAAGTCGCGAGCCGTGCTGCAGGCGATCGAGCTCGCCGTCGCCCAACCCGACTGGTTGTAGGAACGGTCACGATGAGACTCCTGGTCGTCGACAACTACGACAGCTTCGCCTACAACCTGGTCCAGTACGTCGGCGAGCTCGGGGCAGAGGTCGAGGTCGTGCGCAACGACCGGGCCTCGGTCGACGATCTGCTGCTGCGCGGCTACGACCGGGTGATCGTCTCGCCCGGACCCTGCACGCCGGATGAGGCGGGGATCTCGCTCGAATCGGTGCAGCGCTTTCCGGAGGCCGGGATCCCCACGCTGGGGGTCTGTCTCGGCCATCAGGCGCTGGTCCAGGCCTGGGGCGGGAAGGTCATCCACCATCAGCCGGTCCACGGCAAGACCACGCGGATCGAACACGACGGCCGCACGATCTTCCGCGGCCTCCCCGTGCCGCTGGAGGTTGGGCGCTACCACTCCCTGATCGCCGATGCCGATCTTCCCGCGGTGCTCGAGCGCAGTGCTGCGGCCGATGGCGTGGTGATGGCGGTCCGCCACCGCGAGCTGCCCGCCGAGGGGGTCCAGTTCCACCCCGAATCGGTCCTGACCGAGCGGGGCAAGGAGCTGCTGGCGAACTTCTTGGGATCAGCGGCGTGAATTCCCCGGGGTTGGAGGGGCACGGGTGAGACGGGGGCCCGAGCTGCTGACGCGGTCGATCGACTCGCTGGCCAGCGGCAACGATCTGAGCCTCGAGGACACCTCCGCCGTGCTGTCGGAGATCATGACCGGCAACGCCTCGGAGGTTCAGATCGCCGCCTTCCTGATCGCCCTGCGGACCAAGGGGGAGACCGTCCAGGAGCTGGCCGGCCTGGCCGCCACGATGCGTAAGCTGGCCACGCCGGTTGAGGTCGATCGCCCGCGGCTGCTCGATACCGCCGGGACCGGC
>DASXJY010000155.1:0-3165 GCA_036497115.1 Solirubrobacteraceae bacterium
CCAGGATCAGGAAGACGGGGATCGCGAGCAGCCGCAGGAAGCCGATCGCGTTCGGGATCGTCCACGGGTTCAGCGGCTGGGTGGAGAGGGTCGCCGCCGGGGGTGGCCCGGAGCGGTCGATACCGAACAGCCGCCGCTTGGGGATCGAGGGCGTCATCGGCGGCCACGCCACCGCTCACGGCAGCTCGCGCCAGAGCTCCGCGACCGCGTCGGCGGCGCCCTCAACGGGGACCGCACGGGCCTGCCGTCCCCGCCGGATCTGCACCTCGACCTCCCCCGCGGCCAGGGCTCGCCGGCCGATCGTCAGCCGCAGCGGGCAGCCCAGCAGCTCGGCGTCGGCGAACTTCTCGCCGGGGCTGGAGTCGCGGTCGTCGTAGAGCGTCTGCAGCCCGGCCTGCTCGAGCTCGGAGTAGAGCCGGTCACCGAGCTCGCGCTCCGCGGTCCCCGGCTTGCCCAGCACCACCAGCTCGACGTCGAACGGCGCGATCCCGCGCGGCCACGAGATCCCGTGTTCGTCGGCGTACTGCTCCACGGCGGCGGCGGCGGCGCGGGCCGGGCCGAAGCCGTAGGAGCCCATCCAGATCAGCCGGCTGGTGCCCGACTCGTCGAGGTAGTGGGCGCCGAGCGGCTCGGAGTAGCGGGTTCCGAGCTTGAAGATGTTGCCCACCTCGATCGCCGGCTGGATCCGGATCGGGCTGCCGTTGACCGTGTCGCCGGCCACCACCGACCGCACGTCCACCGTCTCGAACTGAAAGTCGCGGCCGGGCTCCACCCCGCGCAGGTGAGCGTCCGGCTCGTTGGCGCCGACCACGTACGGACCGGGCCTGACCGCGCGGTCCAGGAGGATCGGCATCTGGGCCCCCACCGGCCCGATGTAGCCGGGTGGACCGAGCCGTTCGCTTACCTCGTCAGGACGGGCGGGCCGGAACTCGCGGCCGAGCGCGTTCTGGAGCTTGATCTCGTTCACCCGGTGGTCGCCGCGGACCATCACCAGCCGCATCTCGTCACCCACGATGATCGGAAACGCCTTCAGAAGCGCTCCGGCCGGCAGCTCGAGCGCGTTCACCACCGCCTCGATCGTCGTCATCCCGGGTGTCGACACCCGCTCGGGCGCCTCCCGCACCTCGGGCAGCTGCACCGGCTGGGCTTCCGCGGTGGCCACCTCGACGTTGGCAGCGTATCCCGGCGCCAGAGCCACCTCGTTCTCCCCCGCCGCGCAAGGCGCCATGTACTCGTGGGCGCCGTAGCCGCCCATCATGCCGACGTCGGCCTCAACCTTGTACCACTCCAGGCCGCAGCGATCGCACATCCGCTCATAGGCGGCGGCATGGAGCTCGTAGGCGGCGTCCAGTCCCTCGCCGTCACGGTCGAAGCTGTAGGCGTCCTTCATGATGAACTCGCGGGTGCGCAGCACACCGGCCCGGGGCCGCGGCTCGTCTCGCTCCTTGATCTGGAAGTGGTAGAGGATCAGCGGCAGGCCCCGGTAGGACTGAACCGCGCTGGCCACGTGGCCGGTGACGATCTCCTCGTGGGTCATCGCCAGCACCATGTCGGCGCCGCGGCGGTCCTTGAGCTTGAACAGCTCTTCGATCGCGTAGCGCCCGGTGCGCCGCCACGGCTCGGCGGGGTGCAGCACCGGCATCAGCATCTCCTGACCGCCGATCGCGTCCATCTCCTCGCGCACGATCTGCACGATCCGCTGATGGATCCGCCACCCGGCGGGCAACCAGGACCACAATCCCGAGCCGACCTGGCGGATCAGACCGGCGCGGACCATCAGCACATGACTGATCGCCTCGGCCTCAGCCGGTGGGTCGCGCTCGGTGGGCAGGAAGTAGGTGGAGAGACGGGCCATGCCGCGGCGAAGCCTACCCGGCCTCTACGGCCGGTCTGCTCCCGGCTATGTTTAGCTGCAGCGCACGAAATCCAGACAGCAAAGGAGCTTTGCGATGGCCTACTCGGTACCGCCACTGCCTTACGACTACAACGCTCTGGAGCCGCACATCGACGAGGCGACGATGCGCGTGCACCACGACAAGCACCACCAGGCCTACGTCGACAAGGCCAACGCCGCGCTGGAGGGCACCGACTTCACCGACAAGCCGGTCCAGGAGCTGATCAAGAACCTCAACTCGCTGCCCTCCGACAAGCAGGGTCCGCTGCGCAACAACGGCGGCGGCCACTACAACCACTCGCTGTTCTGGGAGTGGATGTCGCCCAGCGGCGGCGGTGAGCCCGACGGCGCATTGCGACAGGCCCTCGACTCGGCGTTCGGCTCCTTCGACGACTTCAAGGCGAAGTTCAAGGATGCCGGCGTAAATCAATTCGGCTCGGGGTGGAGCTGGCTGGTCCACGATGGCTCGGGCCTGGCCGTCGTCTCGACCCCCAACCAGAACAACCCGCTCACCGACGGCAAGACGCCGCTGCTCGGCGTTGACGTCTGGGAGCACGCCTACTACCTCAAGTACCAGAACCGCCGGCCCGATTACATCGATGCATGGTTCAACGTGGTGAACTGGTCTGCGGTGGCCGACGGATTCGAGAAGGCCGGCGGCTGATCGCAGCCGGAGCGCGCGTGCCGCGACGGCTCGCGGCAGCGCTCCTCGCCGTCATTGCGCTTGCGGCCGTGCCCGGCGCGGCCGCCGCGCGACTCCGGTCTCGATCGCGGTGACGGCAACTCGTCCGTAGACGGAGCCGGTCAGAAGATCCGCGTTGAGTTCCTAGCGGCTCAGCGCCACGCGGCGCGCCAGCACGTAGGAGCTGCCGCTGGCGGGATCACTCGCATTCACCTGCACGCTCGCATACAGTCGCCGGTGCTTGGCCAGCGCCCGCCGCAGCGCCTTCAGGCGCCGGTGGGGAACGCGCAGCCGCACTGTGACCGCCCGAGCAACGGGACGAACGTGGACGCGCACACCCACGAGCCGCACCAGGCCCGCGGAGCCGCGCAGGGAGATCGTTCCGCGCACTCTGAGGGTCAGTGGCTTTGCCACCGACACCGACAGGATCACCGCCCCCAGTTTGCGGATCCGCTCGGGCTGCCGGTAGGAGATGGCGATCGCCGAGCTCGACGAGGGCCCGGTCGGCGAGGTCAAACTGGGTCCAGGTTGAGGCGAGGATGGGGCTCCCGGCCATCCCGGCGGCGCTCCCGGCTTTGGCGGCGGCGGT
>DASXJY010000156.1:0-14789 GCA_036497115.1 Solirubrobacteraceae bacterium
TCCAGTTCGTCGGCGGCTGGTACGACATCCTGCTGCCCTGGATGCTCGAGGACTACGCGGCGCTGCGAGCCGCGGGCCACAGTCCGCAGCTCCGTTTGGGGCCGTGGACTCACACCGCTCCCGGGCTGGTCGGCGCCGGGCCCCGCGATGGGCTCGCCTGGCTGCGCTGGCACCTGCTCGGCGATCGCGCCGGGGTCAGGTCAAGCCCGGTCCGCGTGTACGTCACCGGCGAGCGCTCGGGAGGCGGTTGGCGCGATCTGGAGAGCTGGCCACCGCCCGGGAGTGCCGAACGGCGGCTGTGGCTTGGCGGCGGCGGAGCCCTGGATTCGGGACCCCCGAACGGCAGCGGCAGCGATGGCTATCGCTACGACCCCCATGACCCAACCCCATCGGTCGGCGGCCCCGTGCTGCTGGCGCGACATCCGGTGCTCGACAACCGGGAGCTGGAGTCTCGAGGCGACGTACTGACCTACAGCAGCCCACCGCTGACGGAGGTCGTCGAGGCGGTGGGCCCGGTCCGGATCGAGCTCTGGGCGAGGGCCAGCTCGGACCACTTCGATCTGTTCGCACGCGTCTGCGATGTCGATCTCGAGGGGCGCTCGTGGAACATCTGTGACGCGCTGGCGAGGATCGCCCCGGAGCGATTCGAGCGCTCGGGAGACGGGATCTGGGCGGTGGCCTTCGCCCTGTGGCCAATCGGCCACCGCTTCGAGGCCGGACACCGGATCCGGGTCCAGGTCTCGTCAGGTGCCCACCCGCGCTACGCCCGCAACCCCGGCACCGGCGAGGATCCGATCACGGCCACCGCGCTCAGCGCGGTCGATGTCGAGATCCTCCACGGCGGCGGCCACCCTTCGGCACTCGTGCTCCCGACGGCCGCTGGCGCCTGAGCTCGGGCCGGGCGTGACCGGCGCGCCCGACGGCCAGTCCGCTATCGATTCCCAGCTCGGCGGCAACGCGGCCCATGTCGGCGTGCTCGCCCCCGCCGACCAGGGTGGTGGCGATCCCGGTGTGCCCGGCGCGCCCTGTCCGGCCGACGCGGTGCACGTAGCCCTCGCCGTCGGCCGGTGGATCGAAGTTGATCACGTGCGCGATCCCGGCCACGTCGATGCCGCGGGCGGCCACATCGGTGGCGACGAGCGTGTCGATCGCCCCGGACTCGAAGCGGGCCAGGGCCGTCTCGCGCTGGCGCTGGGATTTGTTGCCGTGCATCGCCACCGCCTTCAGGCCTCGGCTGCCGAGGCGCTTGACGAGGCGATCGGCGCCCCGCTTGGTCCGGACGAACACCAGCGTGCGCCCGGGCTCGCGCTTGAGCTCGGCGATCAGCGCCTCGATGCGCCCGTCATCGCGGACCTCGACGAAGCGGTGCTCGACGTCGGCGGCGGCGCGGCGGGCACTGGGGCCGTGCTCGTGCAGGACCGGATCGGTCGTGTACTCGCGGGCGACCCGTCCCGCCTCGCCGTCGAGCGTGGCCGAGAAAAACAGTGTCTGGCGGGTTGGTGGGCAGGCGCGGACGATCCGGTCGACGGCGGGCCGGAAACCCATATCGAGCATCCGATCGGCCTCGTCGAGCACCAGCACGCGGATCTGGTCCAGCCTGAATGCCCGGCGGGCCAGGAGGTCCTCGAGTCGGCCCGGGGTGGCGACCACGATCTGTGACGCGGCGGCGTCGCGAGCCTGCTTGATCAACCCCACGCCGCCGTACACGGCGGTGACGCGGAGCGCGCGGGCGTGCGCGATGCCACGGATGTCAGCGGCGATCTGGGTGGCCAGCTCCCGGGTCGGCGCCAGGATCAGCGCCGACGGCCGCGGGCCGTCGGACTTGATCCGATCGACGAGCCCGATCCCGAAGGCCAGGGTCTTGCCCGACCCGGTGGGCGAGCGGGCGAGTACGTCACGGCCAGCCAGGACGTCATTGATGACCAGACGCTGGACCGCGAACGGTTCATGGACGTTCTGATCGGCGAGCGCTCGCACGACGGCGCGCGACACGCCGAGATCGGCGAAAGACTGCATAGAAAGTTTCACTCCTTGCGGCAACGTGAGCCGCGAACGATTCGGGAGGCTACGGCTGACCCGAACCGCTGTCTGCGGGACCCAAGCAAGCTGCCTCGCGGCCGACGGCGTCGACCGCGTCGTTGACGGTAGCAGGCCGAGCTGCGGCCGCTGGGCGCCCGCCCCCCAGCCCGCGGCGACTAAGGTAAGCGCCCACGATGACGCCCGCCTCGTCCCAGGACGCCCGGTAACCCTGCGACTGACAGCGGCGAAGCGGCGGGCCGGTACGTTGCTGGGACTGGCCGCCGTGACCACTTCAGGCGCGCTCGTCCCGTCCAGCCCCGCCGCCCGGTCTCGGCCCGCGTCATGCGCGGCGGCCCCTGAAACCGGGCCGCTGCGGGGGGCGGCCCGGCTGCGGTTCGGCATCGACCCGGAGGCCGCCGGGTCGATCGGGAGCGGGCAGAACCGCGTCCGGTCTGTGAATCGGGCCAAGGCCGTGGCGGCACTGCGAGCCCTGCGGCCGCGCCACAAGGAGCTCGTGCTGCGCGTCAACCGGCTGTTCGAATCCGACGGCCAAGCCGGGATCAGGCGCTTTGAGCGGATGATTGCCGGATACACGCGCGAGGGCTTTGACACCGAGCTGCAGGTCCGCTATCACCCCACCCGGCGCCAGGCCGGAGACATCGTCCGCTGGAAGCGCTACGTGCGCCGCGTAGTCGCGGCCTTCGGGGCCAACCGTCACCTGGTGGCGATGACGATCACCAACGAGATCAATGTCCGCAGTTCGCGCAACACGTCCGATGGCGCCTATCCGCGCGCTGAGGACGCCCTGCTGCAGGGAATCCTCGCCGCCCACAGTGAGGCCCGGCGCCGGGGATTCACCCAGCTGCGGTTCGGGTTCACGTTCGCCTACGGCTTTGACCCGTCGGTGTCTGGCGCCGTGTTCAGGGGCCTGCGCCGAGGCGGCGAGGCGTTCCGAACCGCGCTTGGGTTCGTGGGCGTCGACTACTACCCCGAGCTGTACCCGGGCCGCGCAACCGCGGTGGCCAGCGCCACACGTCGAATGATGGCGACGACGCGTCGCTGCCTCATGCCGCTCGCCGGGCTGCGCGACCGCGTCCCGATCTGGATCACCGAGAGCGGCTATGACACCACTCCTGGGGTGATCTCCCAGGCGGGCCAGAGGACGGCCCTGAAACAGATCGTCAACACGGTCAGAGGCGGTGCCGGCACGTTCGGGGTAACCGACTTTCGCTGGTTCAACCTGCGCGACAACATCTCGACCACGCCGGCCTTCGCCGAGACCAGCGGGCTGCTCACCGACCGCTACCGGCGCAAGCTGTCCTTCGCCGCCTACCGGGTGCTGATCGGCCGTTTCGGGTCCGCGCTTCCCAGAGCCAGGCCGCGATAGGCGCCCGATGTCGGTGCGTGCCCCAGATCCGGCCAGCTCCACCACCCTGAACGGCGCGTTGACCGTCGACCAGGTTGCGGCGATTGCCGGCGGGGGGCGAATCGAGATCGAGCCCCAAGCGCTGGAGCGAGTCGGACGCAACCGGGCCGCGCTGGAGCGGATCCTGTCGACCGGAACGCCCGTCTACGGGATCAGCACTGGCTTCGGGGCGCTGGTCTCCAACACCGTCGCGCCGGAGCTCCAGCGCCATCTGCAGGTCAACCTGCTGCGCAGCCACGCGGCGGGAACCGGCGCCCCGCTGCCGGGCCCGGTGGTGCGCGGTGCCATGGCGGTCCGGGCCAACGGGCTCCTTTTGGGGCACTCCGGTGTCCGTCCCCTGGTTGTGGAGCGGATCGTCGAACTGCTCAACGCCGGATACGTGCCGCGAGTGCCGAGAACCGGGTCCCTGGGCGCGAGCGGGGACCTGGCGCCGTCGGCCCACGCGTTCCTGCCGCTGCTGGGCGAGGGGGAGTCGTTCACCCCTTCGGGCGAGCTCGTGAGCGGGGCCAAGGCGCTTGACGCGCTCGGCCTGGAGCCGCTGGAGCTGGCCAGCAAGGAAGGCCTGGCGCTGATCAACGGCACCCATTTCATGAGCGCCATCGGGGCGCTGCTCAGCGTCCGCGTGGCCGGACTGCTCGACAGCGCCGATCTCGTCGCGGCGGCGACGGTCGACGCGCTGCGGGGTGCGCTTCCGGCGTTCGAACCGCGTGTCCACCGGCTGCGCCCGCTCGCCGGCCAGCAGACCAGCGCCGCCCACATCGCCGCTGCCCTGAGCGGTTCCGAACGCACCGCCGGTCCGGGATCGGCGCGCCTTCAGGACGCCTATTCCCTGCGCTGCGCGGCCCAGGTCCACGGCGCAACCCGCGAGGCGCACCGGTTCTTCTCCGAGCTCGTCGACGCCGATCTCAACGCCGTAACCGACAACCCATTGGTGTTCGATGACCCGCTCGAGGTCATCTCGGCCGGCAACTTCCACGGACAGAGTCTGGCCCTGGCCTTTGACACCCTCCGGCTGGGGCTGGCCGATCTCGGCTCGATCTCCGAGCGGCGCACGTTCCGGATGCTGTCGCCGACGATCAATGGGCGCCTGCCGGCATTTCTGACCGCTGACGCCGGGACCTCGAGTGGCTACATGGTGGCCCAGTACACCGCCGCCGCTCTGGTCGGCGAACTGCGGGCGCTCGCGCACCCGGTGAGCGTCGACTCGATTCCGACCTCCGACAACCAGGAGGATCACGTCTCCATGGGCATGACCGCGGCGCTGATGGCGCTGGAGTCGGCCGAGCGGCTCGAGAAGGTGATCGCGATCGAGCTGCTGTGCGCCTGTCAGGCGATCGATTGCGATCCGGGTCGGCCCGGCGAACCCGTCGGCACGCTTTACGCCGCGGTCCGCGAGCGGGTCGCCCCACTGCTGCGCGACCGGCCGCCCGCCGACGATCTGGCGGCGATTCTGCCGGTGATCAGCGACGGACTGGCGGCGGCGATCCTGCGGGCGCAATACTGATCGCGATGACCTCGTTCGTACCGCCCGCCCGTCACCTGGTCCGGGCCAGGGATCTCGCCGACGCCCGGTACGTCGAACCGCTGGGCGTCGATGACATGGCCCGCGCGGCCGGCCTCTCCCGGGCCCACTTCAGCCGCGAGTTCCGCCGGGCGTTCGGCGAGACTCCCCACGGCTACCTGTTGACCCGCCGCCTGGAGCGGGCAGCCTCGCTGCTGCGGATGACCGATCACTCGGTGGCCGAGATCTGCTTCTCGGTCGGCCTGCAGAGCGTGGGCTCGTTCACGAGCAGCTTCACGCGCACCTACGGCGTCTCGCCCACTGCGTACCGCCGGACGTTTCCACCCGCCGCTCAGCGGGCGCTGGTGCCGACGTGCATCCTGCGCGCCTATGGCCGTCCCCAACGCAGCACGTTTGGAGAAGACAGACCGGTCCGGCCGGATTAGCTTGCTGGGACAGACGACAAACCAGCAAGGAGGAGCAATGTTCAAGATCGCCAACGCGCAGCTTTGGGTGCACGACCAGGACGAGGCCCTGGCGTTCTATACCGAGAAGGTGGGGATGGAGGTCAAAGCCGATGTCACCGTCCCGGAGCTGGGCAATTTCCGTTGGCTCACCGTCGGTCCGGCCGGCCAGGACGACTTCTCGATCGTGCTGATGGCGATCCCCGGTCCCCCGGTCATGGACGGCGAGACCGCCGGGCAGGTCAGCGACCTGATGGCCAAGGGCTTTGCCGGGACGGTGTTCCTGAGCACCGACGACTGCCAGGCCAGCTACGAGGAGCTCTCGGGGCGGGGAGTCGAATTCAGCGAGAAGCCGGAGCGGCGTCCCTACGGGATCGACTCGGGATTCCGCGATCCGTCGGGCAACTCGCTGCGCCTGACGCAGGTAACCGCCGATCTCGGTATCAGCTGAGCCCCGCGGGGTCCGAAGCGCCCGCAAATCGCTTCGGACCCCGCGGTTTCAGCGCTCGCCGTCCCAGTAATCGACGTGTCCGTCACGGCGCCGGAGCATCACCGTGTCGCTGTCCTGACCCGGCCAGACCCCGATCTTGTCGCTGTCGGGATAGACGGAGACCGCCGGTTCGCGCGAACTTGACCACATCAGCACCTTGGCCGTGATGGCGCCGGGATTGGTGACCTTGTGGGCTCCGGTGGGGCCGGGGGTAAAGCAGACCAGCGCTCCCGGGGCCAGCGTCTGCTCACCGCCGGGCAGGCGGAGCACGACCTCGCCCTCGAGCACCACCAGCCACTCTTCCTCGTACTCGTAGTGGTACGGACAGACGGCCTGCCCCGGGGGCAGCTCGAACAGCTTGACCACGGTGTCTCGGCCACCGGCAGCCGCGCCGACCCGGGCCATCCCCGAGCGGTAGCCCGGGGGATCGGAGTCGTCGTACTCGAACTTCGCCTCGAAGAGGTTGACTCGGTTCATCGCTCTCCCGCTGGTATCTAGGGTCCCGATTCAGGCGCTGATTGCCGCGGCCACGGCGGCCTGCCCGAACGAGATCCCGCCGTCGTTGGGCGGCAGCCGCTCCGGGATCATCACACGCAGGCCGGCGCGGTGAAGGCCGCGCCCCACCGTCTCCAGCAGCAGCCGGTTCTGGAAGACGCCGCCGCTGAGGACCGCGATCTCCACGTTGTGTGACTGCGCCAGCTCGGTCGAGAGCGCCACCGTGACCCGGGCCAGGCCGGCGTGAAAGCGAGCCGCTATCAGGTCCGGGGAAACGCCTCGCTCGAGCTCGATGCTGGCTTGCCGCACGGCCGGGCGGGGGTCGAGGACCGGTCCCTGCCTGTCGAACCAGTATTCGCCGACATGGCGGGGGGCGGTCCACGCCGCGGCCTCGAGCTCGACCGCCGCCTGCCCCTCGTAGCTGACTTCGGCGCCCAGCCCGCACATGGCCGCGACGGCGTCGAACAGCCTCCCCATGCTGGAGGTGAGCGGCGAGACGGATGCGCTGGCCGCGACCTGGGTCATCGCCGCCCAGCGCCCGGGATCGACTCGCCCCACCAGCGCGGCGGGGAGCGCTCGTGGCTCCCCGTAGGCCTCGGCCAGCCATGCCGCCGCCATCCTCCAGGGCTGGCGGATCGCCGCCGCCGCGCCCGGCATCCGCAGCGGTCGCAGCCAGCCGGCCCTCACGAAGCCGGTCAGCCCGCCCACCAGCAGCTCGCCGCCCCAGACCGTTCCGTCGGACCCGTAGCCGGTGCCGTCGAAGATCGCGGCGACCGCTCGAGTCTCGGCACCGACGCCGTGCTCGGCCAGACAGGCCGCCAGGTGAGCGTGGTGATGCTGAACGGCGACGTGTTCGACGTCCGGGCGATCGAGCGCATAGGACGTGGCCAGGTAGTCGGGATGCTGGTCGTGGGCGACGACCTGCGGCGACACCGCGAACAGGCGCTCGAAATGAGCGATGCCCTCACGGAACGCGGCCAGCGTGGCGTAGTGGTCGAGATCCCCGATGTGGTGACTGACCCAGGCTCGGGAGCCTTTGGCCACGCAGAAGGTGTTCTTCTGCTGGGCTCCGCAGGCCAGCAGCGGCCGCGCCGCGGCCACCGGCAGCTCGAGGTGGCCGGGGACGTAGCCGCGCGAGCGGCGCAGGAGCAGCGGCCGGGTCGCTTGGACCTCGCCGTCGGAGTGCGGGCCGGCGATCGGCACGGTGCGGATCACCGAATCGTCGGTCCGGGTCTCGATCTCGCGGTCGTGGAGTAAGAACAGGTCGGCGATGGCGCGCAGCCGATCGAGCGCGTCGGCATCGCGAAACGCGATCGGCTCGTCGGAAACGTTGCCGCTGGTCATGACCAGCGCTGCTGGGTGGCCGGGGTGGCGGGCGCGGAGGATGGCGGCGAAATCGCGCGTCAGCAAGTGATGCAGCGGCGTGTAGGGCAGCATCACCCCCAGCTCCGGGGCGGCCGGGGCCACCGACGGCGCGACCGGCGCGTCCGGTACCCGCAGCGCCAGGACGATCGGCCGGCGGATTCCGCACAGCAGGCGCTCGTCGCCGGCGCCGTAGCTGACCAGCCCTCGGGCCGCCTCCATGTCGCCCACCATCAGGGCGAACGGCCTGGCCTCACGGTGCTTGCGGGAGCGCAGCGCCGAAACCGCCGATTCGTCGGCGGCGTCGCAGACAAGGTGAAAGCCGCCGATCCCCTTCACCGCGGCGATCGCGCCCTGGGCCAGCCGTGACGCCACCCAGCCGATCGTGTCGACCGCGCCGGTCGACACCGGGGAGCCGCCGGCGTCGAGCGCGGCCACGGTGGGACCGCAGCGCGGGCAGGCGTTGGGCTGGGCGTGGAAGCGGCGGTCACGGGGATCCTCGTACTCGCGCCGGCACTCGGCGCACATCCGAAAACCGGCCATCGTGGTCAGGGGGCGGTCGTAGGGAACGCCGCGGACGATCGTGAACCGCGGCCCGCAGTTGGTGCAGTTGATGAACGGATAGCGGTGGCGGCGGTCGTTCGGGTCCAGCAGCTCGGCCAGGCAATCGGCGCAGGTTGCCGTGTCAGGGGTGACCAGGGCATCGGGCGCCCCGGCTCGCTCGCTGGCCAGGATCCGAAACCCGGGCTCGCCGGCCGGTGCCATCGGCTCGCATGTGACCCGGTCGACCGCAGCCAGCGGCGGTGCGTCGTCGCGCAGACGTTCCACGAACCGGCGTACCGCCGAGGCCGCGCCCTCCACCTCCACCAATACGCCGTGCTCGTCGTTGAGGACGTAGCCCGCGAGTCCCTCCTCGCCGGCGATCCGGAACACGAACGGCCGGTAGCCGACGCCCTGAACCGTGCCCTGCACCCGCACCCGGGTCCGCACCGGCAGCCCGCGGGTGGCGGCCGCGCTCATGCCAGCTCGACCAGCTCGCGCAGCACGTGGTACGCCGTCGCCTGCGCCTCCTGGATGCGGGGGATGTGCTGCGACGGGGTGATCACGACGTGGTCCGCGAGCAGTTCGGCGGCGACGCGCCCCCCGTCATAGCCGACCAGCGCGACTGTCATCAATCCCCGGCCTCGCGCCTGGGCCAGCGCGTCGAGGACGCTCAACGAGTTACCGCTGGTCGACAGCGCCACCAGCGCGTCGCCGGAGCGGCCGTAGGCGATGACCTGGCGGGCAAAGATCGCCTCGGTGCCGATGTCGTTGGCGATCGCAGTGATGATCGCGGTGTCGGCGGCGAGGTCGATGGCGGGGCGGGGCGGCCAGCCGAACGACGCCGGGGGGGAGACGAAGTCGGCGACCACGTCCATCGCGTCGGTGGCCGAGCCGCCGTTGCCGAGCGCCAGCAACCGGCCGCCGCCGTTGAGAGATTCAGCCAGTGCGGCGGCGGCTTGTCCCATCACCGCGGCGTTGTCGCGCAGGGTGGCCTCGCGCAGGTTCTGGACCTCCTCGGCCTTCATCAGCGCCGAGTCCCGGACGTCGGCCAGCACGGCGTCGAGGTCATGCTCGCGCTCGGCCAAGAACGGATACAGGAAGCTCGAGGCGCCGGCATCGTGCGAGCGCGTCTCGGTGCGACCCTCCAGCAGGCCGCGGTGCTCGAAGAACACGTGCACCAGCTCCCACAGGATGTGGTAGACGGTTTCCACGAGCTCCTGGCGAACGAGGGGATCTTCGGTGGGGGGATCCACCGTCCATTCCGCTTGCAGCCCGGGCGTGAAGGCCACCGTCAGGCAGCCCCGGGCGCGCGCGATGGCGACCGCGGCGACCAGGTCTGCCCCATCCGCCGGCCCCCCGAAGGCGACGAGGATGTCCTCGGGTTGCAGGGTCAGCTCGAGCTCGGTGACGACCTGGCCCGATTCGCCGGTCAGGCCCAGGGCCGGGAGCGCCCGCTTGCCGACGATCACCGGGTGCACGAACTCGACCGCGATGTGACGCACGTCGGAGCGAGCCGCCGGGGACAGTCCGATCGCGACCAGCCGGCCGTCGCGAGCGAACCGCTCGGCCATGCGATGACATAGCCGGGCGATCCGGTCCGCCTCGGGCGCGAAGAAGCGCGCGGTCAGCTCTCGGCGCTGCTCGAGCCGGCGCTCCAGCAGCTCGCGCACCGCGGATGCGGAGCGCAGCGCGCTCACGCCGGCGCGGTGACCCGTCGCTGCGCAAGCTCGGTCAGCCACTCGCGCCACTGCGCCACGCCGTCGCCGGTGCGGGCGCTGACCAGCAGCGTGGCCACGCCGGGATTCACCACGTCGATGTTGTAGAGCAGCTTGTCGACATCGACCTCCAGGTGGGGCAGCAGATCGAGCTTGTTGATCACCACCAGCTCACAGCTGCGGAACATCAGCGGGTACTTCAGCGGCTTGTCCTCGCCCTCGGTGATCGAGCACACCATCGCGCGGGCGTCTTCGCCGACCTTGAATTCGGCCGGGCAGACGAGGTTGCCCACGTTCTCGATCACCAGCATGTCGATGTCGTGCAGCGGCAGCTCATCGATTGCCGAGCGGACCATGTTGGCGTCGAGGTGGCACTCGCCGCCGAAGCCGTTGTCGGTATTGAGCTGGGTCACCGGGACGTGCAGCGTGGCCAGGCGGTCGGCGTCGAGCGAACCCTGCACGTCTCCCTCGAGCACGCCGACGCGAATGCCGTCCAGCGGCTCGGCCAGCGTCCTCTCCAAAAGCGTGGTCTTGCCGGCGCCGGGGGCGCTCATCAGGTTCAGGACCGTGACGGCGTGATGATCGAAGTCGTCGCGGTTGGCCCGGGCAATCGTGTTGTTGGCGTCGAGGGCATCCTCGACGACCCTCACCTTGGTGCGGTGCATGCGGTCTCCAGTTCCTCGACTTCGATGTAGTCAACCTCGAGCTCCTCGCCGGCGAGCACCTCGACCTCGGCCGACCCACAGTCCGGGCAGCGAAAGGCCGGGAGCTGCGGTGACCAGCGCCGACCGCAGTCGCCGCAGCCCAGCTCGGTCTCGATCTCCTCCAGGCTCAGCGCCGCGCCCTCACAGGCCGTGTCACGCGCGACGATCTCGAAGTAGAACCGCAGCGACTCAGGGATAACCTGGCGCATGCGGCCGACGCGGAGGCTGACCGCGCTCACCGGGCGCCTGCCAGAGTGCTTGAGGGCGGTGTTGAGGACCGCGGTGGCGACCGAGAGCTCATGCATGCGGGCTGCCCTGCAGCTCGGCGACCGTCTCCAGGACCACGTCGGCGGCGCGCGCCAGCGCCCCGCTGACCGCGTCGCTGAGGCCGAAGCCGACGTCCTCGACGGCCTCGGGCTCGCAGGCCACCACGAACACGCGGCCCGGCCAGCCGCCGACGTACTTGACGAACCGCAGCACGGTCTGCGGGTCCATGCCGTGGGGGTCGAGCATCTGGCCGTCCTCGATCTTGCCGTCGACGTCATCGGCCTCGGCCTCCATCACGTACAGCGTGCCGGGAGCCTCCCCCTGGCGGCTGACGTCGAGCAGGATCAGCGCGTCGTAGCCGCGCATCACCTCGTAGGCGAGATCCAGGCCGCCGGTGCCGAAGTCCATTACGTGGACACCGGGCGGCAGCTCGCGATCGGTCAGCAGCTTGGCCACCTCGCCGCCGAAGCCGTCGTCGCGCAGCCACACGTTGCCGATCCCGGCGACGAGGATCTGCTGGCTTCGCTGTGCAGTGTCGGTCACGCGACTGGTCATGTGGGCTCCACCTCGTGGACGAAGAAGAACAGGTACCGGCCGGTCTCGCGCATCAGCTCCTGGCCGGGATCGTCATTGACGGTGACCCCGAGGTAGACGCGGTCGTCGTAGTCGAGGTAGATGCGCTCGAGCGTGGCCAGCTTGCCATCGAGCATCCGGTCATAGAAGTCCCGGTCGGTGCCCGGTCTGAGCACCAGCGTCGCGCCGCGCTCGAAGGTGATGCCCGCGACGGTGGCTCGCTCCTCACCGGGAACGTCGTTGGCGCCGCCGGGGAACGATCGCGGACCGCCGGCCATCTCAGTCGCGCTCCTTGAGGCCGCTGTGCAGACCGATGATCTGCTCGGGGGTCACCGCCAGCGCTCGATCGAGCATCTCTCGCACCACCGGATCCCGGCTCCCCGCCTGCTCCCGTTCGGACTCGGTAAGGGCTTGGACGTGGAGCACCAGCGCCTCCTCGATCTCGGTGTTATCGAACAGGTTGCCGTGGCTGGCGGGGGAGATCTGAGGATGGTCAGGCAGCACGATCCCCGCGCCCAGGATGGCGTCATCCTGCGGGGTGGCCAGCACCGGCCAGATGTTCACGGACTGGCAGCCGGCCTCCAGCGGTGAAACGAACCTGCCCTGCTGGACCTCGATTACCACATGGGTCGAAATCAGCGCGCTGACCAGTGCCTGTCGACGGTCGAGGCCGGGGGCGACGTCGGCGGTGTTGTGGACGCAGGCTCGGACGAGCACGCGCCCGGAGTCGTCGGAGGGCTCTGAGCGCAATGTGAACCGGCCGCCGTCGAACTGCTGGCTTACCCGCTCGCCGATCGCCGACGGTCCCAGCTCCAACCTCAGCTCCCGGGCCTCGTGGCCCTGCCCGGTAGGGGAGAGCAGGCGCAGGGTGGCGGTCAGGGTCGCGGTGGCGCCGGGGGCAGGCTCGGCCAGGCACTCCAGCCTGAGGTGATCAAACGCGCCCGCGCACTCGGCCGCGTATACGGGCGGGTAGACGATTCCGAACGGGGTGGGGGTTGCGTTCTTGGTCGCCGCCGGCGTGTAGGGGTAAAGCGCATAGCCCTCGTAGAGCAGTGAGCCGACCAGCTCCTCGAGCTGCTCACGCATCGCTCTCGCCCTCCAGCTCCAGAAGCTCGCCGACGCAGGCGTCGAAAGTGGGAAGGCCCCGCTGGGCGCGCCGCCGATTCAGCGAAGCCAGCGTCTGGTCGCTGAGGCGGACCCAGCCCCCGCCCGGATAGTGCTCGGCGATCATCGCCCGCCAGACCGTGACCGGCATCCGAAACTGGGCGGTGCTGGTCCAGGACACTGGCACGACCATCAGCCGGCCGGAGGGCGGGCGGTAGAAGACGTTTCCGTTGAAGTGGAAGCTGAGCGGAACCGCGCCGTCCTGGACGGCGTAGAAGTACTTGGCCGCGGCCACCTCGAGGTCGTAGGTGCAGGGGACCTCGAGCGCGAAGGTGGTCGAGCCGGTGAATCCCGGGACGGTCGTCGTCACCCGGGCCCAGGCGAGTCCCGAGGTGGCGGGCGCCCAGCTCGCCGGCGGCCCGAACAGCTCGGCCAGGCGCTCTCGTGTCTCGGGGTCATATCCGCGCTTGGCGGGGTCGATCATCACCTGTGCGGTCAGGGCGATCGACTGGATCTCCTGTCCGCTGGGGTCGCTGGCGGTGGCGGCGAAGAGCATCGTCGGGGCGGCCGCGAAGGCCATGTGAGCGGCACCGGTGACCGCGAACTGCGGTTCGGGGACCAGGGGGCGCCGGGCCTCGGGCTCGGTCTGCGTGCTCATCGCGTAAGCCTCGCCGTCGTGGTCATCGCGACACCTCCGAGGCGCCCACGGCGCGGCTGCGCAGCCCGGCGAAGAACTCCGGCACCGCCTGTTCGATCGCGCTGCCTCCGGAGATCCCCTCCCACCGGGACTTGATCAGGCCGACCAACGCGTAGCACTGGTCGATCGGCACGATCGCGTACTGCGCCGGGTCAGAGATCCGGTTTACAACCAGCGCCTCGGCGTCGGCCTCGAGCTGCTCCAGGATCGGGTTGGCCGCGACGAGCGCCTCCCAGGAGTCGAGCCCGAGCTCGGACTCCGTCGCGCCGGCTGGGCTCGGATAGAACGCCACCACTCCGCCGGTGACCGTGCTGCGCATGAAGAAGGCCAGCCCGATGGGGATCTGGAATGCCGCCCAGGTGGGGGCGTCGCAGTCAAAGCCGTCGAGCCAGACGGTTCGCATTCCCGTGGGGCGGTACTCGGCATTGCCTGAGTACAGCGCCCAGCACGCCTCGCAGGTACAGACGATCCGCCTGTCGACGAGGTGCAGCATGTGGCGGTGATCGCCGGGCAGGGTGGTGTTGCAGATGTCGCAGCGCTCCTGAGCGGAACGCTGTGCGTTCGGGGCGGATGGCGGGGCCTCGCGGCGCGCCAGCGTCCGCATGCGTGCCACCATCTCGGCCCGCCGCCGGGCGGCGGCGATCGCGTCGAGCTCCCCGGTCAAACGGCCACCCTCAGCCCCCCGGCTTCCAGCAGCGGCACCGGCCTGAGCTGAAGCGGCTCTCCACCGGCCGCCCGGCCGGCCCGAGGCAAGTCGAACTCCACCTGGCAGGACGCGCAGCGCAGCATCGGGCCGTCCAGGGCCGCCTTCCCCAGCGGCTCCCCGCACGAGGCGCACTCATCGGCGTAGGCCAGCAGTGATCCGCTGACCTCGGCCAGCAGCAGCGAGACCCCGTCCACGGTGACGGCGCGCAGACCACCGGCCGGGGGGCGGACCGACTCGGTGACCGCGACCCAGTGAGGCGGACGCTCATCGACCACCGGCAGCCCGCCATCTGGGGGCAGGCCACCGGCGGGCACGCCACCGCCGTTCGAGTGCCCGCCGTCGGAGTGCACGAGCGGCAGCTCGAAGCCGCCGGTGGTGGCCGGGGAGACGGCGGCCATCGGCAGCTCGGCGCCGTCCCCGGTAGCCATCGGCAGTGAGGTGCCGTTGCCGGCCGGTGGCGGGGGTTCGGTGACGCCCCTGACCTCCAGGCCGGCCAGATCCGGGGCGTGCTCGTCGAGCGCCTGCTTGATGGCCAGCTCCAGCGTCGCCCGGGAGGCCGCGCAGCCGTTGCAGCTGCCCTGCAGCGCCAGCGTGGCCACTCCGCCTTGGAGTGAGACCAGCTCCACGTTGCCGCCGTGTGACTCCATGTAGGGCCGGACGGTGTCAAGCGCCTCGATCACCCGATCGTGCAGCGTGACCGGATACAGATCGTGGATCAGCAGC
>DASXJY010000157.1:0-11540 GCA_036497115.1 Solirubrobacteraceae bacterium
CTCCCGGCGGTCAGGGTCCCGCTGCCAGTCTCGGTGCAGCTGACCGGACTGGCGCCCGGAAAGCTCTACCACTACCGGTTCGTAGCCGCCCATCCCACGTTTACGTCGGTCGGCAACGACGCCGCCTTCTTCACCCAGCCCGGGTTCAAGCGCACGCCGAACATGACCACGCGGACGTCGCCCAAGCGGGCCAGCCGCAAGCCCTATCTGTTCACCACCGCGGGCACGCTGCACGGGGCCCTGTTCATCCCGTCGAGTCTGCGGTGCACCGGCCGAGTCGGGATCCGCTACTACAACGGCCGCCGCCAGGTGGCGTTCAACCTGGTGCCGGTGGGCTCGGACTGCAGGTTCTCGACCCAGGTCTCATTCAGGCGTCTGATCAACGGTCGGTCGGCGAACCTGCACGTGGACATCTTCTACCGCGGCAACGGTTACCTGAACAGCACCAAGAAGACCGACCACAACATCCGCCTGGGGTAGACCCTGCGGCGGGGGCCGGGTAGCCACCCGGCCGAGGTGGGTCGCCGGACTCGCGGCCGGCGGCCCACCTCCCTGCCCAGACTGGTGCAGGCAAGCTGCGGCTAGGCTTGCGCGCCATGCCGGAACGCGGGCCGCGCGTATCGCGCACTGAGATCGTGCTGCTGGTGGCGCTCGTGCTCTGGGGCGCGTTTCCGGTCGTGCTCCTGCTCGCGCACGCCGCGCACCTCCACGCGCGCTTCACCGGGGCCGACGGTCTGATCGGAGCCGACGGTGTCCTCGGTGCCGATCAGCTTCAGTACCTGGCCTGGGCCCGCGACGCCGGTCACCACCTGCTGGCCTCTGATCTGTTCAGCCTGGAGCCGAGCGGCCGCGTCTATCTGGAGCCGCTGTTTACGATCACCGGCGGCCTGTGGCGGCTGGGAGCGTCGCTCCCGCTGGCCTATCTGATCTGGAAGCCGATCGCCGCGGTGGCGCTGCTGCTGGCGGCGGCGGCCTGGGCCCGGCGCTTCTTCGGCGATCAGCTGCCGGCCCGCTTCGCCGCCGTAGCCCTGGCCCTGTTCCTGTACGCGCCGTTGACCGCTCTGTTCAGTTGGACCGGTCTGGGCTCGGGGTCGTTTCGCTTCTCGCTCTACCTGCTCGGGTACGAGCTGCTGGCCGCCAACAAGCTGTGGGGATACGTCCCCAGCGCGCTCGGGCTGGCGCTGGTGCCCGTCGCCCTGCTGGCGGTGGAGCGCGCGCTGGATCCGCCCCGGGCCGGCGAGCTTGCCGGCCGCCCCCCGATCGCTGCCCTACAGCGCGCGCCCCTGGCCGTAGCCGCACTCGCGGCCGGGGTGGCCTCGTGGCTGCACCCGTGGCAGGGGGTGACGCTGGTGGTGATCTTCGTCGGGCTCGCCGCCTGGCGGCGCTTTGGCCAGGTCCTGGCGATCGCCGTGCCGGCGGTCGCGGCCGCGCTTCCCCTTGCCTACTACTACTGGCTGGGCCACTCAGACCCAGCGTGGAAGCTGGCCTCCAAGTACGAGGTGATCTCGAGGCTGCCGCCGCTCGTGCTGCTGGCCGGTTTCGGTCCCCTGGCGCTGATCGCCGCGGTGGGATTGCGCAGGCCGGGCCGGGTGGTCATCGAGCAGGTGCTGCTGCTGTGGATCGCCGGCTGCTTTGTCACCTACTTCGCCAACGACGCGTTCGCTCCGCACGCGCTGCAGGGCCTCAGCTTCCCGTTCGCCGTGCTGGCCGTCCGGGGGGGCCAGCGCTTGCGCGTCCCAGCTGCCGTGGGGGCCGTGGCGGTGGTGCTGCTGACGGTTCCCGGGCTGGCCTACGACGCCCGCAAGTTCGTCCGCACCGCCCGCAGCAGTCAGATCGTGCAGTACTACATCCCGCGCGCAGACGCCCGGGCGCTGGATTGGGTAGCCGACCACGCCCCGCCCGGTGGGGTCCTGGCGCCGACTCCGTTCGCGGTCGTGGTCCCCTCCCAGACGGGGCGTGCGGTATGGGTCGGCCACGGCTACTGGAGTCGCGACTATCCAGCTCGGGCCAAGGTGGTCGACGCCCTGTTTCGGGGGCACATGCGACCAGGGCCGGCCAGGACGTTCGTCCGCCAGACCGGGGCCACCCTGCTGATCGCCGACTGCAAGCAGCACGGCAACCTGGCCCGCCTGCTCAAGCCGCTGATCGCCTCCGAGCTGCATTTCGGATGCGCACGCGTCTACCTGCTGACACCGGGACGGTCCACGACTCGGTAGACGAATCTCAGACCCGACCAGGTCTCGTCGATCGCGCAGACCTTGTTGTCGACCAGCCCCGCCTCCAGTCCCAGCCGCCGGATCTCCCCCTCCCCCAGATCGGTCTCGACTCCCGAGGCCCGCTTCGGCCACGCGATCCACAGCCCGCCCGCCGGATCCAGCGCATCGCGCAACGCCGGCAGCCGCTTGGCCAGCGCCGCCCGCCGCACGAAGAAGGCGACCGTCACGTCGACCGGCCCCCGCGCCTGGCGGCGGATGGCGACTCCATCGGGCAGCTCGCCCAGCGTGGCGGCAAAGTCCCCCGGGGCGGCGATCAGGGCCACCCGGGCCCCCGCCTTGATCCCCAGCTTCTTGGTCAGCGGGGTGCCCGAGTACCCCGCCGTCATGGCGCCGGCGGCCGCTGCAGGGAGATCCAACTCTTGGTCAGCGGGCCCACCTTCTCGGCGAAGGCAGGGCCAAACAGCGCCTCGAGCTCGCCGCGGCGCAGAATCTGTATTTCGTCCATGTCGCTCCCGGCGCCGAGTCGCCAGTACGCACGGCGCAGGCCACGGGGCAGCCAATGCGCGGCCGGAAGCAGGGAGTGCGGCTCGACCGGAAAGCTCATCGCCGGCGTCTGCACCCACCAACCGCGTGCCACCCGCCGCAGCTCACGCGCGAACGTTCGCCGCCCCTCCGGGAGAACATGCTCGATCACGCTGTTGGCGTAGGCGAGGTCAAACGTCCCGTCGGCAAAGGGCAGGCTCAGGGTCGCATCGGCACGCACGAACGGTCCTGGATACGCCGGCCGGTCAACCAGGTCGACTCCGGTGATCCGCAGGTCCGGCGCCTGTCCGATCAGGCCCAGATCCCCGCACCCGATGTCGATGATGGTCGTCTCAGGACCGATCCCAGCCCGCGTCAGCAGCATCTGCAGCCGGCGAGCCCGGGCTCGGTTCGACAGCGGCTCGGCAAGCGCCGGAAGCGGCCCACGGGCTCGCGAGAAGACGTTGGGCTGAGGCATCCCGGCCATTCTCCCGATTCGGGGCCACCCGCCCCGGGTCACGTGCGAGGGACGGCTGTTGGGGCCGGCTGTGGCATCCCGCCAATGCCGCAGAACGCTGCGCCGGGTTGGGCGCGGATGCCGGGGGGCCACGCGATTCGGCACTGGCGGGCTATCTCAGCCGTCCCCCGGTGACCGTCCGGCGCGCGCGAAAGCCGCGGGCGCCCCACCCGCCCCTCTCGCTGCGGAGCGAGCGCGGGCTGCGGCTGCGGCCACCCAGGCGCGCCCCCCGCCCGGAAGGGCGGGCCAAGGCCCCGCCTCCCCACTCACTCGCGTGGTCGACGAGCACCGCCACATACCCGATCGACCCCAGCGGTGAGTGCGGAGGCGGCGGCCTTGGCCCGCACCCCACCACGCCAAAAACGCACCTCAGAGCGCGGCCGCAGCCGCAACCTCCGCGATCAGCTTCGACAGCTGGCTCCCTTGCCAGGCGATTGGCGAGCGCCCCGGCTCGTCGGTGACCAGTTTGGCCCCCGGGATGGCCGCCGCGTACTGCTCGGCGACGGCCTGGGGGTGGCCGGGGTCGGCGTCGTCGGCGCTGGCCACCACGATCGCCGGAACGTCGATCGCCGCCAGCTCGGACAGGGAGCCGAACGGGCGCGAGCGTGGGACTACGTGCAGCGCGTCGGCCAGCGCCTCGGGATGCTCGTGCAGGGCAAGCCGCTGGCGGATCACCTTGAGCACGGTGTCTCGCCACTGCTCGGGGACATCGGGCTCGCCGTAGGCGGCCACGAAGCCCTCGACCCCCCCGCTGCGCAACCCGTCGGCGAGCGCGTCCCACCGGGCCAGGCGGGCAGGATCGTCGTTGGCGTCGCTCTCGTAGGCCGGCGTTATGACCACCATCGCCCCCACCCGCTCGGGGTGGTGCAAAGCCAGCCACAGCAGCGTGTGAGCGCCCATCGATGCCCCGGCCAGCACGGCTCGCTCGATGGCCGCCGAGTCGAGCACGGCCACCAGATCGGCGCCGAGCTGGTCGTAGCCGTATTGGTCGGGCCGGCCTGCCGGCGAGGAGCTGCCGTGGCCGCGGGCGTCGTAGGCGATCACCCCGTGGCCCGAGCGCGCCAGGGCCGTGGACCCCATCACCACGTAGCGCCGGGTCGCCGTCAGGCCGTGCAGCAGTACGACCGGCGTGCCCTCCCCGTTGCGTTCGCCGGCGAGCCGGACGCCGTCGCGTTCGATCGTGATTTCGGCCACCCGATCTGTCTACACGATCCGGCCGCCAACCGCCCGCGAACACGGTTGCAGCGTGGCTAACATCAGTGACATGGACGTATCCGAGAGCAATTTTCAGACTGCTGTAGTCGAACGCTCCCGCACGGTGCCGGTCGTGGTCGACTTCTGGGCCGACTGGTGCGGGCCCTGCCGGCAGCTCGGGCCGGTGCTGGAGAAGGCCGCGGCAGCGCGGACCGGCAAGGTGGACCTGGTCAAGATCGACGTCGACGCCAATCCCAACGTGGCCCGGACGTTCGCGATTCAGAGCATCCCCGCCGTCAAGGCGTTTCGCGACGGGCAGGTGGCCGCCGAGTTCGTCGGCGCTCAGCCCCCGGCGGCGGTCGAGCGCTTCTTCGATTCGCTGGTCCCCTCGGAGGCAGATCAGCTCGTCGCCGTCGGCGACGAGGCATCGCTGCGCCGAGCTGTCGAGCTCGCACCCACCCGTGCCGATGCGGCGGTTCCGCTCGCGCGCATCTTGCACGGTCGCGGTGATCTCGACGGCGCCCTTGAGCTCGTCCGCCGGGTTCCCGGCAGCTTCGCCGCCGAGGGTCTGGCAGCACGGATCGAGCTCGAGCGAAGCGAACCTGCGATCGATCTCAGCGATGCCTTTGCGGCGCTGGACGCCGGGGAGCGCGAGCGCGCGCTCGACCTGCTGATCGGGGCTCTTCCCAATTCCGACGGTGCCCGCGACGACATCCGCCGGGTAGTGGTGGGGATCCTCGACGAGCTCGGGGTCGACAGCCCGCTCGCTCGCAACGCTCGCCGCCGGCTGGCCTCGGCCCTCTACTGAGGCGAGTCCAAAGCGCTCACAGCGCCAGCGTGAGCTGCCGCTCGGCCTCGGCCCGATCGGTGCCCAGCCCGGCGACCCGGACGCCGAGCAGCCGTACCGGGCGGGGCGGCGCGAACCGGCGCAGCAGATCCAGGGCCACCGGGCCTACCTGCTCGGGGGCACAGACCGGCTCGGCCAGCGTCCGCGCCCGGGTGTGGGTCGAGAAGTCGTCGAGCCGCACCTTGATCCCGATCGTTCGCCCGCGCCGCTGCTGGCGCACCAGTGCCGCGCACAGCTCGTCGACCAGGCGGGCCAGAATCGGCTCCAGCTGGGCCAAGCCGGCGATGTCGTAGTCGAACGTTGTCTCCCGGGACTCGGAGACCACCTTGCGCTCCTCGGTCACCGGCGACGCGTCGTCGAACCGAGCCCGCGCTTGTAGCGCCGCGCCGAGCCGGGCCCCGAAGCGTGCCGCCACCTGCTCGGGGTCGGCGGCCGCCAGCTTGCCCAGGGTGCCGAGCCCGCAGCGGTTCAGGCGCTCGGCGGTCTTGGGGCCGATGCCGGGGATCAGGCCGCACGGTGATCCGGCGAAGCGCTCGCAGGCCTGCTCGCGGGAGAGGACGACAAAGCCGCGCGGCTTTTCGGCGTCGGAAGCCACCTTGGCCACCAGCTTGTTGGGACCGATCCCGATCGAACAGCTCAGGCCGGTGACCTGCCCGATGCGGATGGCCAGCCGGCGCATCTCGGCTCGTGGCGCCGGCAGCCCGCTGAGGTCCAGGTAGGCCTCGTCGAGCCCGACCACCTCAACTGAGTCCGCAAACCCGCGGACCAGCGCCATGACCTCGCGTGAGGCCGCCCGGTAGTAGGCGAAGTCCGGCGCCAGGTACACGCCGTCAGGGCACAGGCGCCGCGCCCGAGCCGCCGGCATCGCCGACCCCACGCCGTAGCGCCGGGCCTCGTAGGAGGCGGTCGTCACCACCGACCGCGGGCCGGTGCCGGCCACGATCACCGGCCGCCCACGCAGCTCGGGCCGCCGTCGCAACTCGACCGAGACATAGAACGCGTCCATGTCGAGATGGGCGATGCAGCGGCCCGGCATGCTGCCCAGGCTAGTGGAGCGACCGGCGACGTCTTCCGGGCCGCCGGTCGCTGCCACTGTCAGCCGCAGAGGCTGTTACCGGGTGGCCCAGACGGTGCCGACGCCGCCGAAGTTCAGCGCGGCGGCGGTGTTCTGGTTCAGATCCCAGTCGCGACCGCCGACGAACGGGCCGCGGTCGTCAACGACCGCGGTAACCGATCGTCCGCCGTAGCGGAGCCGGACCTTGGTCCCGCAGGGCAGGTCGCGGTTGGCGACGCCCATCCCGGCGTGAAACCCGCAGGCCGTGGCGCCGGAGTCCTCATACCACGAGGCGACGCTCTGGTCCTGATACACGGTCACCCGCCCGGCTGAGCGGGCGGTGCTCGCGTTGGTGGCGTCACCGGGGAACTTCACCCGCAGCCGCCGCTCGAGCCCGTTGCCGGGTGTCGAGTGCAGCTGAAATCCACCGGCTGGGCCGGTGCGGGTGCTGGTCAGCGTGTGCCAGCCGGTCCCGGTGTACCCCTGCAGGCGGACGAGGCGGCCGGCATGAGCCGGCAGCAGCGTGCCCCGGACCTTGACCGCCTGCCCGGCGAGCAGCTCTCGGGACCGCGACGGCACTTGCAGCCGCGCCGCCACGGCGACCGGACGCGACGGGCTTACCGACGCCCCGGCAGTGGCCGCGCCAGCGACGGTGGCCGCGCTGGCCACCGGGCCAGCAGGCAGGGCCGCGACGCGGACATAGCCCGAGTGCCTCAGCGCCGCCCGGAGCCGGAATCCGCCGCTGCGATCGATCCTCGCCGAGCGCAGCGTCTGCCAGCGCGAGCCGCGGCTGACCGCGGCCTGAAGCTGGACCGTATGGCCCGCAGCCGACGCCGGCGAATGGCCGGTGGCGGTCACGGGATGGTTGTATTGCAACCGCTGCGGGGTAACTCGCAGATGTAGCGAGGTACCGGCGGCTGGGGTATCGGCGGCCCGTCCCGGTACCGCGGTCGACAGTGCGAGCGCGGATGCGGGCAGGGCCAGCATTGTCATCGTGATCAGAGCAACTGAGCGCTTCGTGCGCAGCGTGAAATTAGGCCTCAAACCGAGGACCTCCTGAGTTACATCGACCGGGCGCCTACGTGGTTAGCTGACGGGCTCGCGAGGTCCCTCGGGCGCACCAGAGGGGCGCCGTTCGAGAAATCGCTACGGTCGCGGCAGGCTGTGCGCCAGGCGTCCGATTCGCCCCGGCCGGGTTGTGAAGCACGACTCCCGGCAGTGGGTCCCCCGCTCGCCTCCGCACCGGGCAGGGGCGATTCGGCAGGTCGATTTTGGAACCGCGTGAGGGTGGCAGACGTTGTCGAGGCGTTATGTGAGCGTCGTCACACTTGGCCAAGCCTGTAAAAATCAGACCGTGGCCAATCCGGACCGCCTGACGGGGCTCGACACATCATTTCTGCACCTCGAGCGCGACTCCGCGCACATGCACGTCGCCGGCTGCATGGTGTTCGAGGGAACCGCCCCGGCCTACGACGAGCTCGTCGCTCAGATCGTTTCGCGCCTGCATCTGGTTCCCCGCTACCGCCAGCGGCTGGCGCTGGTGCCGCTCGGGCAGGGTCGGCCGGTCTGGGTGGACGATCCGCACTTCAACGTCAACTTCCACGTCCGCCACACGGCGCTCCCGCGGCCCGGCGGCGACGAGCAGCTCAAGCGACTGGCGGGGCGGGTCTTCTCGCAGTCGCTGGATCGCAGCCGCCCGCTGTGGGAGCTGTGGCTGGTGGAGGGGCTGGCGGACGACCGGTTCGCGATCCTGTCCAAGACTCACCACGCCCTGGTTGACGGCGTGTCCGGCGTCGACATCGCCACCGTGCTGTTCGACACCTCGCCCGAGCCACTGCCGGTGGCGCCCCCGGAGCGCGAATGGGTGCCCCGGCCGCTGCCCAGCGGCGCCCAGCTGCTGGCCGACGCGCTGCTGGAGCGGGCTACGGTGCCGGGCGAGATCGTCCGCGGCGTCCGGGCCACCCTGCGAGGCCCGCGCCACATCGCCGAGCGGATGACGCATGCCCTCGGCGGGGTTGGGGCGATGGCCAAGGCAGGTCTGCAGGCGGCTCCACCCAGCCCGTTCAACGTCCGGATCGGACCTCACCGCCGCTTCACCTGGGTCGACGGCGAGCTGGCGGAGTTCAAGGCGGTCAAGAACGCCCTCGGCGGGACTCTCAACGATGTCGTGCTGGCCGCCGTGGCCGGCGCGCTGGGCCGCTACCTGCGGCTGCACGGGGAGCCGACCGAGGATCTGGTGCTCAAGGCGATGGTGCCGGTCTCGGTCCGGGCCGACGTCCAGCGCGGCGCGCTGGGCAACCGCGTGGCCGCGATGTGGGCGCGGCTGCCGGTGGGGGTGCACGACCCAGTCCAGCGCCTGCTGACCATCGCCCGCGAGATGGACGGCCTCAAGGAATCGGGTCAGGCCGTCGGGGCCCAGGTGCTGACTGAGCTCACCGGCTTCGCCCCACCGACGATCATGGCCCAGGCGGCCCGCCTCCAGGCCCGCCAGCGGCTGTTCAATCTCGTCGTGACCAACGTCCCCGGCCCTCAGTTCCCGCTGTACATGCTCTCGCGCCAGCTCGAGGCGATGTACCCGATGGTCCCCCTGGCCGAGAACCAGGCGCTGGGGATCGCGATCATGAGCTACAACGGCCAGCTCAACTTCGGCCTCAACGCAGATTACGACGCGATGGGCGACCTCGAGGCGCTCGCCGACGAGCTGCGGGCCTCGATCGAGGAGCTCGTAGCGGCGGCCGGCGAGAGCGCGGCGCCCGGGGCCGAGATGGCCGAGCTGCGACCGGTGCGCACTCCGGAGTGACCGGATGCCGGTCGCCGGTGTCGAGAGGCGGGGCACGAGGCTGACTCGGGTGCTCGAACGCGTGGCGATAGTGGTGGCCGCGCTCGCGATCTCGATCGGCATCATCGCGCTGTTGTCGGGCGGCCTGCTGGCCGGGCGAGACGACCCCGGCGTGTCGGCCAGTGGCGGTGCGCTGGGCGTGAAGTTCCGCGACCTCGGCCATGCCCACTTGGCCCCGGGCTCGCTGCACCCGGTCTACAACTCCCAGCCGCCGACCAGCGGCGCGCACGTCCCGGTCGCCGTCGAGCACGACGACAGGCAGCTCAGCGTCGATCAGCTGCTCGAGGCGCTGGAGGTCGGAGACGTGGTGATCATGTACGGCACCAAGTCCCCGCCGCCGGGGCTGCAGTCGCTGGCCAACGCGGTCTCCTCGCCATTCACGCCGGCTCTCGCCGCCGCCGGGCAGGCGGTCGTCCTTGACCACCAGCCCGGAACGTCGGGGTTGGTGGAACTGGCCTGGACGCGGAGGCTGAAGGCGGCCTCGGTCAGCGACCCCAACCTGCGCAGCTTCGCGCAACAGTGGCTGGGTCGCGGAGCGCCCCTGCGCTGACCGTTAGCTCGCGGCGGCGGGGCGGATGGCCACCGTGATCCGTGACAGCGCGACCAGGCGCTCGGCGTTGTCTGAGATCTCGACCTCCCACACCCAGGTCGTCCGGCCGCGGTGGCGGGCCCGGGCCCAGGCATGGATTTGGCCCTCGGTGACCGGGCGCAGGAAGCTCGTCTGATTCGACATTCCCATCGCCGTGCTGCCCTCGCCGATCACCGCCAGCGCGGTGCCGGTGGTGGCCAGGCTCTCCGCGACGGCCGCGTAGACGCCGCCGTGGACCAGGCCGGCGGGCTGCTTGATCTCATCGCGCACGGCGACCACGCCGCGCATCGAACCGTCCTGCATCTCGGTGACGCGAAGGCCGTAGAGGCGGTCAAAGCCGACATCGAGCTGGAAGGGCGGCGCGTCCGTCATGGGGTCACCTTCGCATAACCGGAGCTTGAGTTGCTGCCTGCACTCCGGTCGCCGCTCATCTACGCTAGGGCGCCGATGGCCTCGTTGGACAGCCTTCCCGCAGATCAGCGTGCGGTTCTTCAGCTCGTTCTGCAGCGGGGGCGCAGCTACGAGGACATCGCCAAGCTCCTGTCGATCGATCGGGCGGCGGTCCGCCAGCGGGCGCTGGCGGCGCTCGACGCGCTAGGGCCCCGCACCGGCCTCCCCGACGATCGTCGCGCGATGATCACCGACTATCTGCTCGGCCAGCTGCCTCCAGACGAGCGTGACCAGGTCCGTGGCCGGCTCGCCCAATCGCCCGGGGAACGCGGTTGGGCGCGCGTCCTGGCCTCGGAGCTGGAGCCATTGGCCGAGGGATCGCTGCCCGAAATCCCCGTCGACGGCGAGAGCGACTACGAGCGCTCGCCAGCCTTCGCACCGTCTCCGGCGCCCGCCTCCGAGCCGCCGACGACGACTGGGCCGCCTGCCGCCGCTGGGGCCGTGGAAGGCGGGGCCGGAGGCGGCGAGCCGCCCGGACAGCGGCCTGACGGCGGCCTGAGCAGCTCGCGCCGGGGCGGCTTGATCCTGATCGGCGGCGTGGTGGCGGTGGTCGTGGCCGTCGTCCTGGTCCTGATTCTCAGCGGCGGGAAGTCCAACTCCAACCACTCCGCCTCCACTGCGGCCTCCGCGTCGCACACCGCCTCCACCGCGTCGGCGTCCAGCACCACGAGCTCCACCGCGGCGCGGGTCGTGGCCCAGATCAACCTGACTCCGCGGGCCGCCGGCAGCAAGGCGGCCGGGATCGCCGAGGTGCTCAAGGAGGGAGCCAACAACGGCATCGCGATCGTGGCCCAGCACGTCCCGCCCAACACCACCAAGCCGCCCAACGCGTATGCCGTGTGGCTCTACAACTCCCCCACCGACGCCAAGATCCTCGGGTTCGTCAACCCCGGGGTGGGCCAGAACGGCCGCCTCTCCACCGCCGGCGGCCTGCCCACCAACGCCTCGCACTTCAAGCAGCTGGTGGTGACAGTGGAAACGCAGGCCAACCCCAAGACGCCCGGCACAATCCTCCTCCAAGGGACCCTCACCGGCATTTCCTGAGGGCTTTCTGCCCGTTTTCCGGTGGCCTCGGACGGGGCGGGGCGGCCGCCTCCGTGCTCACGCGCTGAGGTGCCCGGGACGAAAGGTCGAATGTCGACTACGCGAGTGAGCACAGGAGGCGCCCACCCCGCCCCGTCCCTCAGTCGTTGCGGGGGCAGGCCCTAGCAACGCCGTCTCGTTGCAGCACAGCGCCCAGCGCCGCGGACGTCTGCCTCCCCCTCGACGCGCCGACGGGGGGCCCGGAATACCCCGGTCGGTCAACCCGGCC
>DASXJY010000158.1:0-15765 GCA_036497115.1 Solirubrobacteraceae bacterium
GAGATGGCCGGCTCGGCGCGGCGGATGACCGACAGCGTCAAGGACCTCGACGTGATCGCCACCGCCACCGATCCGCTCGCTCTGGCCAGGGCGGCGGCGGAGCTCGACCTGGTGGAGGCGGCCCAAGCGCCGGGCGAGGCGGGGGTGCGACTGCGCACCCATACCGGGCTCAAGGTCGACGTCAGGATCGTCGCCCCGGACCAGTTCGGCAACCTGATGCAGCACTTCACGGGGTCCAAGGAGCACAACATGGCCCTCCGGGAGGCCGCGGTGCGCAAGGGCCTTCACGTGTCCGAGTACGGAGTACTCGACGACGCCACCGCCGAGACCCACCGCTGCGAGCGCGAGGAGGAGGTCTACACGCTGCTGGGCCTCGAGTACATCGAACCCGAGCTGCGGGAGAACCGCGGTGAGCTGGAGGCCGCGGCGTCCGGAACGCTGCCCTCGTTGATCACCGCCGGCGATCTGCGCGGCGACCTTCACTGCCACACCACGGCATCGGACGGGACCGCCTCGATCGAGGAGATGGCCCTGGCGGCCCGCGACGCCGGCTACGAATATCTGGCCATCACCGATCATTCGGCGAGCTTCGGGTTCGGTGACGAGGTCTCGCCCGAGCGGCTGTTGGAGCAGATCGCGCGGATCCGGGAGCTGTCGGGGTCCGAGGCGGTTGGCGGGCTGACGCTGTTGGCCGGATCGGAGGTCAACATCCTGCCCGACGGGTCGCTTGACTACGACGCCGAGACCCTGTCCCAGCTCGACTGGGTGGTGGCCTCGGTCCACTCATCGTTCGCTATGGACAGCGACACGATGACCCAGCGGATCATCAGCGCGATCACCAACCCGCTGGTTGACGTGATCGGCCACCTGTCGGGTCGCAAGATCGAGCGGCGCCCGCCGTACGCGTTCGACTTCCCGGCCGTCCTGGAGGCGGCTGTGGCCAGCGCGACGATGATCGAGATCAACGCCAGCCCCGACCGGCGTGACATGAACGACGTCCACGCGCGGGCCGCCGCCGCGGCCGGAGTGCCGATCGTGATCAACTGCGACGCTCACCGGGTGGGGGGCTTTGAAGTCGCTCGCTACGGAATCGCCACCGCGCGGCGAGCCTGGCTCGGTGCCGACGCGGTGGCCAACACGCGGTCCTGGGACGAGGTGGCGGCGCTGCGCCCGCGTTTGCGGGCTCGGGCCTAGCCCCCGGCCCGCGCCGGCCTCAGCCTCGAGCCGAACGGCTGCCGGCCCGCTTGGCCGGTTGGGCCGCCGCCGTCCCCGGCCGCCGGGCCGCCCGGCCGTCGCCGGCGGCGTCACTCCCGCTGCGGCCCCCCAAGCCGCCCCAGCCGCGCTGGATGGCCACAAACCAGGCCAGTCCCAGCAGGCACAGCACCAGCGCGACGAAGAAGTTCAGGCGCAGCCCGAGGACGTGGTTTGAGTAGTCGATGCGCAGTGTCTCCTCGAAGATCCGAAAGCCCGAGTAGCCGGCCACGTAGAGCGCGAACACCCCGGGGGGACGGACCCGCCGGGTCTGGCCGAGCCAGATCAACAGGCCGGCCAGCGCGACGTTCCAGATGATCTCGTAGAGGAACGTGGGCTGGAAGGTGGCGAACTGGCTGAAACCGGCGGGCCGGTGGTCAGGCGAGATCTCGAGGCCCCAGGGGAGCTTGGTCGGCTTGCCGAACAGCTCCTGGTTGAAGTAGTTGCCGATCCGACCGATCGCCTGTGCGATCAGCAGCGATGGCGCCACGACGTCCATGAACCGCCGCAGATCGGCGCGCCCCAGGCGCCGGTGAGCCACCCACAGCCCGACCGCCGCGCCGGCGGCGATTCCGCCCCAGATGCCCAGCCCGCCCTGCCAGATCGCAAACACCCCCCACCAGTGGTCGGGGACCTGGCTGGGCGTGGTGATGTCGAAGTAGATCCGCCCTCCGATCAGGCCGGCCGGGAACGCCCAGATCGCGACGTCGTAGCAGAGATCGGGGTCGCCGCCCTGACGCCGCCATCCCCAGCGGGAGATGAAGATCGCCGCCGCCACCGCAAACACGTAGGCGATCCCGTAGGCGTGAAAGAAGAACGGACCGATGCTGAGCCCGTTCGAGGACGGGCTGGGGATGAACGCGGTCGTGATCACAATCTGAGCCTGGAGACGCTCGGCGTCACGGATTCCATCCTGGCAGCAATCGCGGTAGCACGCTCCTGGACAGCGTCTCCTGGACCGACGAGCGGCGAAACGGCGCCAGCAGTTCGCGGGCGCGGGCCGCGTACTGCGGTGCCGGATCGTCGAGCGCGATCCGCAGCGCCGGCGCCAGATCCTCGGAGATCAGACGCGGGTCAAGCCGGCGCGCCAGCCCCAGCGCCGGATATGGCCCCGGCGAGGGCGTGGTCACCAGCTGGCACCCGTCGGCCAGCGCCTCCAGGGCCGCGATCCCGAAGTCCTCGCGCCGGGGAGCGGCCACGAACACTCGACAGCGGCGCAGCAGGTCGCGGTACTCCTGCGCTCCGAGGCGGCCGGCAAAGCGCACGCCCGGGATGTCGTCAGCGCTCTCAAGGCCGGCCACCACCAGCGTCTCGTCGCCGCGGCGGGCGCGTTCCCACGCCGCCAGGATCACATCGAGGCGGCGCTTGATGGGGTCGCCGGTGTACGCCAGCACGTCGACGTCGCGGTGGGCAGCGGGCGGTCCGGAGCTCTCGATCGCCACCGGGACCTCGACGGTCTCGGCGTGGGGCCGGCCCCGCAGCGATACCAGCGAATTGGGGGCCATGGTCAGGATCAGCGGCGCCTGGACCAACCGGCGCCGCTCCATGAGCCGCTGCCAGAGGCCGTGCCGGCCGGGTCGGTTCTCGGCCGCGATCGCGTCTAGCCACACCGCGCCGGGGCGCGGCCACAGCAGCCCGGCGGTGATGGAGCAGTAGATGATCGCCGCCGGTCTGAAGGCGGCGATCGCCCGGACGGTGGCGCGGCGCGCCATCCACGCCTCGGTGAGGTCGGTGAGCATGAAAGTCCGCACCCGCGGGGACGGACCCGTGCTGACCATCTCCACGCGCGCCCCGGCACCGGCGAGCGCGGCGGTCAGCTCCCGAGCCGCGGCGCCCCACCCGGTGGTACCGCCGGTGACGACCACGAGCACGTCGGTGCCGTGTCGCTGGCCCGAGGCCCGCACCGGCGCTACGCCCGCGGGCGCACCCGGTGCGATGCCGACGCGCCGTTGAGCTCGAGCAGGTTGGTCCGAAAGCCGGGCGTGCGCACGAGCCTGATCCGTCGCAGCGGCGAGGTGCGCTCGACGTAGAACCGGGCCCCGTCGCGTTCCTCGATCGCCGTCACCGCCGACGCCTGGCGGCGCCAGGCCAGCGACCAGATGATCGCGAAGCCCGCGGCGATCGCCGGTACCTGGGGCAGCAGGACGCCGAGCGCGCCGGCGCCGAGGGTCGACAGCAGCAGCGGCCACAGCCGGTTGAGCACCGTACGGGCCGGATCGACCTCGGGGAGCGAGGCCTGCGTGCGGGCGCTGGCCAGCAGTGAGGCGATCGGCGGGGAGGTCTCGGCCCGGCGGCCGAACCACAGCCCGATCAGCCCGGCCAGGACCCACCAGCCGGCGGCCACCGGGACCACCAGGTCGTCAGAGGCGTCCGCGGCCCCCGCCAGCGTCACCGCCCCCAGCACGGTGGCCGCGGCAAGGCTGATCAGGGTTGTCGTGCGCAGGAAATCCGAGAAGCGCACCGACGCTCACTCGGCGGTCAGGCAGGCGAGCAGTTCACGCACGCCTTCAGGTCCGTCCACGACGATGTCAGCTTCGCCGGGGATCGATGACGGCCCCTCCTCCGATCGCACGCCGACCCGGATCGCCTGGCTCAGCTTGCCCTCTTGCTCGAGCGTCTTCAACGCCCGGAAGGCGTCGAGATCGGTGGCGTCGTCGCCGACGTACAGCGCCCGGTCGATCCCCCCGCCGGCCTCGGCCAGGAACCTGGTGATGCCGGCTCCCTTGTCGATCTTGATCGGAGGACGGACCTCGAGCACCTTGCGGCCCCAATGGGTGCGAAGACCCGCGGCCTGGGCCCGCTCCGCGATCGAATCGATCGCCGTCCGCGCCGCCTCCTCGTCGCGGGCCCCGCGCCAGTGGAAGGCGACGATCGCGCCCTTGTCCTCGAGCCGCACCCGGAGCTTGCGGACCTCAGCGGTGTCGGCGTCGCGCCCGAACTCGTGGATCCGCCGCACCCAGTCCTCCACCCCGGCGTCGAGCACGGCCTCGGTCCAACCCGCGCGCAGCAGTTCCACGCCGTGCGAGCCGAGGTAGGAGATCGTCCCGATCGAGACCATGGCCCGCGCCTCCGACGCGCGGCGGCCGCTCACACAGGCCACCAGCGCGTATTGATTGGCGACCCCGATCAGCAACTGGCGGGTCGTCTCGGGCACGTGGGCGTCGGAGGCGTGCTCGACGATCGGCGACAGGGTGCCGTCGATATCGAGGAGGATCGCGGCGCTGGCGGGGTTGGCGCGTAGAGGCGCGAGCGCCTCGGAGATGAGCGCTGACGTCACGGCCCTAGTATGCCCGCTCGGCGCCCTGGTTCGCGCGCTGGCGTCTGCTTGGGAGGTACCATTCATCCTGCAATGGGTGTGGCGACGCAAGGAGCGGGCTACGCGGTCTCCAGCCTGGAGCAGATGGGCGACGGACCGGGGTTTCGCAAGGTCCGCCGCGAGCTCGGCGTGACCGCCTTCGGAATCAACGCGATCGTCCTCCCGGTCGGCTACTCGACGGGCGTCCACTACCACGAGCAGCAGGAGGAGACCTACTTCGTCCATCAGGGCCAGGTGGAGTTCCGCTTCGGTGACGGGACCACGCACGTGCTCGGCCCGGGAGGCGTGGCGCGGGTCGATGCCGCCACCCACCGGGGGATGAGCAACGTCGGCGAGCGCGAGGCAGTCGTGGTGGTGGCCGGCGGCAGAGACGGCTATGTGGGACGAGACGGCCAGGCCGTCGGCGGGGACCCTCGCGGCGGTCCGCCGGGCGGGGCCAGGTGACAGTGGCAGTCCGGTTGGGCCGCTGCCCGCACGCCGCCGCGCTGGGCCGCATCCTCTTGGTGGTTGCCGCTGTCGCCGCCTTAGCCGGGGCCGCCCCGCCGGCTCTGGGGGCCAAGCTGGTCGGCGGGGGACGACAGGCAGCGATCAAGCGGGCGTTCAGCGCTCACGGCGCCCACAAGCACCAGACGGTCATCTCCGTGCGCTCCTCGACCGTGAACGGCTCTTGGGCGGTTGTCGAGTCGATACGGCTTCAGCGCGCGGGGCGCACCGGCGCCAAGGCCAGCAACCTCAAGCCCGCCAAGACCTACTACCACGTGGTCGGCGGCGCGGAGCGAGGCGGCAACCCTCCCGGCCCGGTGCGGTCCGATCTCAGCCGGGACTTCAGAGTCGCGGTGCTCTACAGCGGTTCCGGAAGCGAGACGATCAACTACACCGCCAAGACCCTGGGGGTGTGCCAGGCGGCGGGTGGCTGGGTGGATCAGCAGACCGAGGCGGTCAAACCGATGTCGTGGAGCGTTCGCTACGTGGTGGACCTCGACAGCCTGGCCGCGGCGGCCAGCGACGGCCGGACCCCGGTGGTGGTGCCGGCGGTAACCCTCGATCGCGGGGCCTCGAGGCTGAGCGCGACCGAGCAGACGACGCGCAGCACCGTCGATCAGAGCTGCAACGGCACTCCGGTGACGACCCGGTGCACGACGAGCTACCGGTTGGGCGGCTCGGCCTCTGACAGCTGGCTGTCGCTGATCCCGGCCGGGCTGGAGGTAGGGATCCCGATCAGCAAGTCGACCTCGGGCAACTGCAGTCCCGAGAGCTTCACCCTGGGCCCTTCCCTGTGGGACAGCAACGGCGCCACAGCCCTGGTCGGCAAGCTCAGGCTGCTGGGCGGCAGCCTTCCCGGAAATCCCTATGCGGGGATGAGGGTGGTGTGGCCATTCAGTTCGCCGCTGGTCGGCGACGGGGTCATCGCCAGCCCCTGCCAGGGCAACCCGCCCGGCTGCAGCGACTCGATGCGCTGGACAGGCACGGTTCGGCTTGAGCCCGTCGGCGGGGGCTGAGAGAGCCCTCAGCAGGACTTTTCTTATCGAGTCCTTAAAGCGGCAAGCCGAGCGCCAACTTACACTCAGCGCCGGTGGAAACGGTCCCTGAACGACTCGAGCCGCTGCCCGAGCCGGTCGAGGTGGTGAACCTCGACGTACCCGCCCCTGCCTCGGCCGCGGTCGACAGCCCGGGGGCTCCGGTTCCGGCTCCGTCTCCGGTTCCGGCTCCGGAGAGCGCGCCTCCCGTCCGCCGTTCGCGGCGCCGGGCCCGAGCCGGGGGCCGGCGCAGCCTCTTTGCCATCACCCGCACGGAGCTCATGTGGATCGGGGTCGTGTACCTGTCGACCCGGGTGCTGTTGCTCCTGGCCGCCTATCTGCTGAGCTCGTTCGGCCACCACAACTTCCTGCACGAGCTCGCCAATTGGGACGGGCTGTGGTACCGCGAGCTGGCCAACCACGGATATCCCGACTATCCCTCTCACCTGCAGACCACGCTCGGGTTCTTCCCGCTCTATCCGATCACGATTTGGACCCTGGAGCCGCTGGTCGCGCTGATCACCGGGCACAACGCGATCTGGTCGGCGACCGTCGCCGGCGTCATCATCTCGATGATCGGCGGCTTCGTGGCCACCGTGCTGGTGTACCGGCTGGCGACGGGCTGGTGGAACCGCGACAGCGCCCGCCGGGCCACGATCCTGTTCTGCTTGTTCCCGGGGTCGGTGGTCTTCTCGATGGTCTACTCCGAGGGATTGCTGCTGCCGCTGGCCGCCGGCTGCCTGCTGGCGCTCGAGCATCGGCGCTGGCTGCTGGCGGGGATCCTGGCCGGGATCGGGACAGCGGTGCAGCCCAGCGGCCTGGTGCTGGTCGTGATCTGCGCGGTGTCGGCGGCGCTGGAGCTGCACCGGCGGGGCTGGCGGCTCAATTCGCTGGCGGCGCGACGGGTGCTGGTGGCGCCAATCCTGTCGCTGGCCGGGGTCTCCGCGTTTGCGCTGTTCTTGTGGGCGTGGACGGGGACACCGTTCGCCAACTACCAGGCCCAGCATCACGGCTGGGGCGAGAAGACCGACTTTTTCGCCCTGGTCCATCTGACCACCACGCTGTTCGGTCAGATCTCGCCCTCGCACCCCAACGAGCCCACGGTCAACCTCAACCTGGTCGTCGGGCTGATCGGCGCCTTCCTGCTGCTGGGGATGCTGGTGCTGGTGTGGCGCGCCCGGCGGACGATCTCAGTCGAGGCGATCGTGTGGACGGTGGGGATCAGCTTCCTCGCCCTCACCTCCGAGTACGTGCCCCCCAACCCCCGGATGCTGATCACGGCGTTCCCGGCCTTGATGGTCGTGGCCCACTACGTACGGGGGAAGTGGTTCACCTGGCTGGCCTGGGGCAACGGGATCCTGCTCGTCGTCCTCAGCCTGCTGACCTTCTACGGGGTCACGCTCCGGCCCTAGCCGGGGGGCGGTGTGGCCGGGGCGAGGGGAACGGCCCGCGGATCCCGTGGCTCTCGTGGCCCTCGGGGCGCGCAACCCGGCGGTTGCAGGCGGTTTTGGTACGTATAACGGACAAAATCCAGCACGCAACCCTGCAGTTTCTAGTCCCCGCCGCGTCCCGGCAACAGCTGCACGTGGATGGCGCTGGCATATCCGAACTGGTGGATCGGGGCGCGGCCGTACTGCCGCTCCAGGTCGGCGCGGAGCTTCAGGAACCGGGCCCGGTTGGCCAGTGACGCCGCCGGAGCGTTCGGCTGGCCTTCGTGGCTTGAGACGAACCACATCCGCACGCACCCGGAGCCAGGCGCACCCGTCCCGCCACCGGTCCCCGCGCTCGCCGCGATCCGGGCTGGGGACAGCGTCTCGTACCGCTCCACATACGGCCGCACCACCCCCCACCGCGCCATGGGCAGGATCGAGCGCGGTGCCGCAGCGCCCCGCGCCCCCACGTAATAGGCAAACGCCATCCGGGCGTCCTCGGGATAGAAGGCGATGCAGTCACCGGGCTGGGCGTGGTGCAGGACATAGGCGGTCGTCTGCTGCCACGGCTCGGGCGAGACTCCGTAGCTCGCCGCCACCGCCCAAGACCGCAGCCCCACCAGCACCACGAACGCGGTCACCGCGGCCATCCGGGGCAGCCTCCGATCAGACAGGCCTACCGCCAGCAGCAGCGCGACCGCCGGCACCGAGGTCAACACATTGCGCGGCAGGAAGATCGGCTGGGTCACGTAGGAGGCCAGCCAGGCCAGCACCACCGGCACGGCAACCCAGGACAGCAGCATGATCGCCGCCCACTGCTCGCCCTCCCCGCGCCGGACCCGTCGCCACACCGCGGCGGCGATTGCCAGCAGGGCGGCCACGGTGACGATCAGCAGCAGCGTGGTGATCGGCGTGCGGTGAAAGTTGGGTTGCAGGCCAGACGAGGTGAGCAGCTGGAGCACCTGGGTCTCGACCTTCCGCGTCGGCCGCGGCAGCCAGAACAGCTGACTGGAGCCGCGGCTGGTGGCCAGCAGCACGAGCGGGACGCAGAGCAGCGCCACCGCGGCCAGCGCGATCACGAACCGTGCCGCCAGCCGGCGGCGCCGGACCAGCACCGCCAGCTGCGCCGGGACCACCAGGACGGCGACGAAGCTCGAGTACATGGCCAGCGTCATGAACACCACGTAGAGCACCCAGGCCAGCCGACCGCGGCGCGACAGTCCCACACCCCCCGGGCGGGCCAAGGCCACGAAGGCCAAGAACGCGGCGCACACGAACGCCACCATCGGGGCATAGCCACGGGCGTTCTGGGCCCAGAAGACCAGCGGCAGGCTGACCGCCCCCAGCACGCCGGCCACGAAGGCGACCGAGCGGCCGAACAGCCGAAGTCCGATCACGCCGATCAGGGCCACCGTGGCAACGGTGGCCAGGACCGACACGAACCTGATCGCCAGCAGCCCGCTGCCGAACGCCCCGATCAGCAGGTGCAACAGCAGGTAATAACCCGACATGTTGCCCCCGTCGTGGGCGATGGCCGAGCCGAGCGCGGAGCCGTGCTGGGAGGCGATCGTCACCGTGGCCGCCTCGTCGAACCCGAGGCTGCGCCCGGTGATGGCGATAAAGCTCAGGATCGCGGCCACAGCCGCGGGCAAGCCCACGGCGAGGCGGTCGCGCCAGCGCTCGTCGAGCTCGTGCGGGAGGCGCGACGTCGACCGCGGCCGCGATCCCGTACCCACGGTTGTCTCGGTGGCCAGCGGCATGGCCAGATCTCAGGTCCGGACCAGCGCCCGCCGAGCGCCGTCGGCCAGGCTCTGATCCCGGCGTCCCGCCGGGCCGCTGTCGCCGCCGCGCTGGCGGCGCAGATACCACGCCGTCAGTGCGACGAGCGCATAGACCACGAGCACCAGCGGCGCGGTGCTGAGCGGGAGCGCCAGGATCCCGCCGGGCTTGACCAGGAACACCGCCAGCGCCAGCGCCACTGCGAGCCCCACCGAGCGCTGCGGACCGGGGCAGGGCGCCAGCAGCACCACCCCCCAGGTGAAGTACCACGGCCAGGCGGCCGGACCGCCGGCCGCGGCGACGAGCAGGAACGTCCCCAGCATCGGCACGAGCGTGGCGATCCGCGTGCGGTAGAGCAGCCACAGGCCGGCCACCACGGTCAGCCCGGCGGCGACCGCCCCGAACGCCGACTCGAGCGACCGGGCGTTGACCGACAGTCCAAGATCGTGCATCAGCGAGGCCACCGTCCAGCCCACACCGGTGGCCGGGGTGATGGCCAGCCGGACCTTGGCCGGCGCCGAGAAGACGCTGCCCGATAGCCAGCTCACGCCGAGGCCGCTGATCACGCTGACCGCGGCCAGCACGCCGACCACCGCCGCGGCGGCGGCGCAGATCAACTTCACGGCCTGACGCGGTGATGGCTCGGCTCGGGCCCAGGCCAAGGCGATGAACACGGCGCCGGCCAGCGCCGGCACCTTGATCGTTGCCGCCAGAGCGCATACCGCGATGCCCTGAAGCGGGCGCCCCTCGACCGCGACAGCGACTCCGGCGACCAGCAGCCCAATCATCAGCACGTCGTTGTGCCCGGCCGAAACGAGCTCGAAGACCATCAGCGGGCTGAGCAGCGCCAGCCAGATGGCCCGTGCCGGGTCGGTGCCGAGCGCTCGGGCCAGCCGGGGGAGATAGACGGCCAGCAGCACGATCCCAACCAGCTCGAGCGCCCTGATCACCAGCACCCCGGCGACCAGGTGCGAACCGGTGATGCCCACCACCACGCTCACCAGGGCCAGGAACAGCGGACCGTACGGCGCGGTGGTGTGACGCCAGAACGGCGAAACGGCGTTGAGCACGTGGGCGCCTCCGTGCTGGGCGAGGACGGCCGGGGTGTCGTGGTAGGGGTTGAGCCCCAGGTGGAGGATCGTGCCCTGGGCCAGGTAGCTGTAGACGTCGCGGCTGAACAGCACTGGGCCGAGGGCCACCGGCAGCAACCACAGGCCCCCGATCAGCAGCAGGTCTCCGACCCTGGGCGCCCGCGCGGCCGCCCGAGCGTCGGGGGGCTGGCGCCAATCACGAGTTGCCACCAGCCGTCCCAGGCCCAGCCAGGCCAGTCCCAGCAGCGCCATCCCGACATACACCAGGGCGACCGCCCCGCCACGCCCCGATGGAAAGCCGGGCTGATACCACCAGCCGGTGGCGCTGTCGGCCACGGCTCGCGGACCGGCCAGGGCGACCATCAGGGATCCGGCCAGTCCGAGACCGGTTAGCGCCCAGAGACATTGTGATCGCCGAAGACCGTTCATCGCCGGTGCGCGGGACGAGGGTACCTGACCGCCCAACACGCCATGCGAGTGTGCCACCACGACGCGGCCGCTAGCTCAGGAGGCGCTCATCGGCCGACCGAGTACTACGGTAGGCCCGATGCGGGCCGAGATCACCAGCCGGGAGGCGGCGGCCGCCCTCGATGACGCCGATCCGCTGCGCCGGTTTCGCGACCGCTTCGTCCGCGGTCCCGACGATCCGATCTACCTCGACGGCAACTCCCTGGGCCGACTGCCCGACGCGACGGCGCCGCGCATTGACGAGGTGCTGCGTCACGGCTGGGGAGAGCGGCTGATCCGCGCGTGGGGCGAGGGCTGGATGGAGCTCCCGCAGCGACTCGGCGACCGGATCGGCTCGTCGCTGCTCGGTGCCGCGCCGGGACAGGTGGTGGTGGCCGATTCGACGACCGTGTGCCTATACAAGCTCGCCAGCGCGGCGCTGGCCGCGCGGCCGGGACGGCGGGAGATCGTCACCGACCGCGACAATTTCCCCACCGACCGCTACGTCCTCGAGAGCCTCGCCCGCGAGCACGATCTGACGATCCGGTGGATCGAGGCCGACCCCGCGCAAGGACCAAGTCCCGGCGACGTGGCGTCGGTCGCCGGTCCCGACACTGCCCTGGTGGCGCTGTCGCACGTCGCCTACCGCTCGGCGTTCGTGCTGGACATGGCGGCCATCACCAGCGTGGCTCACGACGTCGGCGCGCTGGCTCTGTGGGACCTGTGCCACAGCGTCGGGGCTCTGCCGGTGGCGCTGGATGCCGACGGCGCCGACCTGGCTGTGGGCTGCACGTACAAGTACCTCAACAGCGGTCCCGGCGCACCGGCGTTCCTGTACGTGCGCGCTGAGCATCAGCCGCAGCTGCGTCAGCCGATCTGGGGCTGGCTGGGCCGCGACCAGCCGTTCGAGATGGCCCAGGGCTTCGAGCCGGGGCAGGGCATCCTCGGGATGCTCTCCGGCACGCCGCCGGTGCTGGCGCTGACCGCGGTCGAGGTGGGGACCGAGCTGGTGCTCGAAGCGGGAATCGAGGCGATTCGCGACAAGGCTGTCGACCTGACCGAGTTCGCGATCGCGCTCTTTGACCGTTGGCTCTCGCCCCTCGGGGTGACGCTCGGCTCACCTCGCCAGAGCGCCCGCCGAGGATCTCACGTGGCGCTCGTTCACCCGGACGCCCGTCGGCTGTGCCGGCGGCTGATCGACGGCGGCGTGATCGTCGATTTCCGGCCCCCCGACGCGATCCGGATCGGGCTGTCTCCGATGAGTACGAGCTTCGCCGACGTCCGTGACGGGCTGGCGGCCCTGCGGGATCTCGTGGCTGGCAGGTGATTGCGCGTGGGTCCGCTCCGGTTCAGGGAGCGACCACGCGGACCTCGGCCTGCAGGCGCCGGCGCAGCCGGCGGGCGTCGGGATGGTGAGGCCAGCGCAGCATCGGGCGCCGGGCGGGCAGCAACACCAGGTCGGCGGATTCCGCCTCAAGCCATCGATCAAGCGGCGCGTCGCGGCCCTGCACCAGAAGCGCGTAGGTGACGGGGGGGTTCGAGGCACCGACCCGGCGCTCGGCGTCCTGAAGCTCACTTTGGACCGTGTCACGGATCGCGTCGTTGTAACCGTCGGGAGACGGCCCCGCGCATCGAGACCGTTCGGCCTGCGGCGCCACCGCTACGACCGCCAGCTCCGCCTCGTGCTCGCGCGACAGCGCCACCCCTCGTTCGAGCGCGGCGTTTCCACTGCGGCCGGGCTCGAACAGCACCGCTATCCGCCCCCAGCCCCCGGCGCCGCGGGTGGTGGGCAGGGCATGCTGTCCAGCGGTGGAGCGGTTCATGAACTGATCATTTCACTCGCCGCTTACGTTCGTGGAAATTCGTGCGGGTCGGCGTTCTCGCCGCCCTGGGGGTTCGGGGCGCGACCGGCCGCAGGAGCTACCGCGAGGCGAGCAGCGGACCCAGCGACGGAGTGCAGGCGCAGGCGGCGCCGCGCAGACGCGGGAGGTGAAGCGCGTCCTCGATCGTCTGCAGCAGCGAATAGTGGTCCACGGGCTTGCTCAGACGCGCGCCTCGGCGTGCCCCCGGGCCGGCGACGATCGTGGTCACGTGGCCGCCCGAGGCGAGGCGGCAACAGCCGTCGTCGCTGGTCCCTTCGTCCCAGGTGACGAACAGCAGCCCGCCGCGCCCCAGCGAGCGCAGGAGCGACGGAACCAGACCGGCCAGGAAGCGGTCGCCGGTGGCCAGGCTGCAGTCATGCATGTCGTGGCACAGGTTCGGGGTGATCCAGATGAAGGTGGGAAGCGTTCCCCGGCGCTCGTCGGTCTGCAGTTGCGCGAGCCCGACGACGTTTGAGCAGCGGGCGCCGTCGCTGACCAGTCCCCGGTAGTACACGAACGGGTCGTGCTTCTTGGCGTAATCCCCGGCGCTCGCGCCGGTGAAGCAGGGCCGGGGGAGATCCTCCATGTAGGCCTTCCAGGTCAGCCGCCTCGCGGCGAGCTGATCGACGATGCTCGAACCGGCGACGCTGCAGTCGGTGCAATCGGAGGTGATCCCGAAGGTCGAGCCGCCGGTCAGGGCCAGGTAGTTGGGCAGTGAGGGGTGGGCGGTCGCATACATCCGGGTGGCCAGCGCATACCGCCGGGCCAGCCCGTTGATGTATGGCGTCGACGCTGAGCCGATGACGTCGCCGTACTCCTCGTTCTCCATGACGATCACGGCGACGTGCGCGGGGCGCCGGGCGAGGTGGAGCCTGGGTGATGCGGTCCGCTGCACCGGCAGGGCATCGCTGGCACTGCCGCACCCGGCGATGGCGGCCGCTGCCAGCACCACCAGCGCGGTCATCCTCGCCGCGCTCATCCTCCGCGCCCAGAGGCCACGCGCAGGCCGGCCAGGCCGGGTGGCGTGCGATGATCGTCGGAGATGAGCGGGCCGGTGAACAGCGGGGCGTGCCTGTGCGGGGCCGTGCGCTACGAGGTCGCCGGGCCGCTGCGCGACGTCGTCCTGTGTCACTGCAGCCGCTGCCGGCGCAGCCACGGCCACGTTGCCGCCTACACCGCCTGTAACGCCTCTGAGCTCACCGTGACAGAGCAAGGATGGCTGCGCTGGTATGAAGCCGACGGACGACGCCGAGGATTCTGCGGCCGCTGCGGAGCCTCCATGTTCTGGAGCGCCGGCGACCGGCCCACGATCTCGATTGCCGCCGGGACGCTGACCGAGCCCACCGGGCTGCACACCATGGCCCAGATCTACACCGCCTCGCCCGGTGACTACTACCGGTTGCACGACGAGGGCGACCTCTATCCCGAGAGCATGGCGCCGGGCTGAGGAGGCACTCATCTGCGCTGGCGGGGGACCAGCAGCCCCCGGTCAAACGCCTGCGCCACCGCGGCGGCGCGGTCGCTGACCCCCAGCTTTCCGTAGATGTGCATGAGGTGCGTCTTGACCGTCGCCTCGCTGATGAACAGCCGTGCCGCGGCGTCGCGGTTGGTGGCGCCGCGGGCCACCAGTTCCAGGACCTCAAGTTCGCGGTGGCTGATCGGCTCCTCGGCCGGCGCCCGCACCTGACCGACCACGCGGGTGGCCACCGACGGAGAGAGGACCGCCTCGCCGCGAGCCGCCGCGCGCACGGCCCGCAGCAGCTCGGGGCGGGGCGCGTCCTTGAGCAGGTAGCCGGTGGCTCCGGCTTCGATGGCCGAGAGGACGTCGCTGTCGGTGTCGTAGGTGGTCAGCACCAGGATCCGGGCGCGGGACCCGGCTTCGGTCAGCTCGGAGATCGCCGTGACCCCGTCGAGCTGCGGCATTCGCAGGTCCATCAGGATCACGTCGGGATCGAGCGCCTGGGCCCGACGGACCGCCTCGCGCCCGTCGCCGGCCACGCCGACCACCTCGATCTCGGACTCGCCGCTGAACATTCCGGTCAGGCCGTCGCGCACGACCGGATGGTCATCGACGATCAGCAGCCTGATCGGGTCGCTCACGAGCCACCCGCCGGCGGGATCGCCGGAACCGTGGCCGAGATCGCTGTACCGCTCCGGGGCTCTGACTCGATCTCGAGCGTACCGGCCACGCCCTCCACCCGCTGACGCATCGCCGCCAGTCCGAATCCGCCCTCGGCGACCGACTGGTGAGCGCCGGCCGGCCCGGCGCCGTGGGTGGCGTGGCCCCCGTTGCCGTTGGTGGCAGGCGCGAAGCCGACTCCGTCGTCGCGGACGTCGAGCGTGACCAGGTCCTCCATGTAGGAGAGGGTCAGCCCCACCCGGGAGGCCCCGGCGTGCTTGGCCACGTTGGCCAGCGCCTCCTGCGCGGTGCGCAGCAGTGCCACCTCGATCTCCGGGCGCATCGCGCGCGCCGCCCCGGTCGTGGTCACCGCCACCGGGACCCCGTGCAGCACCGACCAGCGGTCGGCGACGTCCTTGACCGCGTCGGGCAGCCTCGCGGTCTCCAGGGCCTCGGGGCGCATCGCCTGCACCGAGCGGCGCGCCTCGGAGAGGCTCTCCCGGGCCAGCTCGATCGCTGCCGTCAGGTGACGTGACTCGGTCACACGGTCTCCGGCCGCCTGCTCGGCCGCCTGCAGCTGGGTGATGATCCCGGTCAACCCCTGAGCGATCGTGTCGTGGATCTCACGCGACATCCGCTGGCGCTCCTGGGAGATCCCGGCCGACCGGGCCTGCTCCAGCAGCTGCTCGTGAAGCGCGGCGTTCTCGCGCAGCGTCGCCTCGAGCTTGCCGTTGGCCGCGGTCAGCTGCGAGATCACCTCCACCCGGCGCTGTTTCTGCTCCTTGCTGATCCAGCCAAACCAGGTGAACGCGCCCGCCGCTCCGGCATTGATCGCGAACACGACCACCAGTCCGCCGACCTTTGCCGCGTTGTCATACGGGCCGCCACCGGTCTGGGAGATCGCGGCCATGACCGCGACCAGAGCCACGCCGAGCAGCCGCCAGCGCCCCGCC
>DASXJY010000159.1:0-2451 GCA_036497115.1 Solirubrobacteraceae bacterium
CATCCGCAGACGCTGCGGATGTACGAGGCGCGCGGGCTCATCGAGCCCCAGCGCTCGCCCAAGGGGACGCGGCTGTACTCCCAGAAGGACGTCGACCGGCTGCGGCGCATCCAGGAGATGACCGCGGAGCTGGGGATGAACTTGGCCGGCGTCGAGCGGGTGTTCGAGCTCGAGCAGCAGCTGGACTCGATGGCGCGCAAGGTGGCCTCGCTGCAGAAGCGAGCCGAGGAGCTGAGCGCGGAGGTGGCGCGGCTGGAGGCGATCCGCCGCGACCTGCGCGCCGAGATCGTGCCCTATGTGCGCGGCGGTGAGCTGGTGCGCCACGCCGACCTCCGGGGTCTGAACTTCGGCGTCCGAGCGAGGACGGGGCGCAGAGATCCGGGCTGAGACCGGGCTCCTGGGGGTAACTGGCACCGCACCGATCTAACGTTTCGGCGTGTTGGGGGTGTGCAACGATCTCCTCACGGGGGATACGACCCCGCCAGCCCCAGGTCGCATGCCGGTTTGAGACAGAACAGGGAGAGAACGCTTCATGGGTATTTGCAGCTGGGGAATGACACGGGCGCCGCGCCGCGCCGGGATCGCGATCGCGATCGCGGCATGCCTGCTGTGCGCCGGCGCGCTGTCCGCCACCCCCGCCGTGGCCGCCGGCTCCACTACCCACTGGACCTGGCTGGGCGCCGCGCCCGCCAACGGCAGCGTCTCGCTGGCGCTTCCGCTCAAGGCCGACGTCACCGGCCTCGAGCGGTTCGCCGCCGCCGTGTCCAATCCCAAGTCGGCCCGGTACGGTCAGTACGACTCGATCGCCAACCTGGCCAAGCGCTTCGGTGCCCCCGCGCCCGAGCGCGCGCGGGTGCTCAGCTACCTAGAGCGCGCCGGCGCCACTGGCGTCAAGGTCGACGTCACCGGCCTGTTCGCCGACGCGACGATGAAGGTGTCAGAGGCCGGGCGGCTGTTCGGCACGACGCTGGGCAACTTCCGGACCGCGGCCGCCGGTCCTCGTGGCGCGACGTTCATGGCACCCGAGACCGGCGTGCGGATCCCGGCGGCACTGCGCGACGACGTGACCGGCGTGGTCGGCCTGAACACCCAGCCGTTGTTCGGATCCTCGACGCCGGCCGCCTCGAGCAACGCGGTGTTCCCCCACAAGGCAGCCGCGCCCGGGGACGAGAGCACCGCCGACGAGTCCGGCTACCTGCAGCGGACCGGCACCGCGGCCGGTTGCACCGGCGCCGTGTCGCAGTCGGGGTTCACGCCCAACCAGTATCTGACCGCCTACAACTACGCCCCGCTCCAGAGCGCCGGGCTCCAGGGTCAGGGCGAGCGCGTCGCGCTCATCGAGATCGACGGGTTCCGCTACTCGGACCTGCGCAACTTCTCCAAGTGCTTCGGGCTGGCCACGCCCGCGATCAACGGCTTCGGGGTGGGGCTGAAGAAGCCACTGCCCCCCGGCGGGGAGTCCACGTTGGACCTGGAGGTCCTCGACGCCGCCGCGCCGAGGCTCAAGGCCGTCGACGTCTACGAGTCGCGCCCCAACGCAGTTGACGTGCTGCACTCGCTCACGGCGCCGCTGTCCAACTCCGGGAGCAAGCCCGACATCATCTCGGCGTCGCTGGGCTCCTGCGAGGAGGCGACGCACCTCACAATCGGCAACTCCGGGCTGCGCCACGTCGAGGGCGCCCTCGCTCTGGCCGCGGCCAGCGGGATCTCGGTGCTCGCCTCCAGCGGCGATGACGGCTCGTCGGCATGCCTGACCCCCGACGGCCGGCCGCTGCCGGGGCTGGCGGTGAGCTACCCCGCGTCGTCGCCGTTCGTCACCGGCGTGGGCGGCACGAACTTCGCCCTTGACGCCACCAACCACATCACCTCCGAGGAGGTCTGGAACGACTCGCCGCTCGTCAACGCCTCGGGCGGCGGCGGCTTCAGCGAGCTGTTCAAGCGGCCCACCTACCAGGACGGGTTCGTGCTGGCCGGTCACCGCGGCATCCCCGACATCTCGATGCTGGCCGACGTCGCTCCCGGCTATGAGATCTTCTGCACGGCCAAGGGCGACTGCATCGGCCAGGGCCACAACAGCCCGTGGACCCAGGTGGGCGGCACGAGCGCGGCGGCGCCGCTGCTGGCCGGCGGCCTGGCGCTCGTGGACCAGGCGCTGCGCCGGGGTCACCGCCAGGACCTCGGTCTGGCCAACCCGCTGCTGTACTCGATCGATCACTCACCCTCGGCAGCCAGCGTGATCTCCGACATCGTCGCCAACAACAACGACCTGGGCTCGAGCCTGGTCGGCCGGGCGTTCGGCTGCTGCACCGCCGCCGCCGGGTATGACGAGGCCTCGGGCCTGGGCAGCATCAACCTGGCCAGCCTCGCCTTCGTGGCCGGCAGCGTGGTGCCGGCGATCGTCAACGTCGGGGTGGCGGTGCCCTCGCAGAGCCGCCCCGTGGCCGCCAAGCA
>DASXJY010000160.1:0-12749 GCA_036497115.1 Solirubrobacteraceae bacterium
TGCCCGCAAGTTCGTGACACATAATCACAAACTCAAAACCTCCCAATAGCAGGGAAAACGTCTAAGCGGACGACGGGTCTCGAACCCGCGACCTTCGGCTTGGGAAGCCGACGCTCTACCAACTGAGCTACGTCCGCCAACGGCCCCGAATACTAGGGCCCTGACGCACGGGTCGACCGCCGCCCGCCGGGCCGCCCAGCCCCCGGTCAAACCGAGGCCCACCGGACGCCGTATCGTCCCGCCGGAGGGCGCCTGGTACTAACCTTGCTGCGGCATGCGGCGCTTTGTACTCCCCGGGCTGATCGTGGCCGCGGCGGCCGCGCTGCTGGCCTTGCTGACCTTCGGGGTGGCCAACCAGAAGACCACCTCCTCGATCGACGCCCGGGTCGCCAAGGGCACGTTTCCGGCGGCGCCCAACGCGAATCTGGCGCTGCCGGTCCTGGGCTCGAGCCGTAAGGCGAGCCTGGCCGACTTCAGGGGCAAGGTTGTCGTGCTCAACGTGTTCGCCTCCTGGTGTGACCCCTGCAAGGCCGAGGCCCCGATCCTGGCCGACGCGCAGCGGCGGCTGCGCCGCAGCGACGCCACCATCGTCGGGGTTACCTACCTGGATAACAGCGTCGCCTCCGAGCAGTTCGTGCGCCAGGAGCACATCCGCTACCCGGTCCTACGCGACGTGAGCGGGAACTTCGTCCGCTCGTTCGGCACCACCGGGGTGCCGGAGACGTTCGTGATCAATCGCCAGGGCAAGATTCAGGCGCTGCGACGCTACCAGCTCAACAACACATGGCTGAACGAGACCCTGCCGCGAATCCTCGCCGAGCCGTCGTGACCCGCGGTGCCCACAGGATCGCGGCGCTGATCGGGCTAACCCTGATCGCCGCCCTCTCCCCCGCTCTCGGTCCCGCCGCCGCGCTAGCCGCCGTGGGCCGCGCCTCGCTGACCGACATCGAGAACGACGTCATGTGCGTCGCCTGCCACGAGTCGCTCGCCGTGGCCCAGTCGCCGGAGGCCTACTCCGAGCGCCAGTACATCCGCGGGCTGATCACGCAGGGGATGACCAAGCAGCAGATCGAAGGCCAGCTCGTGGCTCAGTACGGTCCGTCGGTGCTCGGCAAGCCGCCGGCCGACGGCTTCAACCTCGTCGTCTATGTCGTGCCCCCGTTGCTGGTTGCGCTGGGGATCGGGCTGCTCGTGTTCACGATCCCCCGATGGCGCCGGCGGTCTCGCCAGGCGGCGGCGTCACAGCCACCACCGGCCGGACCGGTGGACCCGGCCGAGGCCCGTCGCCTCGACGAGGATCTGGCCCGCCAGATCTGAGCCCTCGCCCGGCCCCGACCTGACCGCTCCGGCTCGCACACCGCCCAGGTGCGCCCCCCGGGCTCGTTACATCGAGTCCGGTGCGCTGACGCCCAGCAGCTCCAGCGCCAGCGCGATCGTCTGGCGCGAGCTCTGCGACAGCGCGATCCGGAAGCTCTCGGCCGTCCGGGGCTGAGCTCCCACCACCTTGCAGTCACGGTAGAAGGCGGTGAACTCCTGGGCCAACTCGAGCGCGTAGGCGGCGATCCGATGCGGCGCACGCCGCTCGGCTGCCTCGGCAACCTCGTCGGGGAATGCCGCCAGGGCCTTGATCAGCGCGCGCTCGGCCGGATGCAGCTCGCCGTTTCCCCAGTCCGCGCCGGCCTCCAGCGCCTCGGCCACGCGATCAGCGTCGAGCTTGCCGAGCATGGTCACGATCCGGGCGTGGGCGTACTGGACGTAGTAGACCGGATTCTCGGCCGACTCCCGCCGCGCCAGTTCGAGGTCCAGGTCCACGGTGCGGTCGTGTGAGCGCTGCAGCATGAAAAACCGGGTCGCGTCGACCCCGATCTCGTCGAGCAGCTCGTCGAGCGTGATGAACTCACCACGGCGCTTGGACATCGCCGCTCGCTCTGCGCCCTCAATCAGGTGCACGAACTGCATGATCGGCATCTCCAATGCGGCGTCGTCACCGCCCAGCGCCGCCAAACCGGCCTTCATCCGGGCGATGTACCCGTGGTGATCGGAGCCCACCGGCAGCAGCTGGAGGTCGAACCCGCGCTCGCGCTTCTCGAGCAGGTAGGCAACGTCGGCGGCGAAGTACGTCGGCTGGTGGTCGGAGCGCTCCAGCACGCGATCCTTGTCGTCGCCGAAGCTCGTCGTGCGCAGCCACAGGGCAGCCTCGGAGCGGTAACTGTGTCCGGCCTCCTGCAACTTCGTCAGCGCCCGCTCGAGGTACGAGGGCGAGCCCTCGTACAGGGTGCGCTCGCTGAAAAAGCGGTCGAAGTGCACGCCATAGCGCTCCAGCGTCGCCTTGATCTGAGCCAGCAGCAGGTCCACCGCGCGCGCCGCGGCCTCTGACACGGGCATCTCGGCCACCCCGGGGATGGCCTCGGCGACCTCGCGCACGTAGTCGCCCTCGTAGCCGCCCTCGGGGACGTCCTCCCCCCGCGCCCGGGCGATGACCGATTCCCCGAGCAGACGGATCTGGGAGCCGGCGTCGTTGCGGTAGTACTCGCGCCAGACGGTGTGGCCGTGGTGAGACAGGATCCTCGACAGTGCATCGCCATAGGCGGCGTGGCGCCCGCTGGCCGCCACCAGCGGGCCGGTGGGGTTGGCGGAGACGAACTCCACCAGCACCCGAAGCGCAGGGTCGGCTCCCCCCGACCCGTAGGCCCGTCCGTCGGCCAGGATCGAGCGCAGCGCCGCGCGATGCCAGCTTTCCGACAGGCTGAGATTCAAAAAGCCGGGTCCCGCCACCTCATAGGACTCGAGTTCAGCGCCCAACGCCGCCGCCAGCGACTCGCCGACCCGCGCGGCAATCTCCCGAGGCGCAGCACCCAGCGCCGGCGCCAGCAGCATCGCCACATTGGTGGAGTAGTCGCCCTGACCCTCGCGCTTGGGACGCTCCACCCGCATCTGTGTCGGCGCCTCGCCATCGCCCCGGACCGCCGCGGCGGCGCTTTGCACGGCAGCGCGAAGCTCGGGAAGGGGAGCCGTCATGAGCCCGACACCACCAGCGGCTGGAACACCGTCTCAAGTCGCTCCAGCGCTTTCGGAGATCCGATCGCCACCAGCATGTCGCCGGCCTGGATCCGAGACTGCGGCTCGGGCTGGGGCTCCAGGCGCCCGTCCGTCCGCCGCACGGCCACTATCACCGCCGTGCCGCGCGCCTGCTCCACCGTCATCCCGACCCCTTCGCAGGAGGCCGGGACCTCGATCTCCTCGAGCCGGTAGTCGGCCATCTGGACCGCCCCCCCGACCTGGGGATGCAGGGCCACCCGCGCCATCTCCGAGCCCGAGGTCTTATACGGCGAGATGACCCGATCGGCACCGGCGCGCAGAAGCTTCTTCTCGGAGTCCTCAGCCGACGCCCGGGCCACAATCAGGATGCCGGGCCGCAGCTCTCGCGCGGTCAGGGCGATGAAGATGTTGTCGGCATCGGAGTCGACGCAGGCGATCACCGCTCTCGCCCGGTCGATCCCGGCCCGCATCAGGACCTCGTCGTCGGCGGCGTAGCTCTCGATGTAGCGCACGCCCATCCCCTCGGCGGTCTCTCGATGGTGGGGATCGGTGTCGATCGTGAGGTGCTGGACGCCGGCCCGGCGCAGGTCGCGGGCAACCTGGCGGCCCACGCGGCCGAAGCCGCAGATGATGAAGTGGTCGGTGTAGGAGTCGATCATTCGCTGTGTCCGGCGCTCTTCGAGCAGCCCGCTGAGCTGGCCCGAGACGAAGAACTCCGCGACCGTCGCAAGCCCGTAAAAGAGCGTACCTATGCCGAATAGCTCCAGGAACACGACGACAACCCGGCCCGGAGTGTCGTGGGGGTCCTGGATCGCGCCCAGGGTGGTGACGGTGTCGAGCGTCCAGGCGAACGAATAGGCCACCGAGGTGCCCTCCGACAGGGAGAAGGCCACGGTGCCGATCACGATCAGGGCGATCAGAGCGGCGAACAGGATCGTCAGGCGGCGGGCGAACATCCGCAGCTCCCGTCGAGCCCGGGTCCGCTGCTCGCGTTCGCGCCGTTGGTGGCCGAGATGGTCGGTGCGTTGCGGTTGCGCCATCCCGGATCTCAGTAGTGATACGGCTCGCGGGCGAGAATCTTGTGGCCGCGATAGATCTGCTCCAGCAGCACGACCCTGGCGAGCTGGTGAGGCAGCGTGATCGCCCCCAGCGAGAGCCGCTGGTCGACGTGGTCCAGGTCGAGCCCGAACGGCCCCCCGATCACGAAGCACAGGTCGCGTCCGCTACGCCGGCGCTCCTCCAGGAAGTGGGCGAAGGCGATCGAGTCAGGCTGCTCGCCGTCGCGGTCAAGCAGCGACACGAAGGCCCGGTCGGGGAGCCGCCGGGCGACATGCTCGTCGACCCGCACCTCGATCAATTCCAGCCGCGTATGGCCCGCGATCAGCTTCTGGTAATGCTGCACGTCGTCGGCGTACGGAGGACGCAACCTTCCCACGGCGACGACGACGATCCGCACGATGGGATACTACGGGCATATGGACGATCCCAATCCGCCAGAGCGCAGCATCAATATCCACTTCTCGCCGGAGATCATGGCGGGGGTCTACTCGAACTTCGCCAACGTCAGCCACTCCGATTACGAGTTCACGATCACCTTCGCCCGCGTCGACCACGAGGTCGAGGACGAGGAGATCCCCGGCGTCGTGGTCTCGCGCATCAATCTCTCGCCCAAGTTCATGCGCGAGCTGATCGAGGCGATGAACGACAACTACTCCAAGTGGCAGACCCGCGAGGGCATCAAGAACCTGCCGGAGTACGGCGGGGGGCCCGGCGCCGCGGGTTCGTCGGACAGCACCGCGGACAACGAATAGGCCGTCGGACCCGTACGTGAGAGGGCCTACCAGAGACCTGGAGCGCCGGTGACGCGCTGCGGCATCCTGTTGCCGAGCTTCGATCCCGTGCGCTCAGGCAAGCCGGCGCCGGTGGTGCGGGCCGCGCGGCTGGCCGAATCGCTCGGATTCGATGCCGTCTGGGTCGGGGACCACCTGGCCTGTCCCTCGCCCCACCTGGAAGCGACCGGGGTGCTGGCGGCGGCCGCCGCAGTGACCGAGCACATCGAGCTCGGATTCAGCGTGATGCTGCTGGGAATGCGACCGATCGCCTGGTCGGCCAAGCAGCTCGTGACGATCGACTCGCTCTCCGGGGGACGGCTGCTGCTGGGCGTCGGCGTGGGGGGTGAATTCCCGCAGGAGTTCGCCGCCGCCGGGGTTCCGGTGGCCGAGCGCGGCGCGCGCCTGAACGAATCCCTCGAGGTCCTGCCTGACCTCCTGAGGGGACAGCCCGTCGAGCATTCCGGGCGCACGCTTCAGCTGCGGATCCCGGCGCTGGAACCGCCGATCAGCAGCGTTCCACCGGTCTACGTCGGCGGCCGGGGCGAAGCGGCGCTGCGCCGCGCGGCTCGCTTCGGCGACATGTGGCTGCCGATGTGGCTCGAGCCCGAGGTCCTGGCCGACCGCAGCGCTCGTTTAGCCGAGCTGGCCGAGGAACACGGGCGCCCCCGCCCCGGAGTGGCCCTCCTGGTTGGGGTCAACGTCGACGACGACGCCGATCAGGCGCGGCGGGAGGCTGAGGCACACCTCAACGGCCTGTACAACCTGCCGCTGAAGGTGGTTGAGCGGTGGACGCCGGTGGGCAGCCCGGATCGGGTTCTCGAGTACCTCGAGGCCCAGCTGGCGGCCGGCGTCCAGGAGCTCATATTGATGCCGCTGGGCGGCGATCCGCTGGGCCAGTACGAACGCCTGGCCGAGGTGCGCGACCGTCTGATCCGTACGCCGGCGACGGCGCCCGGAGGGGGCATGTGAGCGATTCCGGGCGCTATCGATATGACCCCAGCGCCTTCAAAGCGGTATTTGAGCATCGCTTCACGTACCTCGCCGGCGTGGAGCGAAACAGCCATCGCTTCGCCTCCCGGCCTGCCCTGCACGATCCCGTCAGCGGAAACCGGTGGACCTACGCCCAGCTGTGGGCCGACTGCGGCCGCCTCGCCTCCGGGCTGGCCGCGGCCGGGGTGAGCGCCGGCGACACGGTCGTCTTCTCGCTGTTCAACTGCCCCGAGTTCGTGCTGGTGTGGCTGGCCGCTCAGCGCCTGGGCGCGGTCGCCGCCCCGATCAACTTCCGGCTCTCGCCCGGCGAGGTTGCCTATGTGATCGACGACAGCCGCCCCCGGGCTTTCGTCTACGACAACGCGCTCGCCGAAACCGCCCACGCCGCCCTGGAGCGCTCCGGACATGATCTGGAGCTGCTGGTGCAGGTGGGCGGCTCGCCGTCCTCCGGGGTGACCGGCTTTGAGCAACTGGTCCGCGAGGGGGCGGGCTCGCCACCAGCTGCGCCGGACGCCACGATCTACGATGAGACGACACGCCTGTACACCTCAGGCACGACCGGGATGCCGAAGGGGGTTTCGCTCAGCAGCCTGGTCGAGGTCCTTTCCGCCCACGACGTGATCATGCACTTTCCCCTGTCGCCGGAAGACCGCACGCTCAACATGACGCCCTGGTTTCACCGCGGTGGCCTGTACTCGGGGGGGCCCAACCCGGTCCTGTACGTCGGCGCCGAGGCCGTGGCGTTGCGCCAGTTTGACCCCGCCACGGTGCTGGACTGGGTCCAGGAGCAGCGCCTGACATACCTGATCGGAGCGCCCACCAACCTCGCCATGCTGGCGACCGAGCAGAGCCAGCGGCCGCGGGATCTGAGCAGCCTGCGTGGGATCGTGACCATGGGGGCGCCACTCGATCGGGAGGCCTGTCTGCGCTACCAAGAGCTGCTGACGCCGCGGATCTTCAATGGCTACGGGACTACCGAGGCATTCTGGAACACGTTCCTGCGCCCCAGCGACCTGCCCCAACACGCCGGCTCCGCCGGCCGGGCCTGCACCGACGACGATGTCGCCGTGGTCCGGATCTACGATGACCGCCACGCCTCGCCAGAGGACCGGGTGGCCAAGGACGGGACCGAGGTCGGCGAGGTGATCGTCCGCTCGGTCAAGTCCGGATACGCCTACGTCAATCAGCCTGACGAGCAGGCGGCCCGCTTCCACGACGGGTGGCTGTACATCGGCGATCTGGCCACCTGGGATGAGGACGAGTACGTGACGATCGTCGGCCGCAAGGACGACATGATCATCTCCGGCGGCGAGAACGTCCACCCGACTCAGGTCGAGGCGGTTCTGTCAGAACTCCCCGGCGTGGCCGACGCCGCAGTGGTGGGAGTCCCCGACGAGCGCTGGGGAGAGATCGTGGTGGCCTACGTGGTCCGCAGCGATCCCGCTCTTGATGCCGCCACCTGCGACCGCCACTGCAAGGGCCATCCGATGCTGGCTGCGTTCAAGCGGCCCCGCGCCTACCGCTTCGTCGACGCCCTGCCGATGACGGCGACGGGCAAGAAACTGCACTACCAGATTCGCGAGCAGGCCGAGCGCGAATCCGCCGACGGGCTCCTGGAAGCACTGTGAGCGCGGACAACCTCCGCGCGGACCCGGTCATCACCGGCATCGGGGCCCTGACCCCGCTGGCCCTGAGCGCGCCCGAGACATGGCGGGCGCTGCTGGCGGGACGCTCCGGCGTACGGACGGTCCAGAGCTTTGACCCCTCCGACCTGGCCGTCCGCATCGCCGGCGAGGTCCAGGGGTTTGACGCCGAGCCGCTTCTGGGCACCAAGCGCTCGCGGCGCACCGCGCGCTTCTCGCAGCTGGCGATCGCGGCGGCGCGCGAGGCGGTGGCCGACGCCGAGCTCGACGTGGCCGCCGATCCCGACGAGATCGGGGTGCTCGTCAACAGCGCCGTCGGCGGCCTGCCGGAGACCGAGGACAACGTCCGGGCGATGTTCGACGGCGGGCCGCGGGAGGTCAGCCAGTACTGGGTGCCCGAGATGATCTCGAACATGCCGGCCTGCGAGGTGGCGATCGACCTGGGCGCCCACGGACCGGTTTCGGCCAGTGCCCTGGCGTGCGCGAGCGGCACCTACGCGCTGCTCGACGCCCGGCGTCTGATCATGGCCGGCGAGGCCGACGTAGTCATCGCGGGCGGGACCGACGCCGGCATCACGCCGACGATGCTGGCCGGCTTGGCCAAGATGGGCCCGCTGTCGGAGCGAAACGACGAGCCGGCACGAGCCAGCCGGCCCTTCGACCGCGACCGCGACGGGTTCGTGTTCGGGGAGGGAGCGGTGATCTTGGTCGTCGAATCCGCCGAGCATGCCCGGGCCCGCGGCGCCGCCTCCTACGGCTCGGTGGCCGGCGGGGCGCTGACCAGTGACGCATTTCACATGAGCGCTCCGGAACCCAGCGGAGTCCACGCCGCGCGCTCGATTCAACTGGCGCTGAAGCGCAGCGACACCGACCCGTCGCAGCTCGACTACATCTGTGCCCACGGAACCGGAACCCGTGCCAACGACACCGCCGAGACCCGAGCGATCAAGATCGCGCTGGGCGACGAGGCCAGGCGCGTCCCGGCCAGCTCGCCGAAGTCGATGGTCGGGCACCTGATCGGAGCCGCCGGAGCGCTCTCGGTCATGACCTGCCTGTTGGCGATGCGCGACGGCGTGATCCCGCCCACGATCAACCTCGACACGGCCGATCCCGAATGCGACCTCGACTATGTGCCGCTCACGGCCCGCGAGGTCAACGTGCGCACGGCGGCCGCGAACGCGTTCGGGTTCGGCGGCCAGAACTGCGTGATCATTCTCAAGGCACCGCAGGACGCCCGGCGCAGTTAGGCTGCGACCGGTGATCGCCGTGAGAAGGCCACGGCGGCGCCGATCCGCTCGGCCGTCGGTGGATGGGTGGCCAGCAAACGCGTCACCCACCGGGGAGGCTCCAGATCGGCCAGGTTCTGGAGCGCGATCGAGCGCTCGAAGGACACGAATGCCTCGGGCGCCCCGGCCAGCTCAAGCGCGAACTGATCGGCCCGGCGCTCCACCGCCCGTGAGAGCCGGTTGCCGGCCAGCCCGACCAGGCCGCTGGCTACGGCAGCCGCCAGCGCCAAGGCGGGAAGCGTGGCCGGTGTGCCCCGCTCGGGCGACAGCGCCCAGCTGAGGCGCTGGACGGCCAGTCCCAGCGCGGGCGCCACGATCGCGACGTAGGCGACGCTACGGGGGACGTCGCGATGACGCACGTGGGCCAGCTCGTGGGCCACTACCAGGCGGACCTCGTCGCGGCTGTAGCGGTCCAGCATGGTGTCGTAGAGGACCACGCGCTTGGTCGGGCCGAGGCCGGTGACGTAGGCATTGGCGGCGGTCGTACGGCGGCTGGCGTCGACCGAGTAGACCTCCCCCACCTTGACGCCGGCCGCGGCGGCCAGCTCCAGCACGTCAGAGCGGGTCTCGCCCTCGGGCAGTGGGGTGAAGGTGTTGAACAGCGGATCCAGCACGACCGGGGCCAGTGCGGCCAGCAGCGCGCCGAAGACGACTGAGCCCCCGGCCGCGGGAACCCACCAGTAGCGGGGGTAGCGCCTGGTCACGCCGACCACCGCCGCGCCGGCGGCGGCGGCGAAGGCGGTGCCGATTGCGCCCGCCTTGGCCAGGTCGCCCGCCCAGCCGGCCCAGGATTGCGTATCCAGCCCGGCGGCGATCGCCCGCCGTCGCGAGATCGCGGCCAGCGGCAGCGGCGGAGCCGATAGCCCGATCGAAAGCAGCGCGCCGACCGCCGCCCCTCCGGCCAGCGGGCGGCTCCAGGAGCGGGCGATCACCGAGGGCGGATGCAGGATCACCAGCGATAGCGCGGCCACCTCGACCCCGGCCCGGGCCAGTCCCAGCGCCCTCTGGGGCCGGGCAAAGCTCCGCCCCCGCTCGATCTCCTCGTCGCTGAAGTACGTGCGCAGGTCCACTGGCGCGGGCACGATCGGCTTCGAGCGCGGGGTCAGCAGCCGGCGGGCACCTTCTGCGACGGCGGCCGCGAGCAGCAGCGAGGGTAGGACCCGGAGGCGCGAGGAGGCTCTCACCAGCGAGACTGTAGAGATGCGCGTAGCGATCGTGTCCGATGTCCACGGCAACCGGCAGGCGTTCGAGGCGGTGCTCGATGCGATCGGAGATTCCGACTGCGAGGAGCTCTGGTGCCTGGGCGACCTGGTCGGTTACGGGGCCGAGCCCGATGCCTGCGTGGCGCTGGCGCGCGAGCACGCCGCCATCTGCCTGGCCGGCAACCACGACCTGGGAGTCCGCGGGACGCTGCCGCTGGAGGAATTCTCCCGGGGGGCGGCGCTGGCGGCCAGCTGGACCCAGAACGAGATCGATCCCGAGACTCGCAGCTACCTCGACCGGCTCGAGCCCTCCAACGTCGAGGAGGCCGTGGCCATGTACCACGCCAGCCCCCGTGATCCGGTCTGGGAGTACGTCCTATCTCCGCTGCAGGCCGAGCTGTGCCTGGATGTGCAGGCACAACGCGTCTCGCTGATCGGTCACTCTCACGTGGCGCTGTCGTTCTCACGCTTCCCCGGCGCGCCGGCGTCAGGTCAGACCCGCGCCGCCGACGAGCAGCTCGACCTCGACGACGGCGAGTGGCTGATCAACCCCGGCAGCGTCGGCCAGCCCCGGGACGGCGATCCCCGGGCCGCCTGGCTGGAGCTCGATACCGGCGCGTGGCGGGCGATCTACCGCCGCACCGAGTACGACATCGCCGGCGCCGCGGCCGCGATCCGGGCCGCCCGGCTACCCGATTCGCTCGCCGAACGCCTGCTCTACGGCCAGTGAGGACGTGTGAGCCCTCTAACGCCAACGCAACCGCCACAGTCTCTAAAGTCAGCCGCCGGATGGGCAATGGCACCCGAGCATTTCTGGCTGGCGGTCTCGGCTTCGCGGTCTCGTTCCTCGTCGCCTGCGGCGGCGGTAACGGACTGCTGTCAAGCGACCAGGCGGGCAATTTGAGCGATCAGCTCTCATCGGTTTCGGCCGCGGTTCAGTCGGGCGACTGCGGAGCGGCGGCCAGCGCGGCGCGCTCGTTCGACAATCAGGTCGCCGATCTGCCGTCAACGATCAGCACCACGCTGGTGCAGAACCTGGGGCAGGGCGCCGCCACGGTCAGCGAACTGGCCGCCAAGGACTGCCACAGTACGAGCAGCAGTTCGACCAGCAGCTCGACTCCGACGACAACCAGCACAACCACCACCAACCCGACGACCACCGTCACCAACCCCACGACGACCACCAACCCGACGAGCAGCAGCAGTTCCAGCAGCACCACTGCAACAAATCCCACTTCCTCGAGTAGTAGTTCTACGTCGAACGGTGGTGCCGGGATCGGTGGGACCGGTACGGCGGGCAACCAGAACGGGCAATGACAGGCACAACCACCATCGCCGGCAGATACCGCATCGAGGGCCGTCTCGGGGTCGGCGGGATGTCGACGGTTCACCTGGCCTTCGACAGCCGCCTGGAGCGCTACGTGGCGATCAAGCTGCTGGCCGAGCACCTGGCTGACGATGCCACCTTCGTCTCGCGCTTCCGGCGCGAGGCCCTCGCCGCCGCCCGCCTGGTGCATCCCAACATCGTTCAGGTGTTCGACTTCGGATTCGACCAGGGCCACCACCAGCACTTCATCGTCATGGAGCACGTCTCGGGCCGGTCCTGCGCCGAGCTCCTGCGCGACCGCGGCCATCTCGGCCTCGAAGAGGCGATCGGCGTCGTGAGCCAGGCCTGCCGGGGCCTCGAATACGCCCACCGCAACGGCGTCGTGCACCGCGACGTCAAGCCGGGCAACCTGCTGGTCTCCGACAGCGAGGTGGTAAAGCTGGCTGACTTCGGCATCGCGCGGGCCACCGACCAGTCCAGCATCACCCAGGTGGGCTCGGTCCTGGGCACCGCGGCTTACCTGTCCCCCGAGCAGGCGCGCGGCGATGAGGCCGGCCCACGGGCCGACCTCTACTCGCTCGGGGTTGTCACCTACCAGCTGATATCGGGCCGGCTTCCTTACGAGGCCAGCTCCCTGTCGGAGCTGGCGCTCAAGCAGCAGCGCGAGTCGCCGATCCCTCTCGACGAGCTCAATCCGTCGGTTCCCCACGCCCTCGCCCAGGCGGTGGCGATGGCGCTGGCGATCGACCAGCGGGCGCGGCCGGCCGATGCCCTGGAGCTGGCTCAGGCACTCAGCGACGGAGCGCGCGGGATCCCTCCGCCGGGAGCGGCCGATCCCGGTTTCGCCACCAGCGCGTCGACGCGGCTGATGGACGAGGACCGCGCGCCGACCGCCGCCACCCGGGTGAGCCCGGGCGCCCCGTCGCCGCGGACCGCGCAGACGCGGGCCGCCACTCGTCAGCCTCAGGCCCGGCGGGCCCCCGACCGTGCCGAACCGGCCTATAGCCGCCGCACGGCGCCGCCGGAGCGCCAGCGCCAGCAGAGGCGCAGCGGCCGCGGGTTCAGGCGCCTGATGGGCTTGATGGCCCTGATTGGGGTGTTGGCGTTGGTCGTCATCGCCGCCGTGGTCATCGCCAACAGCACATCGAACACCGTCGTGCACTACCAGAAGGTCGTGGCCCGGGACGCGCAGTCGGCCATCTCCCAGGTCGAGGACTTGGTCAACAAGTACACGAAGTAGTGCCCGGCGCGGCGCCGGCCAGTAGCGACGCCGCCACCTCGGGCAGCCGGCGCGCCTCGATGGCCGCCCGCAGGTCGGCCATCAGCCGGGCGATGAAGCTGAGGTTGTGCAGCGTCACCAGCCGCAGGCCGGTGAGCTCGCGGGCCCGCAGCAGATAGTGCAGATAGGCACGCGAGAAGCCCGCCGCGCA
>DASXJY010000161.1:0-26041 GCA_036497115.1 Solirubrobacteraceae bacterium
GCGGAAACCGGGACGGCAACGAACTTCTCGGTGCCACGCCGCTTGACCCAGTCCACCAGCTGCTCGGAGGCCAGCGGCCGGCTGATGTAGAAGCCCTGGGCGACCTTGCAGCCCAGATGACGGAGCTGGTCCCAGATCGCCCGGGACTCCACACCCTCGGCGACCACCTCCAGGCCCAGGTTGCGTCCCAGGTCGATCGTCGCCGACACGATCGCCACGTCGCTGGCCTCGGAGCCCATGTTGATGACGAACGAGCGATCGATCTTGATCTCGTCCAGGGGCAGCTCGCGCAGGTAGGAAAGCGACGAGTAGCCGGTCCCGAAATCATCGATCGAGAGCCTCACCCCCAGCTTGGAGAGCTCGCAGAGCACCGCATTGGCTCGGGCCGGATTGGCCGCCATCGAGGACTCGGTCACCTCCAGCCCGAGCATTTCCGGGCGGGTGTCCCAGCGAGCCAGCAGCCCGGCCAGCTGGCGCGGAAACTCGCAGTCCAGGAGGTTTCGCATCGACAGGTTCACCGACACCGCGAGCTCAACGCCCTGGCGGCGCCATGAGCAGGCCTGCCGCAGCGCCTCGTCGAGCACCTGCAAGGTGAGCGGCCCGATCAGGCTGGTCTCCTGGGCGACCGGGACGAACTCGTCCGGGCGCAGCAGGCCGCGCACCGGATGAGCCCAGCGCACCAGCGCCTCCACCGAGCGCACGACCCCGTCCTCGATGCCCAGCTTGGGCTGGTAGTGGAGGACCAGCTCGCGCCGGTCGATCCCGCGTCGCAGCTCGCTGACCAGGGTCAGGCGGCTGAGGTCGGTCTCGTGTGAGGCAGCGTCGTAGTAGGAGTGCGAAGTGTTGTCGCGCTTGGCCTCGTACATGGCCACGTCAGCGCGCTGGATCAACAGCTCGGCGCCGTCGCCGTGATCGGGGAACATAGCCACCCCGATCGAGCCCTCCACCACCAGCGGGAGCGATTGGATGTGGATCGGGCGGTCCAGCGCGGTCCGGATCCGCTCGATCACCGCGACAACGTCCTCGGGATCTGCGAGGTCGGTCGCCAGCAGGGCGAACTCGTCGCCACCCAGGCGAGCGATCGTGTCCGACGCCCGGACGGCGTGGCGCAGACGGGAGCCCACCTTGGCCAGCAACTGGTCGCCGGCCGCGTGACCGAGCGTGTCGTTGACCTCCTTGAAACGGTCGAGGTCCATCAACACCACGGCCAGCCGGTTGACGTTGCGCTCGGCCTGCCGGATCGCGTGTTCGGTGCGATCCTTGAACAGCGTCCGATTGGGCAGGCCGGTAAGCGGATCGTGGAGCGCCTGGTATTCGTTGAGCTCGGCCTGGCGGACCAGTTCGCGCTCGGCTCGTTTTCGCTCGCTGACGTTCTCGGCCATCATGACCACCGACGGTTGCGCCTGGTCCTGGTCGCTCTCGCGGACACCTCGCAGCAGCGTCCACACCAGGTTGCCGTCCCGGCGCTGGCAGCGGGTCTCGAGCTGGAAGGAGTCGCGCCGGCCGGAGATCAGATCGTCAAACCGCGACTGCGCCTGGCGGCGCTGGGCGGGTGCGAGGCAATCGGTAAACGGGAGCCGCTCGAGCTCGGCCGCGGTGGCGCCCAGCATCTCCTCGAGCGCGGGGTTGACCTCGAGCACTCGACACTCGCCGTCAATCCTCAAGATCCCGATCGAGGCGCTGTCAAACAGGGCCCGAAACCTGCCGAAGGCCCGGGCTTGACCGCGCCGGGCCTCGAACTCCGAGGCGCGGCTGACCGCGCCGGAGAGCACCACCGAGAGGATCTCCAGGGTCTGGCGGTCGTCTTCGTCGAGCCGGTGCGCCTTGGACCGGCTCATCACGTTCAGCGTCCCGATCACCTCGGCTCCATGAAACAGCGGCACGCAGATCAACGACTGGTCGCCGATCCTCGACCGCAGCTCTTGGTTGATCCGCGGGTCGTTGGGCGCGTCCTCCACCAGCAGCGGCAGGCCGCTCTGGATCGCGAAACGCCCCACCGATGTGGACACGGGACGCCGGGCGCCCCGGGCCGTGCGGGCGATCCCGGTGACCGCGCGCGTGTGCAGCATGTCGCCTTGCACCAGGTTGACCATCGCTCCGTCGGCGCCGGTGATCGCCTGCGAGCGCTCGGCGATCAGGTGCATGACGGCCTCCAGGCCGGCGCTGGCGCCGGCGATCTCGCGCTGGGTCTTGACGAGCAGCGAAAGGCGCTGCTCGCTGCTCAGCTTGCCGTTGCGCAATGGCTGCACCGGGCGGGAAGCATTGCACGGCGACAGCCAGGGACGGAGTCGTCGACCATCTCCCTGGTATCGACCCCGAAGGTAGTGCGCTTTAGCTCAATGTCGAGCTGTCTACGACTCTTCCTTGGCCGCCTCGAGCGCGGCCGGCGGGTCGAGCGACCGGTTGCCGCGCACGAGCTCCAGCGCCCGGTCGGCCAATTCAGCCGCCTCGGCTCCGCCAACTGTCTCGTCGCGAAGCGCCAGCGCCAGCAGTACCTGGCGCATGAGTTCGGGGTCGCCGAGGTCCGGGGGCGGCCCGGCGGGCGGCAGCGAGCGCACTCCGGCCAGCAGCCGCGCGGCGTTGTTGCCACCCCCGAACGACAGCATCCCGCCGGGGTGTTTGTCCGGGATTGTCACCGCGATCGCCCCGGTCGCCGGGTTGACCACGCTGATCCGGCTGCGCAGCCCGTGGCGTTCGAGCGCCAGGCGATAGCCCGACAGGCGCATGTAGCCGAGCTGGGCGGCCAGCTGGGTGAAAGACGCCAGCTCGGCCTCGTCCTTGAGCCGGCGGTGGTGCAGCGAGATCTGGGTGCCGGCGTCCGGCAGCGCTGGATCGGGGTCGGGGGCGACGAGCAGGAAGGCCTGTGGCCCCAGCCGCCCGGCACCCACGCCGGCCAGGTCAGCCAGCAGTTGGTAGCCGCCGAGGCCGAGGGCCCCCACGATTCCGGGCGGGAGCGGGTGCTCGGCCAGATATCCAGGTTGATGGGCCATGGCGATCAGTTGTCGAAGATGCCGCCGACGATCCCGCCGATCAGACCGCCCCCGCCCTCGCGCTGAGCGTTGCCGCCCGATCCCTCCTGGACCGGCGGGTGGAAGTACGCGCTCTGCAGACCGACGCGGCCCGGGCCGGTGAAGCGGTTGAAGACCAGGTTGCCGGCACCGCCCCCGAGCAGGCCGGTCTTGAATCCGTAGACCTCCTGGGACATCTGCACCGAATGGTCGCGGTAGACCCAGCCGCCGGGCTCGATGTCGATCGTCTCCCCCGGCTCGAGCACCTTCTCGAACATGTTCCCGTAGCCGTGCATCCACACCACGCCCTCGTGATCGCCGGCGTAGAAGTGGTCGACGAAGAAGCCGCCGCCGTAGAGCATGTTGGCGAACCCCTTGATCCTGCTGTAGTCGTACTGCACGTTCCCGGTGGCGGCGAGGAACTGGTGCTCGCGAGCCATGATGCCCTCCCCGGGCTGCAGATGCAGCGCCGCGATGTGGCCGGGAGCGTCGCGGCTGAAGGCGATCTCCCCGGCCGACTGCGCCTCGATCAGCAGCAGCGGCATGCCCCCGAAGGCGCGCCGCTTGAGCCCCTTCTTGAGGGGATGCAGTCCGATCTGCATCGTGGGGTACTTCCACAGGAGCACGTGGTGCTCGAAGTACACCGGCACCTGTCCGTCGAGCGCCATGTGCAGGACCGGCACCAGCTCGCCCTCGAGCCGGTAGTTGAGCCCGGGCGCGGTGCCCTGGGTGATCTGGGTGGGGAGGATTGTCGGGGCTGCGGGCATCCGGTGTCTCTCCTTGCTTGGCTCGGGCGAACTCCGGGGCGGCTCGGCCCTTACCCCCGGACGTCGGGTGGCACGGTATCGATCCTGCCCTCGCGGTGCTTGAATTTGCCGCGATCGGGCGATAATCGCCAGCGTGGCCCAGATCTACATCACCGGGCACCGCAATCCCGACACCGATTCGATCGCGTCGGCGATCGGCTATGCCGAGCTCAAGCGCCGGCTGGATCCGGGCAATGACTATTTGGCCGTCCGCCTGGGGGAGTGCAACGCCCAGACGCGCTGGCTGCTCGAGCGCTCCGGCGCCGAGGAGCCGGTGTTCCTCCCCCACGTGATGCCGCGGGCGCGCGACGTCATGCAGACGAGCTTCCCGGTCACCGAGCAGGACGCTCCGCTGCGCGCGGCGGGCCTGGAGATGGCTCGCGCCGACCTCGAGCTGGTGCCCGTGGTCGACGCCCAGGGCGCCCTGACTGGCGTTCTCACCGAGCGCGCCCTGGCCCGGCGCTACGTCCGCGAGACGCGCCGGACCTCGACGCTCGAGGACGCCCCCACCAACGCCAGCGCGGTGGCCGCGGTCCTCGAGGGCGAGCTTGTCTGCGGAGACGACCGTCAGCTCTCCGGTCGCGTCTGGGTGCAGTCCATGGATGCCGAGACCGACACTGGCATCGCCGATGGGGATGTCGTCGTGGTCGGCAACCGGCCCGCGGCCCAGCTGCTGGCGATCGACTGCGGCGCCGCTCTGGTCGTGCTGTCGAACTCCGTGCAGCCGCCGCCGGAGGTGCTCGAGCGCGCCGGCAAGCGCGGCACGACGATCATCAGCTCACCGCTTGACAGCTACGTCTCGGGTCGGATGATCACTCTGGCAGCGCCGTGCCGGGCGCTGATGGAACCGGACCCCCTGACGGTCACGCCCGACTTTCTCGTCGATGACATGTCAGAGCAGATCAAGGAGCTTCACTACGGGGCCGCGGTGGCGATCGACGCCGACAACCGTCCCGTCGGGCTGATCACCCGCTCGGACCTGGTGGCGCCGCCGCGCCGCCGGGTGATCCTCGTCGACCACGCCGAGCAGGCTCAGAGCGCGGCGGGCATCGGCCAGGCCGAGATCCTGGAGATCCTCGACCACCACCACATCGGATCGATCGAGACGCGCATCCCGGTCACCGCCACGTTCGACCCGGTTGGCTCGACGGCGACGCTGGTCGTCGAGCGCTTCCGTCAAAACGGCCTGGAGCCCAGCCGGACCACAGCCACGATGCTGCTCGGCGCCGTGCTCTCCGACACGGTGGTCCTCAACTCGGCCACCACCACGTCGCGCGATCACGCGGTGGTCGAGTACCTGGAGCGGGCGCTGGCCGTCGATGCCCACGAACTGGGGCGCGACATGTTCGAATCAACCGCCGACGTCTCCGAGCTGACCGCCGAGGAGATCGTCTCCCGCGACGCCAAGCGCTATCAGGTGCGCGGCGGCCAGGAGATCTGCATCGCCCAGGTGGAGGTCGTGGGTGACGGGCTGCTGGATAGAAAGGACGAGCTGATGGGGGCCCTGCGCCAGGGCCGCGCCGACAAGGAGCTGGCGCTGTACGCGCTGATGGTCACCGATGTGCTCGAGAAGGGCACCGAGATGCTCGTCGCCGGCGATGTGGCCGCGGTGGCGCGCAGCCTCGGCGTCGAGCACTCCGACGCCATGATCGAGCTCCCGGGCGTGATGAGCCGCAAGAAGGAAGTGGCGCCGAAGCTGATGACCGCCCTGTAGGGGCGCGGAGTGGTCAGGACGCGCTAAGCGGTGGCGCCCACGGCCAGCGACGGGGCCTCGCCCCACAGCTGCTCGAGCCGGTAGTACTCGCGCGTGTCGGGGGTGAAGATGTGGACTACCACGTCCAGGTAGTCGATCAGGATCCAGCGCGCTTCGCTGAGGCCCTCGGTCCGGGCCGGGAGCATCGCGTGCTCGGACTTCATCCCGCCATGGATGGCGTCGTGGATCGCCCGGGTCTGCCGGTCGCTACGGCCCGTGCAGATGACGAAGTAGTCGGCGTAGCCGATCATTCCGCGGAGATCGAGGGTGACGATGTCAAGCGCCTTACGATCGGCGGCAAGCTCGACGATCGTGGCCGCCATCTGTTCGGGATTCATGTGCTGGAAGAACCTCCGTAGAGCTCGTGGCGCTCGATGTACTCGACGACACGGTCGGGAACGAGATATCGGATCGGCTGCATGGCAGCGACCCGCTGGCGGATCATGGTCGACGAGACGCCGATCCGTGGCATCGAGAAGTACCGCGCCCGGTCGCCGCCGGGCAAGGTAGCCAGGGCCTCCTGCACCGAGTCCCGGGTCGTCCCCCGGCGCTTGGCGATGGCCAGGCTGGCGAGTTCCAAAACCCGGTCCGGTCGATGCCAGCTGGGCAATCCGGCCGCGATGTCACCGCCGACAACCAGGAACAACTCGTTGTTGGGTGCTTTAGAACTCAGCTGTTGCAGAGTATCGACCGTGTACGACGGTCCGTCGCGCTCGAGCTCGAGCTCAGAGACTTCGAAGCGCTCGTCGTCCTCGACGGCCAGGCGACACAGCGCGAGCCGGTGGCTCGGACCGGGCTCGTGCTCGACGGGCTTGTGCGGAGGAATTCGGGCCGGAATCAGCATCACGCGGTCGAGCTCCAGCTCACGGTACGCCTCTTGGCCGGCCACGAGGTGTCCGAGATGTGGCGGGTTGAACGTTCCGCCGAGTATTCCGATGCGCACTGGTGTCCTGGTCTAGAGCCCGGCTGAGCCCGGGCCGGCGCTGGATACGGGAATCTGGGCCGCGCTCACGCCCGGATGTGGCCGGCGCCCTCGACCAGGTACTTGAACGTGCACAGCTCCTCGAGGCCGATCGGCCCGCGAGCGTGGAGCTTCTGGGTCGAGTTGCCGATCTCGGCGCCCTTGCCGAATTCGCCGCCGTCGGTGAACCGGGTCGAGGCGTTGACGTAGACGCAGGCGGCGTCGACTCCGAGCTGAAAGGATCGGGCCGCCGCTGTACTGCCGGTGACGATCGCCTCCGAGTGGCCACTGCCGTGGGCGTTGATGTGGGCAATCGCCTCGGCGGTGCCGTCGACCACCCCGACGGCGAGCTCGAGGGCCAGGTACTCGGTGTCCCAGTCCTCGTCGCTGGCCACGCCGATCTCGATCCCGGGCGCCGCGGCGCGGGCGCGGTCGTCGCCGTGGAGGATGACCCCGGCCTCGCGCAGCGCCTTCAACATCCCGGGCAGGAAGCTCTGGGCCACGTCGGCGTGGACCAGCAGCTTCTCCGCCGCGTTGCAGGTTCCGGGCCGCTGCAGCTTGGCGTTCATGACTATCTGATGGGCGGAGTCGAGGTCGGCGCTCGCGTCGACGAAAATGTGGTTGTTGCCCGAGGCGGCGTAGATCACCGGCACCGTGGCCACACCCTTGAGCGCCGCCTTGAGCCCTTCACCGCCGCGGGGGATGATCAAGTCGACGACTCCGGTCTGGGTCGCGAGCTCGGCGAGCTCTTCGCGATCCCCGCCGGACAGCAGCGCCACCGCGCCGGCGGGCAGACCGGCCGCGGCGCTCCCCCGGGCGGCCACCGAGGCCAGCACCGCATTGGACTGCGCGGCCGAGCTCGATCCGCGTAGCACGACCGCGTTGCCTGATTTCAGGCACAGGGCGGCGGCGTCGATGGTCACGTTGGGGCGGGCTTCGTAGACGACCGCGATCACGCCGAGCGGAACCCGCACCCGGCGCAGCGAGAGGCCATTGGGCAGTCGAGAGCCGTCGATCACCTCACCGACCGGGTCGGGCAGCGAGGCGATCTTGCGCACCCCTGCGGCCATCTCCGCGATCCGCTCCGGAGTGAGCTGCAGGCGGTCCAGCAGGGCATCGGAGAGGCCGTTCTCACGACCCCGCTCCAGATCGTGCGCGTTGGCCTCGAGGATCTCACCCTGGTCGGCGACCAGCGCCACCGCGATCGCCTCCAGCGCCTGATCCTTTACGTTTGCGCCGAGCGTGGCCAGCGTCCGCGCGGCCCGCTGGGCGGTGGCGCAGGTGTCGGCGATCGATTGAGCCGTGGCGGTCATGGCCGGCTACAGGTTACCGGTGCCTCGGGGCCGGCAGCCGTCGTCAGGCGAGGACGAAGTAGTCACGGTGGATCGCCTCCTCGCTGGCTCGCGGCAGGACCTCGCGGACGGCCGCGGACTGCAGGCCGAGGACCCGGCGAAGCTCGGCAGCCGAGTAGTTGCTGATCCCTTTGCCGACCGCCTCCTCGCCGTGGGCGATCTCCACCGCGTCGCCGGCCTCAAATGCGCCGCTGACCTCGACCACCCCGACTGGGAGCAGACTGGTGCCGCCCTCCCGCAGGGCCCGCGCAGCGCCGGCGTCGACGAGCATCTGCCCGCGCACCGGCTTGGCGTACTTCAGCCACAGCTTGAAGCTCGAGTATCGGCCCTCCCGGGCCGGGAAGCGCGTGCCCACCGATCGGCGCGCCGCGGCCGCCGAGACCGTGCCGGCTTGGAGGCCGTTGGCGATCACGGTCGGTATGCCGGCGGCGGTGGCCATCTCGGCGGCGACCACCTTGGAGCGCATCCCCCCCGAGCCCAGCGGCGATGAGGTGTGGCCGATGTCGAGTCCGTCGAGGGTGGTGAAATCCGCCACCTCGTCCACCAGCTCGGCCCCGGGGTGAAGCCGGGGATCGGCCGTGAACACCCCTTCGGCGTCGGTTAGCAGGACCAGCAGCTCGGCGCCGAGGAGGATCGCCACCTGCGCGGCCAGGAAGTCGTTGTTGCCGAATGAGATCTCGTCGGTGGTGGTGGTGTCGTTCTCGTTGATCACCGGCACCACGTTCCAGTCCAGCAGCTTGCGCAGCGTCTGGCGAGCGTTGAGGTAGTGGGTGCGGGCGCTCATGTCAAAGAACGTCAGCAGCACCTGGGCGGTGGGTACCCCGCGGGCGCGCAGCAGCTCGTCGTAGACCTGATAGAGCTTGCCCTGGCCGACGGCGCTGGCCGCCTGCAGCTCGTCGATCGCGCGGGGGCGCAGGGCCAGCGACATCACCCCCATCCCCCTGGCGATCGCCCCGCTGGTGACCACGATCGGCGCCCGTCCCGCGTGGTGCAGTTCGGCCAGCTGGTCGCAGATCCCGCCCAGCACGTCGGCGCGCACCTGGCCGCGGTCGTCGGCGACGATGCTCGATCCCAGCTTGACGACCAGACAGCTCACGGCGGCAAGGTTACGCGCGGGCCGCCGCCCCCCTCTCGTTCTAACCCTTGCCGCTGGTCTGCCGCGGGGGATTGCACCACGGGTTGCGCGGCACGCCCTGACACACGGACGGCATCGACGGCAGGTTCTTGGGCAGCGCGTGCATGACCACCCGGGTCTTGGCCGGGTAGGACTTACCCCCCGGGCAGGGGATGGTTGCCCCGACCAGCGACCCCTCGTTGCCGCACAGGAGCTCGAGGACCACCCCCACGTTCGCGTTGGCCGGCGCGGGGCCTCCGGTGCATGCCGGGTAGGTCTGCTCGAGGCCGTTCGGCGAGGTCGTCAGTCCGGCCCGGTCGACGTTACCGGCGAAACAGGACGTCGGATTGCCACCCAGGAAGTTCAGCAAGGCGATGTCACCGTTGGTGGGATGTCCGTAGGAACCGTTGTCGGCGAAGCGGTTGTTGAGGATCGCGCTGCCCCAGCCGTCGAACAGGCAGTCGAGCGTGACGCCGAGGAAGGTGAACTTCAGCTGGCCCCCGATGCACGGCTTGCCCCCCTCCCCCTGCTGGATCTGGATCAGCACGCCCCAAGCGTTGTTGCGAACGATCCGGTTGTCCATCACGGTGTCGTTGCGCGCTCCGCTGAGTGACAGGCCCGTGCCGACGGGGGTCGAGCCTGCCTGCCCAACCTCAGGGACGTTGGGATTGTTGTTGTCGTGCACGTAGTTGTGCATGAACACCCAGCAGGAGTGCGTGTGCGTGATCGGGCTGATGCCGTTGTGCGGACACGCGCCGTTCTGGGGCGATGGGGCGTCTCCGTTCTCGCTATCGGTATCGAAGCCGTCATTGTTGTCGTTGAACTCGGAGTTCTTGAACACCATCGGGCCCCCGGAGTTGGTACCCGAGTAGCCGAGTGAGCTGAACTCGCCGTGGGCCCGGTTGACCGTTTGATCGCACTGCTGCTGGCAGGCCCCGATGTAGTAGGCGGCGTCGCTGAAGTTGCTGGCGTAGGTCTGAAACCACGTGCCACCGCTCCAGTTGCTCGAGAAGATCCCGTACTGCGCCGCGGTTCCGTTGTTCTTATAGAACGTGCTGGTGGTGGTCAGGTACGAGCCGTAGTAGTTATGGCCGCCGATCTTGCCGCTGTCGGCACCACCGTTGAACCAGATCTCGTTGCCGGAATCGGTCGTGCCGCTGAGGAAGTTGCACACGGTCAGGTTCTGCACCGATACCCCGGGCGCCTTGAACACCATCACGCCGTTGGCGCCAGACCGGTGAGTTGCCGCCCCTACGGCGTAGCTGGACTGCGTGCCCCCAGCTTTCAGCCCGTAGTTCTGGGCCGAGGCGTTGCGGCTGCAGACGGCCGAGCCCGGCCTGGTCCCATCGACGATCACGCGGTTTCGATTCATCCCGCGCAGGTGCAGACGAGCCTTGGTGATCAGCACTCCCGCGGGGAAGTTTCTAAAGCCCTTGGGCGTGTGGATCGAGCTGGGCTTGGTCTTGTAGTCGCCCGGTCCGATCAGGATCCAGTCGCCCGGCTTGGCCGCGCTTACGGCGGACGGGATCGTGGTGTACTGGCCCGCGATTCCGTGGTAGGTACCGACCCTGAGGACCCTGGCTCCGGCGGAGCCGGCCAGCGCCAGCAGCGCGGTCAGAGCAAGCAGAGGTACAACAGTGCGCCGCATGGGGTCTCCTCTCTCGTGTCCCCGGCCCAAGTGCCGCGTGATCCTACACCGGCGCCCGTCTCCCTGATGCAGCTCGCAGAGGTTATGCGTGCCGGCGGCGGCAGGCTCGGCGTCTGAGCGACGTTATTCGTCGCCCAGACGCCGAGGTCGCCGTACCGACGCGACCACCGGGCTCGAAGGACTAACGGCGCCGGCACCACGGGTTGCCGGGAACCCCCTTGCAGGGATTGGGCATCGTCCTCAGGTTCCTCGGCAGCGGATGCATGACGATCCGCGTGACCCTCGGATAGCGATCCCCGGGATGGCACCCGAACGGGGCCAGGTTGATCGCCGAGTCGCACAGCACCTCGTTGAGGAACGGGAGATTGAAGTTGGGGGCCACCGGAGTGGTCGTGCAGACGGGATAGGTCTGCTCCAGCTTCACCGCACCCGGAGACAGGCTGCCCGAAGTATTGACGTTGCCTCGGAAGCAGTTACTCGGATGCGACTCGAAGTTCAGCTGCTCGAAGTCGCCGTTGGTCGGATTCCCGAAACCGCCGTTGTTGGTGAACTTGTTGTCCAGGAGCGCATTGCCCCATTCGTCGTAGAGGCAGCTGTTCTTACCGAGCAGGGACGAGTTCTTGGTCCCGCCGGTGCACGGCGGACCGGAGTCCGGATAGTTGACGATCAGCGCACCCCACGCCTTGTTGTTGACGATCCGGTTGTCCATGATCGTGTCGTTGCGTCCACCGGCTACGACCACGCCGCTTCCCACGGGTCCGGCGGCAGCCGATCCCGCGGCGGGGACGTTGGGGTTGTTGTTGTCGTGAACGTAGTTGTGCATGAACACCCAGCAGGAATGGGTGTGGGTGATCGGGCTGATGCCGTTGCGCGGGCAGGCGCCGTTCTGCGGCGGCGGGTTGTCGCCGTTCTGGCTGTTGGTGTTGAAGCCCTCTTCGTTCTTGTCCCACTCGGAGTTCTTGACCACCAGCTGCCCTCCGGAGTTGGAGCCTGAGTAGCCCAGCGCGTTGTACTCCGCCCAGCCGTGGTTCAGCGTCTGGTTGCACAGCTGCCGGCAGGCGCCGATGTAAAAGCCCGAGTCGTTGAAGTTCGAGGCATAGATCTGATCCCAGGTGCCGCCGCTCCAGTTGCTGGAGAAGATGCCGTACTGGGCGGCGCTGAACTCGCCGGACTTTGACTTGCCCTTGAGGTAGGTGCTGGTGGCGGTCAGATAGGCGCCGCGGAAACCGTGGCCGCCGATCCTGCCGGTGCCGGCACCGCCGTTCCACCAGATCTCGTTGCCGGCATCGGCCGACCCGCCGAGGAAGTTGCAGGCGGTCAGGTTCTCGATCGAGACGTTGCCGGCCCTGTAGACCATCAGACCGTTCTCGCCGCTGGCGGCGGCAGCGCCGGCCGCGGTGCGGAGGTAGCCGCCCAGCGAGCTGTTCGCGCTGCGCCCGACGCCGAAGTTCTGGGCCGAGGCCCGGGAGCTGCAGCGAGCCGAGCCGGGCTTGGTGCCATCGACGATCACCCGGTTGCGGTTCATCCCCCGCAGATGCAGGTTCCGGGTCGTGATCAGGACTCCGCTGGGGAAGTTCGGGTGCCCCTTGGGGGCGCTGATGGCACCGGGCTTGGTCTTGTAGTCGCCCGGGCCGATCAGGATCCAGTCACCCGCCCTGGCGGCCTTGACGGCGGCCTGGATCGAGGTGAACTGGCCTCGTATCCCGTGGTAGGACCCAACCCTGAGCACCTTCGCGGTGGCGGCGCCCGTAATTACGAGCATGACCGCCAGGCCGGCTAGTACGGCAACGGCACGACGCATTTCTCTCCTCTCACGTTCCAATCCTTTGGAAAGGACGCGAGATCCTACACATCCCTACAAATCAGGATCGAGGTCGAAGGCGATCCCGGCGATCTGCACCTCGTCACCGGCCCGGAATCCCGCCGCCTCCAGCGCGCGCAGCACCCCGATTCCGCGCAGCCTTCGCTCCAGGTGCGCCAGCGCCTCCTCGTTCTCGAGGTCGTAGCGGGCCACCAGCCGCTCGATTCCCGCCCCGTCGACGGTAAAGGTGTCCTCGCCGGTCTGCTTGACGCTGTAGGCGCGCTCGGCGGCGGGGCGGAACACCCGGTGCTCGGCCAGCTCACCCTGAGCGACCGGCTGGCCACCCGCTGGCGCCGGCGCCTGGTCGGCGGCCGCGACCGCTGCCAGCAACTGCGACGACAGAGAGCGCAGCCCCGCGCCGGACACCGACGATGTCAGGATCACCGGTACGCCGGCTCCCAGTCGCTGCTGCCAAAGCGCCCGTGCGCGTTCGGCCGAGTCGGCGTCGACGAGGTCGGCTTTGGAGAGGGCCAGGACTCGCGGCAGGGCGGCCAGCCGCGAGTCGTAGCGCTCGATCTCGCGCTCCACCGTGGCATGGTTGACGACCGGGTCTGAGCCATCGAGCGGGTTGAGATCGAGCACGTGAACCAGCAGCCGCGTCCGCTCGATGTGGGCCAGGAACTCGTGGCCGAGGCCGGCGCCGGAGCTGGCGCCCTCGATCAATCCGGGGATGTCGGCGAGGACCAGCTGGCGATCGTCGCTCTGCAGCGTGCCGAGGACCGGCCGCAGGGTGGTGAACGGATAACCCGCCACCTTGGGGTGGGCGCGGGTCAACCGGGCCAGCAGCGAGGATTTGCCGGCGTTGGGCAGCCCGATCAGGCCCACGTCGGCGATCAGCTTCAGCCGCAGCGTGATCCACGTCTCGTCGCCGGGCAGTCCCTTCTCGGCGAACCGGGGGGTCTGGTGGGTGGGGCCGGCGAAGCGCTTGTTGCCCCGGCCACCGGGGCCGCCACGGGCGACGACCGCCCGCTGGCCGGCGACCACGAAGTCGTGGCGCGTGCCGTCGCGTTCAACGATCGCCTCGGTGCCGGGCGGGACGGCGAGCTCGAGCGACTCCCCGGTGGCCCCGTGGCGCAGGGCTCCCTCCCCGTGGCCGCCCCGGCGCGCCTTGAAATGGGCTCGGCGGCGATAGGACTCCAGGTCGCGCAGGGAGTCGTCGCAGACCAGGATCACGTCACCGCCGCGACCGCCGTCGCCGCCGTCGGGGCCTCCCCGGGGGACGTGCGCCTCGCGGCGAAAGCTGAGGCTTCCGTCGCCGCCGGCTCCGGCTTGGACGTGGATGCGCGCGCGATCGTGCATGATGGCCACCACCAATATGTCCGATCCGGTCTTCCTCATCACCGGCGCCTCCAGCGGGATCGGGGCGGCGAGCGCCCGGGCGGCCGCCGACGCCGGCTACCGGCTGGTGCTGGCCGCCCGCTCGGTGGAGCCGCTGAACGAGCTCGCCGCGGAGCTCGGCGGCGACGAGCGGGCCCTGGCGATGCGCTGCGACGTCACCGAGTGGCCCGACCAGGAGGCGCTGGCCGCGACTGCGCTGGAACGCTTCGGCCGTCTCGACGTGGTGTTCGCCAACGCCGGCTTCGGGGCCCGCCGCGGCTTTCAGGCCGAGTCGGTGGAGCACTGGCGCTCGATGGTGCTGACCAACGTCTACGGGGCGGCGCTGACCATCAGAGCGACGATCGACGCGCTCCGGGAAGCGAAAGGCCATCTCCTGTTGACGGGCTCGGTGGCCGGACGCAAGGCGCTGCAGGGATCGCTGTACTCGGCCACCAAGTGGGCGGTCACCGCGATGGGCGAGGGGGCCCGCCAGGAGTTGAACGGCACCGGGGTCCGGGTGACGGTGATCGAGCCCGGAGCGGTGGACACGCCGTTCTTCAGCCGACAGCCGCAGGCGTACCTGCACCCCGAAGACGTGGCCCGCGCGGTGATGTTCGCCGTCTCGCAACCCGCCCATGTCGACGTCAACGAGATTCTGATCCGGCCCACGGATCAGGAGGGCTGACCCCGCAGGGGTCGGCCCCCGGTTGCCGAACACCTCCGGACGTCAAGCCTCACATAGGGCCGGTGCGGTGAAGATCCTCCAAGACTTCAAGAAGTTCCTGTTCCGCGGCAACGTCGTCGATCTGGCCGTCGCGGTGGTGGTGGGGACCGCGTTCTCGGCACTGGTCGCGGCGCTGGTGGCCGACCTGCTGACTCCGATCATCGCCGCGATCTTCGGCAAGCCGGACTTCAGCGGCTTGACCTTCACGATCAACGGCAGCAAGTTCGCCTACGGCGCCTTCATCAACGCGCTGATCACGTTCGTCTCGGTCGCGGCGGCGGTGTTCTTCTTCGTCGTCACCCCGGTGAACCGGCTGATGGCCCGCCGGGCCAAGGAGGACCCCGACACCAAGGAGTGCCCGGAATGCACCAGCGCGATCCCGATCAGGGCGCGCCGGTGCCCGCTGTGCACCTCAGAGGTGCCCCTGGTGCCGTAGAGGCGCTGAGCCGACTAGGAGTCCGCAGCCGCGCCGTCGGCGCGCGGGGCCACCGAGATCACGCGCCCGCGGCGGCCGCGGGTGAACTCCACTGTCCCGGCCGACTTGGCGAAGATCGTGTCGTCCTTGCCGATCCCGACCCCGTCGCCGGGCTTGAAGCGGGTTCCGCGCTGGCGCACGATGATCTCGCCGCCGGTCACGTTCTGACCGGCGAAGACCTTCACGCCGAGGCGCTTTGCGTTGGAGTCACGGCCGTTTCGGCTCGAGCCGAGCCCTTTCTTATGCGCCATCGCTGTCCTTTTGCGTAGAAGCCGGTTCCGTGGGCGCCGCGGCTGGCTTGGGCGCCGCGGTCGGCTTGGGCGCCGCCGCCGGCTTGGCCGCCGCGGCCGCGGCCGGCTTGGCCGCCGACCGCGAGCGGCGAGCCTTGCGGCCCAGCGAGGTGACCTCGATCCGGGTCAGCTCCTGGCGGTGGCCGGTGCGCCGCTTATAGCCACGCTTGGGCTTGAACTTGACCACCCTGAGCTTGGGCCCGCGCTCGTGGGCGACAACCCGCGCCTGCACCGTCACCGACGACAGGTCGTCGCCGTCGACCACATCGCCGCCGTCGACAAACAGCAACGGCGCCAGCGAGATCGTGTCCCCGTCGGCGACCGGCAGGCGCTCGACCAGCAGCGACTGTCCCTGCTCGACGCGGTACTGCTTTCCGCCGGTTTTCACGATCGCATACATGCTCTACTCCGAGGAGGAGGAAGTGACTGGGGCCTTGGCGCCCGAACGGCGTCGCCCGCCTCTGCGGCCACGACGCCGAGGCTTCGAGTCTAGTTCATCGTCTGAGTCGCCGGATCCGTCGCCGTCGCCGGCCCCGGGAACGTCGACCAGCGAGGCGATGGCCTGGGTTCGGCCCACCTCTTCGATCCGCACCACGTGCTTCTCGCCGACGTACTTGGTGCCGCCGCGGATCGAGATGATGTAGCCGTCGATCTTGGCCACCGCGTCCCCCGGGCTGTACATGTGCGGCTCGACGATCTCGACGTGGACCTCCTCGCCCTCGCGGAATGGGAGCGCCCGTTCCAGCACCTGCTCGCGGTCGCCCTCCAGCAGCACCGCGAAGTGCTCCAGCGGCAACCCCTCGGACCCCTCGAAGTGAAACCACTTGCCGGTCTCCGCCTCTATGGCCTGCAGCACGCGGGCGCCGTTGGCGGTGAACTCGGCGCTGACACGCGGGTTCATCTGGATCAGGATCGCGTCGGCTGTAGTCTCCTTGACGAGGTCTCGCATCCGGCGTTCGAACTCGATCGCGATCGTCTCCTCGGACTTGATCACCCCCTCTCCGTCACAGGTGGGACAGGGCCGCGTCATGATCTCCCGGACTCCGTCGGTGACGTTCTGGCGGGTCATCTCGACCAGTCCCAGCGGGGAGATCTCGACCACGAAGGTCTTGGTCCGGTCCTCGTCCAGGGCCTTGCGCAGCGTCTTGAGCACGGCGTCACGATTGCGCGCCCGGGCCATATCGATGAAGTCGATGACGATGATCCCACCGATGTCGCGCAGCCTCAGCTGGCGCACCACCTCGTCCGCGGCCTCGAGGTTGGTCTTGGTGATCGTGTCCTCGAGCCGGGCGCCCTTGCCCCGGCCGATGAACGACCCCGAGTTGACATCGATGACGGTCAGCGCCTCGGCGTAGTCGATCATCAGATAGCCGCCGCTGGGCAGATCGATCCGCCGCGACAGCGTGGAGGCGAGGACGTCCTCGACCCCGAAGGCCTCAAACAGCGGACGCTCCTCCTCCCACAGCTCGACATGATCGACGAGCTCCGGCGCGGTGCGCGAGAAGAACGACAGCAGGCGATGGTGCTGCTTGGGATCGTCGACCACCGCCCGTTCGAAGTCGGCGGAGAAGATGTCGCGCACGACCCGGACCGAGAGGTCGGCCTCCTGGAAGACCAGGGCCGGCGCCGAACTCTCCTCGACGCGCTTGCTCAGCACGTCGCCGAGCTTGAACAGGTAGACCAGCTCGCGTTCCAGGTCGGGACGCTTGGCCCCCTGGGCGGCGGTCCGGATGATCGCGCCGGCGCCCCTGAGGTCGAGCTTGGCCGCCTCCTTGCGCAGTCGCTCGCGCTCCTTCTCGTCGAGCCGCCGCGAGACGCCGACGCCCTCCCCGTAGGGGGCGTAGACCATGTAGCGGCCGGCGATCGTGAGATCCATCGACAGCCGCGCCCCCTTGGTCTTGAGCGGGTCCTTCACGACTTGGACCACGATCTCCTGACCGGGCTTGAGCATGTCAGTGATCTGCCGGCCCTCACGTGACCCGCCGCGTCCGCGACGCGGCGCGTCGACGCCCGGCAGCACGATCTCGTCGACGTGGAGAAAGCCGTTCTTCTCCAGGCCGATGTCGACGAACGCGGCCTCGAGACCGGCCAGGACATTGTCGACCCGGCCCTTGTAGATGTTTCCGACGATCGAGCGGTTTCCGCGTCGCTCGAGATACAGCTCGGCGACTCGATAGGCGGACGAAGTGGTTGACGGCCTACGTCGGCGGCGCGTCGAGCCAGAGCTCGGCTTGCGCGGCGAGACGGTTCCAGTGGCCTCCATCATCGCGACCCGGGTCTCCCCACGGTCGACGCTGACAAGTACTTGCTTCTTCAATTGTCATTCATTCCTTTGGTGAAAAGCGATTTGCCGCGCGCCGTTTCAAGATCGCTGCGGCATTACGAAAGTAGCGCCCGGCTCTTACCAGTCGATGCGATCCGAGCTTGGATGTAGATCGACTGCAGAAGGCCGATGGCGATGAACGTGACGATCACCGACGAGCCGCCGTAGCTCAGCAGCGGCAACGGAACGCCCGTGATGGGCATGATCCCGATCGTCATTCCGATGTTCACGAAGACCTGGAACATCAGCATCGCGAGGATGCCGCCGGCAATCAGTGTGCCGTAGAGGTTCTTGGACATCGTGAGGATCCGCAGGGTGCGCCAGATCAGCAGCGCGTACAGCGACAGCACCACCGCGGCCCCGGCGAATCCGTAGGTCTCCCCCACCGCCGCGAACACGAAGTCCGTGTCGTTGGCGGGAAGGAAGTTGAGCTTGGTCTGGGTCGCGTTCGCACCGCGGCCCGTCTTCTGTCCCGAGCCGATGGCGATCAGCGACTCGGTGATGTTGTAGGTCTGGTTCTGCGGATCGTGAGAGGGGTTCAAGAACCCCGTCAGCCGCTGTACCTGATACGGCTTGAGCAGATGGACCCCGAGCGCCGGGGCCCCGGCCAGCACGATCGCCACCGAGGCGACGAACATCGCCGTCAGCCCGGTCAGCTGCTTCCACGAGGTGCCGGCGAAGAACAGGACGCTGAAGCCGATCGCCACGTACACCATCCCGGTTCCGAGGTCCGGCTGGGGGATGACCAGCAGCGCCGGGATCAACGCCAGGAGCATGATCCGCGCCGTGGTGCGCCGCTCGTGCAATCGGCGCGACCGGTCCACGGCGAACGCCGCCAGCGCCACGATGATCAGCACCTTGCCGAACTCCGAGGACTGAAACTGCATGAATGGCAGCGGTATCCACCGCCGTGCCCCCTGCACCGCCGGCATCCCGTAGACGACGAGGTTCAGCGCGACCATCACCGCGTAGAGCCCGAACTTGAACTCCCTCAGCCGCGAGTAGTCGATCCGGCTCAGCAGCAGGGCCAGGATGATTCCGATGCCGGCGTAGATCGCCTGGCGCTCGAGGTAGAAGTGAGGCTGTCCGCGGACCGCGTTGCGAGTGGCGCCGTTGAGCGTGACCAGCGAGCACACCACCAGCCCCACCGCCCCCAGCAGCAGCAGCGGGTCCGGGAACATGTGCGGCCGGCGGGCGGCCGCCGTCTCTTCGCCGGGCGTGATCGCAGTCGCCGTCATAGGGTCTTGGAGTTGCCGGCCGTGTACGGCCCGGGCTTGCCGAAGAACCACTGGGAGAGGATCTGGCGGGCCACCGGAGCGGCGCCGACGGCGCCGAAGCCGCCCTGCTCGACCGTCACCACGACCACGATCGGCTTGGTCGTCGCCGAGGCCGGGACGAAGCAGGCGTACCAGGCGTAGTCCTGCTGGCCGTTGTACTGCGCGGTGCCGGTCTTGCCGTAGACCTGCTCAGGGAAGTTGGAGAAGACGTCGGCGGAGGTTCCGCCCGGCTGCGACGCGGCGGCACGCAGGCCAGCTCGGATCGTCTCCAGATAGAGCGGGTCGATGGGGATGTGACGCGATGGTGGCGGGTTGACCTTCTGGAGCACCGTGCCGGCGGCATTCTGGATACTGAGCCCAATGTGCGGTCGCACCACCGTCCCCCCGTTGGCCAGCGCGGAGTAGACGACCGCCAGCTGCAGCGGCGTAACCTGCACGTCGCCCTGTCCCACGGCGAGGTTGATGTTGTCGCCGATCGACCACGGGCGCCCGTCGGCGATCCCACAGGAGGCCTGCTTGGGGTGTCCCTTGAACGGTCCCGTGGCGTGCTCGCATTCGAGCTCGAGCTTGTCGCGGTGCGAGCGCCAGGCCGGCGACGGGAGCGTGCCGCGGAGCTCGCCGGGGAGATCGATACCGGTCTTCTGTCCGATCCCGTAGCGGTGCGCCCAGAGCTGCAGCGGACCGCCCTGGGGGTGGGCGATCGGGTTGGCGATGTTGGTTCGCGCGCCCAGGTTGTAGAAGAACGTGTCAGACGAGTAGCGGATCGCGTTGACCAGGTCGACGACGCCGGAGGCGCCCCCGCCGGCGTTGTGGCGGCAGACGCCGGGCGACGTGCAGAAGGAGCCCGTGTCGTCGTAGGTGTCGCTGGTGGTCCATTCACCCGACTGCAGCGCCGCGGTGGCGGTGATCGGCTTGAACGTCGACCCGGTGGGTCCGGCGCTGTCGACGGCCCGGTTGAGCAGCGGATAGTTGTTGGTCTTGGAGACCAGCTTGTCGTACTGGGCCTTGCTCAGGTTAGAGGTGAACTGGTTGGGGTCGAAGGTCGGTAGCGAGCCCATTGCGTAGACCGAGCCGTCCTGCGGGTTCAGGGCCACGAACGCTCCGCCGTTGGCGGGGTAGTTGGAGTCAATCGACTGCTGCAGTGCCGCCTGCCCCACGCGCTGCAGCCCCACGTTCAGCGACAGGGCGAGGTTGTGCCCGGCCACCGGGCTGCTCTTGCGCAGGTCGCCGGTGGGACGCCCCAGGGCGTCGACCTGGACGCGGTCGGTGCCGTCCCGGCCCCGCAGGTAGCGATCGTAGGCAGCCTCCAGACCCGACTGTCCGATGATCGAGTTCTGGGAGATGCCGCGGTAGGCCTTGTCCTTTACCTCCGTGGCGTTGATCGGGCCGACGGTCCCAAACAGCTGCGCCGCCAACCCGTGCAGGGGGTAGTTGCGCAGGTAGATCTGCTGGACCTCGACGCCCTGGAACTGGTTCTGGCGCTCGGCGACGTAGTACTGCACCGCCGGTCGGACGTCGGTTTTTATGGTCACGTTGGCGTAGGGAAGAATCGCCAGCTGCTTGGCGACGTCGCAGGGGATCGTGGCCAGGTGCCTGACCCCGACGCCGGGGACCTTGCAGCGCGCGGGTCGGGTCGACATCCCCAGCACGCCGGCCAGCCGGCGGTACATGATCCGCCGCCCGCGGGGCGAGTGGGGCAGGTCGGGCGGGGAGATCTGAACCGCGCGCGACTGGCGGCTGTCGACGAGGACGCGGCCGCCCGAGTCGAGGATCTCACCGCGGGCCGCGGGGACAGCGATGTCGCGGACCCGGTTGACCGTGGCCGCCTTGAGGTACTGGTCGCCCGACAGCACCTGCAAGAACCACAGCCGGAAGAAGATGATCGCAAACAGGGCCAGGGCCAGGCTGCCCACGACGGTCACCCTCAAGGCGAGCTGCGGCGTCAGCGGAGGGCGGCGATCCTCGGGGGTCTGACTCATCGGCCACCTCGCGGAATCTGGCCGCCCAACCGCTGCGACGGGCTCTGCAGCGGGCTGAGGCCACCGGTGGTGTAGGCGCGACGGCGGCGCCGGCGCGGGTCCTCAGGCAGGACCGGCTGGACGATCCGGCGCACCAGCGCGTAGACCGGCAGCGCGATCAGCGTGTTGACCAGCACGGTGATGAAGATCTGCTGGGCCAGCACCAGGCTGACCGGTGCGTCGACCCCGAGCAGGAACTGGATCAGAGTCATCCCGATGCCGGCGATCGCGGTGGCGGCGGCGCCGGCGGCCAGCGGGACCAGCCCGTGGGCCGGGTCGCGCAGCTCGCGCAGCCGGCCCGCCCAGTAGCCGATCGCGATGTACAGCAGCGAGGTCACACCCAGCGTCTGGACCAGCACGGTGTCAACGATCAGCCCGGTCCCGAAGCCCATGATGGCTCCGGGAAGCGAGCCCGCCAGCAGCCCGACCGACACCACGACCAGCGGTGACAGATCGGCGCTGACGCCGAAGATCGAGATCTGCGACACAGCGGTCTGCTGGATCACCACGGTCGCGAAGCCAAGCACCACGAGCCGCAACCACAGACGCCAGCTGGTCATGGCACCTGGGCTCGTTCGGCGGCCCCCGGATGGGGCCGGGTGAGGATCTGGACCACTGCCAGGTGGCGCAGATCGGCCGATGGGGAGACCTGCACCTGCTGGTTGTTGAGCAGCTCGTTCTGGTCGGCGTTGGACACGGTGCCGATCGGGATCCCGGCCGGATACAGGGAGTCCAGGCGCCCGGACTTGAAGCCGGCCGTGATCACCGGCTGGTTGACCTGGATCGCCGCGTGGTTGGGGAGGTCCTGCAGCAGCAGCTGGTTGGGGTTGCCGACCGCGGGCACGAGCACGCCGGAGTCCCCGGAGGCGTCCTCGACCTCGGCGGTGACCGCGTAGGAGTGGTCGGTGATCAGCGTCACCACCGAGACGGTCGCATCCACGGTCGTCACCTTGCCGACCAGAGCACCGTCCCCGGTGACCGGGTCGTTGAGCTCGACGCCGTCGTCAGAGCCCTTGTCGACCTGGATCGTCTGGTACCAGAGCGTGGGGTCACGGGCGATCACCGAGGCGGTGACGGCGTGAAAGGAGTTGACGTCGAGGCTGTTGTCGAGCTTGACCTGCCTGGCCAGCTGGCTGGAGAGGATCGACTTCTGGCGGTAGTAGTCGACCTGGGCGCGAAGCTGGTTGACCTGCTTGGCCAGCTGGTCGCGCTCGGACTTGGCCCGCAGCGTGTCCGAGAACCAGCCCGCCACGTCGCGGACCGGCGTCAGCACTTTGCTGGCGCCCTGCTGGATCGGCGAGAGCACCTCGACGATGCCGCGCTGGACGTTGTGAAGCGGACTGCTCGGCGATTCGCCGAAGTAAGCGGTCAGCAGGATCAGGGAGACGACGACGAGGAGTGCCAGCACCGCTCGCCGCCGTCGTACCTGTTTGTCATGCACGAGATCTGTGTCTCCAACGTTTCGCTGCGCACGTGCCGATGGTCCTTGCCGAACCTATTACCGGCGCCTGCGATTGCGTGAATTCTTGCTTGAACGGTGGATCGCTTCGAACTCCTCGAGTGAGCGGCCCGATCCGACAGCGACGCACGTCAGCGGAGACTCCGCCAGGTGCGCGGGCATCTGCGTCTCGTGACGCAGGCGCTCCTCGATTCCCTGGAGCAGCGATCCGCCTCCAGCCAGCATGATGCCACGATCCATGATGTCCGACGCCAACTCAGGCGGAGTGCGGTCGAGCGTCTGCTTGACCGCGTCGATGATCTGGGACACCGGCTCCTCCAGCGCGCCGCGGATCTCCTCGCTGGTCAGGATGACGGTCTTGGGCAGTCCCGAGACCATGTCACGGCCCCTGATCTCCGCCTGAACCTCTTCGGGCATCGAGTACGCCGAGCCGATCTCCAGCTTGACCTCCTCGGCCGTCTGCTGGCCGATGAGCAGCTTGTACTCGCGCTTGACGTAGTTGATGATCGCCTCGTCGAGCTCGTCGCCGCCGACGCGGATCGACTGCGAGACGACGATCCCCCCCAGCGAGATCACCGCCACCTCGCTGGTTCCCCCGCCGATGTCGACGACCATCGAGCCGGTGGGCTCGCCGACCGGCAGTCCCGCCCCGATCGCCGCCGCCATCGGCTCTTCGATCAGGTAGGCCTGGCGGGCGCCGGCCGAGAGACAGGCCTCCTCTACGGCCCGCTTCTCGACGCCGGTGACGCCGCTGGGCACGCAGACGACAACTCGGGGGTGCGCCCAGCGGTTTTGATGCACCTTCTGGATGAAGTGGCGCAGCATCTCCTCGGTGACCTCGAAGTCGGCGATGACCCCGTCCTTCAGCGGCCTGATCGCCGAGATCGTTCCCGGCGTTCGCCCCAGCATCCGCTTGGCCTCGATGCCCACGGCATGGACCTCTCCGGTCCGCGAATCCACCGCCACCACGCTCGGCTCAGACAGCACGATGCCGCGCCCGCGCACGTAGACGAGGGTGTTGGCGGTCCCGAGGTCGACCGCCATGTCGCGGCCGCCGAATCCGGTCAGATACGTGAAAAAGCCCATAGGGAGTACAGGTAGCTGGAAGCAGTGGACGAGGCGGCGAGAAGCAAACGACCGCGTCGGGCTGCCAGCTCCGTCCGCGAACGAGTGTATCGAACGCCTGTCTCACCGGATGCCCTGGTGCGGGTTCGCAACCTGAGAAAAACCCTGGAAAAGAGTCACCGGCGGTCAGGGGCGTTGCAGGCTCGGCGCGTAGTAAGCGGGCCGCCGGTCGGCGAGCGCGTCGTTGCGCTCACCGCTGCGCTTGTCGGCGGCCTGGGCCAGATCGACCGTGGCCCAGATCGTGGCCGTCTCACCCTGCGGCGGCGGGCCGGCCAGGATCTCCCCGTCGCGGCCGACGATCACGCTGCCGCCCTGAAACTCAAGCCCCCGCTCGCTTCCGTTACGGTCACACACGGCTACGAAGACCTTGCTCAGATAGGCCGTGGCGCGGGCCAGCAGAGACAGGATGGGGCCGCTGCCGGGCGCGGCCGAATCTTCCTCGCGGGGCCAGTTGGTGGGCAGCGCGATCAGCTCGGCGCCGTCGAGCGCCAGCCCCCGGGTCAGCTCGGGAAACTCGAGGTCGTAGCAGAGGGCGAGCCCGATTGCGCCATAGCGCGTCTGGACCACCGGCGCCGGCTGCTGACCAGGGGCAAACCACCGCGGCTCGTCGTGCCAGAGGTGAAGCTTGCGATACAGGGCCATCACTCCACCGCCGTGGACCAGCGCGCTGCTGTTGTAGACGGTCCCGTCGTCGGCAAGCTCGCAGAATCCCCCGATCACGAGCGCGTCGCCGGCCTCATGCGCCCACCCGGCGAGCAGCGCACCGTCCACCGGAGTCGCGGCGGCGCGAGCCTCGCCAGCAGAGTCGAACCGATAGCCACTGTTGGCCAGCTCCGGGAGCACCACGATCTGCGCCCCGCCCGCGACGGCAGTCGCGATCGCCGAGCGGACCAGCGTCTCGTTGCCCGCGGACTGCCCAACCTCGGGAGCGAACTGACAGCAGGCGATCTGGATCTCCATCTGGCCGGGCTCACACTAACCCGGGGACCAGATCGATCAGCGTGCTGACCGGTAGCCCGACGACGTTCAGGTAGTCGCCCTCGATCGCCCGCACCAGAACCGCCCCCCGGCCCTGGATCGCGTAGCCACCGGCACGCCCACGCCACTCGCCGGACTCCAGATAGGACTCGATCGCCGCCTCGTCGAGCTCGCGAAAGTCGACGTATGTCCTAGCCGCTGCGGTCCGGGTCCGGTCCGGCGCGATCACACAGATCCCGCTGATCACGGCGTGGCGGCGGCCTCCCAGCGCTCGCAGCGTCTCGCGGGCCTGCTTGCGGTCGGGCGGCTTGCCGTAGATGGCGGCGCCGATCGCCACCACCGTGTCGACGCCGAGCACCACCTCGTCGGGCGCGCCGGCGGCCACCGCGGCCGCCTTGCGGTAGGCGTTCTCCAGTGCCACCTCGTCAGCGGGCCCTGACTCGAGCTCTTGCACGTCGGCCGCCCGGACCTCGAAGTCGACTCCGATCTGCTGCAGAATCGCCCGTCGCTGCGGTGACCGCGAGGCCAGGATCAGGCGCGCGGCCGGCAGCGGCCTAATCGAGGTTGGGGAAGAACAGGTCCACTTCGCGCGCCGCCGACTCCGGCGCATCCGAACCGTGAACCATGTTCTGTCCCACCGCGACCGCGTAGTCGCCGCGGATCGACCCGGTCGTCGCCTCCAGCGGGTTGGTGGCACCGATCACCTGGCGCGCCGCCACCACCGCAGCCTCGCCCTCGAGCACCAGCGCCACCAGCGGCCCTGAGGTGATGAAGCTGACCAGCTCCTCGTAGAACGGCTTGCCCTCGTGTTCGGCGTAGTGGCGAGCGGCCAGGTCGCGACTCATCGTCATCATCTGCAGCGCCACCAGGCGCAGTCCCTTGCGCTCGAAACGGGCGATGATCTCGCCGGTCAGGTTGCGGGCGAAGGCATCAGGCTTGACGAGGACGAGCGTGCGCTCCATTGACGGCTGGTCTCCCTGGCTTGGGGTTATCGATCAGGTGGTCGAAGGCTGCTCGGCGGCAGGCTGCTCCGACGGCGTCTCGCGGCGGCGCCGAGCCCGTCGCGGCGCGGGAGCCGGGACGCCGATCTCGGCCTCGCAGAACGGGCACACCTTCCAGGTCGGGTCCAGCGGCTTGCCGCACGCCATACACGGATCTTTGAGCTTGCGCATGCAGTTCGGACACCGCAGGAAGTCCTTCTCGACCTCGTAGTCACAGTGCGGGCAGAGGTGATAACCGAGCTCAGCCAGCCGTGCCTCGGCGGCCTGCATCTCGAGTTCGCGCTCACGCACGTCGTCGAGATACTCGGGCGGACGAACGATCATGTAGACGATCGTGCCAACGAACGGAAACAGCGATGCGGCGGTGGCGCAACCGATCAGAAGCGGATCGGCAATCCGGCGCCGGGCGTCGGCGTACGTCCAGTAGACCAGCGCCAGCCAGATCACGACAAGGAACAGGATGACCAGCTCGACCGCGAGATTTAGCGCGCTGTTGTGAATCCCGAAGATGGCGAAAGGCAGCATTAAGGACGCGAGTGTAGTGGCTGAGG
>DASXJY010000162.1:0-1806 GCA_036497115.1 Solirubrobacteraceae bacterium
CCGGTGAGCTCGGCGACCTCGCCGATGCGCAGCTGGCGGGGGGCGGTGGCGCTCATGACACAACCACCTCGGGCTCGCGGGACTTGTCGCGCGCGGGGACGGCGACGTCCTTGGGGCGCGCCGCGGAGATGACGGCGCCGACGATCGAGACCGCGCACAGGCACCACAGTGCGGTGTGCATGTTGGAGATGAACGGCGCCAGCTGGGCGGTGGAGAGGTGCTTGGCCAGGCCGGAGAAGACGCCGAACAGCACGTGCTTGGGGACCGCCGAGGTCACGACGGCCAGCACGAACGCGATCGAGATGACCGCGCCGGTGTTCTGGACCAGGACGCGGGCGCCGGCCGCGATGCCGCGCCGGTGCGGGGCCACGGTGCCCATCATGGCGGCGGTGTTGGGCGAGTTGAACATGCCCGAGCCGATGCCCACGATGAACATGTAGAGGCCGGGCCACGCGTAGCTGGTCTCCCGCTCCAGGGTCGTCATCAGCGCCAGGCCCAGCGCGGTGACGAGCATGCCCAGCACCGCCAGCGTCCGCGAGCCGCGCCGATCGGCCCACATCCCGGCCGCGGGCGATGAGATGAGCATCCCCAGGGCCAGCGGGGCCAGCTTGACGCCGGCCAGGATTGGCGAGTCGCCCTGCACGCCCTGGAAGTAGAACACGAACAGGAACATGAGCGCGAATCGGGCCAGGCCGTTGGCAAAGGCGGCCCCCGAGGCGGTCGCGAACAGCCGGTTGCGGAAGATCGTCAGGTCCAGCATGGGCGCCTTCTGGCGGTGCTCGATGAGCACGAAGGCCGGTAGCAGCACCGCCGCCACGACGAGCGCGGGGATCGTCAGCGGCGAGGTCCAACCCTCGATGCCGCCCTTGGAGATGCCGTAGACCAGTCCGGTGAGACCGACCAGGAAGGTGATGGTGCCCAGGTAGTCAAACGATCGGTCCTCGGAGCGCCCGGTGACCTCGTGCAGGACGTAGGCACCCCACAGGCAGCCGGCGAGGCCGAACGGGACGTTGAACCAGAACACCCAGTGCCAGGAGATCGCCACCAGCGCCCCGCCGAGCACGGGGCCGATGACCAGCCCCACGGCGGCCACCATCGTGTTGGTGCCCATGGCCAGCCCGAGCTGCTCCTTGGGGAAGGCGTCGGTGACGATCGCCGCGGCGTTGGCGAACAGGAATGCTCCGCCGATGCCCTGCAGGATCCGCCAGAGGATGAGCTGGGTGCCGTTGGCGGCAAAGCCCGCGCCCAGCGAGGCGAGCGCGAACACGACAAAGCCCATGACATACGCCTTCTTACGGCCGAACTGATCAGACAGACGGCCCGCGCTGAGCACGAGCACCGTCGAGGCGATCATGTAGACCAGGATCACCCACACGAGCTCGAGCAGGCTGGTGTGCAGGGTGCGCTCGAGGTCGGGCAGGGCGATGATCAGGGTGCCGGAGTTGATCGTGGCCAGGAGCATCCCCAGGCTCGTGCAGGACAGGGCCCACCACTTGTATGAGTCGTGCTCGGAGGTGACGCCCAGCCGCCGGCGCGCCTGTGCGCGCTGGGCCGGGGGAGCGTGAAGCGCTGACAACGTGCGACCGCCTTCAATCGAATTCTTACGTAAACGTCAGAATAGCACCCGTACGCGGGCGTGCGGCCAGGACTGTCGGCCCCCGGCGCCCCACTCGCCAGCCCTTGTGCCGCGGCGTCGGCCGGCGGCCCCCGGCGCCCCATTCGCTAGCCGCGGCGCTTACCCTTGTGCCGCGGCGTCGGCTGGCGGAGCGTGAACTGGCGGTCCAGGACGCCGCGCTTGCCCTGCGT
>DASXJY010000163.1:0-4711 GCA_036497115.1 Solirubrobacteraceae bacterium
GGTCCACCGAATGGCTGGCGCTCGACCACCTCCAGCTCGTCGCCGGGAGCGATCCCGCGGCTGGCGAGGTAGCGCAACATCTCGGGATCGGCGTCGGAGACGCGCGTGAACGTGCCCCGTGTGCCGGCTTGCAACCCCTGCAGGCTCTCGGTCTCAGTCTCGTCGATCGTCAGCTCGCGGGAGGGGATGGGATCACCGTGAGGGTCGCGAGTGGGGTCGCCGAGCTTGGCCGCGATCAGCTCCTCGAGCTCCTCGGAGAGCACGTGCTCGAGCACCTCCGCCTCCTGGTGGACACGGTCCCAGGGGACGCCCAGGCTCTCCACCAGGTACAGCTCGAGCAGACGGTGGTGGCGGATCACCTCCAGCGCGATTCGGCGTCCGGCGTCGGTCAGGACCACTCCGTGGTAGGGCTGATGGGTGACCAGCCCCAGCTCTCCGAGACGCTTGACCATCCCCGAGGCCGAGGCCGCGGTGACGCCGAGCCGCCCCGCCAGCGCAGTGGTGGTGACCGCTTTGGCGTCGTCGGTGGCGGTCTCCAGCGCGTAGATCGCCTTGGTGTAGTCCTCGACCGCCGAGGAGCGCAGCGTGTCGGCGTCGTGGCTGACCGTCATTACAGGTTATGGTAGCCCTAAATTTGGACTTCGGCAAGCAGCAGGTAGCTGTTTAGGCCACGCAGAGATGTTCGAGGCCGCGGATTCGGGGTCCCTATCCTGTTGAGCGTGAGCACAGTCGGCGTCTCAGACCCGCAGTACACCGCGATCACCGAGGGCTGTGGCGTGGTCGACCGCTCCGAGCGCGGCAAGCTGGCCCTGACCGGCGACCAGGCCAAGACCTTTCTCCAGGGCCAGGTTTCAAACGACGTCGAAGCCCTGGTCCCGGGAACCGGCTGCTACGCCGCGTTCCTGACCCCGAAGGGAAAGATGCTCGGCGACCTGCGGATCCTCGACACCGCCGACGAACTCCTGCTTGACACCGAGCGGGTCGCCCTCCAGGAGCTTTTCAACATGATCCGCCGGTTCAGCATCGGCTACGCGGTTGAGCTGCACAAGCGGACCCTCCAGACCGGGTTGATCTCGCTGCTGGGGCCGGCCGCGGGAGCGGTCTGCGGCCTCGAGCCCGGCGAGCTCGAGCACTCGCACGTGGTCGGCGAGGTTGGAGGAGTCGCGGTGCGGGCGGTCCGCACCGATCTCGGCATCGACCTGTTGTGCGACGGCGCCGAGACCGCGGCGCTGATCGACGCCCTGCGGGGCAGCGGCGCGGTTGCCGTCACGGAGACCGCCGCCGAGGTGGTCCGCGTCGAGCACGGCCGCCCGCGCTACGGGATCGACCTCGACGACACGGTGATCCCGCAGGAGGCCGATCTCAACTCCCGCGCCGTCTCGTTCACCAAGGGCTGCTACGTGGGGCAGGAGACGGTCGCCCGCCTGTTCTACCGGGGCAAGCCGAACCGCAGCTTGCGCGGGTTGCGGCTGTCGCTTGCGGCACAGACCGGCGACGAGATCACCTTCGGCGAGCGCAAAGTGGGCCACCTGGGCAGCGTGGCCGAGTCACCGTCGCTCGGCCCGGTGGGACTGGCCCTGATCCGCCGAGAGGCGCCACCCGGCTCACAGGTCACGGTCGGCGCCGACGAGATCAAGGCCGTCGTGGTCGAGCTCCCGTTCGGGCGCTGAGGCGCTCTGCGCGAGGAAGGCTTGCAGGGTCGCGTCGTCGGGGGCTGGGCGCAACGGCAGCTGCGCCGCGTCGGGATGTGAGGCCAGCCAGCCGCCGACGATCCGGACCTCGTCGACCTCGTCGGGGGGTACGTGGGCGCCGAGCTCACCGATCCGGCCGGCGCGCTTCAGCGCGGCGGCGGTTCTGGCTTTGAGCTGCTCGAGGTCGTGGTCGAGCGGACCCCAGTCGAGCGGACCCCAGTCGACCAGTCGCCCCCCGGCCAGCCAGAAGCCGTCCAGCTCAGAGCCCGTGGGGTGGCGCGCCACTAGCAACCGGGGGCGAGCGTGGGTCGCCTCGAGCAGCCCGCCGAGGCGCTCGAGGACGGTCTTCAGACGCCGGAATCTCCGCCTCAGCGAAGCCGCCCGCTCGTAGTGCTGGCGCGCGGCGGCAGCGCGCATCTGAGCCTCGACGTGGTCAAGCAGCGGCGCGCCGGCCAGCCGACCCGGATCCGCGTCGTGGCCCTCGCTGACGAACAGACGCAGCACCTCGTCGAGCCGCCGGCGATACAGGTTGGGATCCAGGTCGCCCAGGCACGGCGACAGGCAGCGCCCCATCTGCCCGTAGGCGGAGGGATGGTCACGACGGGGCAGGCGCCGGCCGCAGTGGCGCAGGCCGAACAGCGAGTCCAGCTGCTCGACCAGCTCGAGGGCCAGCCGGCGGCCGCGCAGCGGCCCGATCGTCACAGCGTGCCCGGCGGCCGGGTCGGGCGCCACCTCCAGGATCGGAAACGGGATGTCGAACCGGCAGCGGATGTAGACGAGCCGGTCGTCGCGCTTGTTCAGGCGCTTGTTGCCCGGCGGGCGCAGCTCCTTGATCAGCCGGTTCTCCAGCACCAGCGCGGCGAGCTCTGACCGCGTCACCCGGTAGTCGACGACCGCGGCGTGAGCGGTCCAGCCGGCCGGCGCGGTCGACGGCGCGAAGTGGGCGCGGGCCCGGCTGCGGATCGATATCGACTTGCCGACGTAGAGCACCCGGCCCGAGTCATCGCGGAACAGGTAGACGCCGGGGTCCCGGGGCAGTTCGGCGAACTCGGGCTGGTCGCGGCCGGGAAAGCCGTGGGCCACCGCCGGCTTGTGGGCGGAGGCGCGCTTGGCCCGGCGGCGTGGCGAGAGCAGCGCCAGGGCGTCGGCGACCGAGGAGGCGTGGGCGCACAAGCGCGGGAACAGCGCGCACAGGACGCGCGCGCAGGTCTCGGCGTCGGCGAGCGCCCGGTGGGCCTGGTGAACCTCGATCCCCAGCGCGCCGGCGAGCACCCCCAGTCCGCGCTGTCGCTGCAGCGGGAGCATGGAGCGGGCCAGGGCCGCGGTGCAGATGACCGGCGGATCGGGCCACTCCAGCCCGATCCGGGCAAACGCCTGGCGCAGGACGCGGCGGTCAAAGGGCGCGTTGTGGGCCACCATGACCCGGCCGTCGAGCAGGTCGCGCACCGTCGGCAGGACCGCCTCCAGCCGGGGCGCGCCGTCGACCATCGCCTGGGTGATGCCGGTGAAGCGCTGGATCCCCCGGCGCAGCGGCGCGCTGGTCTGAACCAGTGAGCTCCACCGGTCGTGGAGCTCTCCGCCGCCGACCAGCACGGCGCCGACCTCGGTCAGCTCGCAGTCGTCTCCGGCCAGGCCGTTGGTCTCGGTGTCGAGGGCAATGAACTCGGCGCTGGCGATCGGTGCTGACAGCAACTGCACCTCGCCCGTGATACGCCTAGCACCGGACGTAGCGCAGGAGAGCTTGCAGGCTGGCGCCCGGACGCCGTGCCGTCGCCCGGGTCCCGGGGCGCGGAAGATCGTGTCCGCTCGCTCGGCCCGGCGCAGAAAAACCAAGATATAGGCCTGCTTGATGACCGCAACTGCGGGTAGCATCGGCATGGCCCACTAGGGAAGGAGTCCTCAGTTGACGTCCGTCGCCCCAGAAACCGAACAGCTCCGCGAGCTAGAGGCGGGTACCCGCCAGGCATGGAGCACCTACAGCGAGCGCCTGCGTGAGCTGACCGGTGACGAATACGAGCGCGCCGAGTCTGAGTCCTGGAGCCAACTTCAGACTGAATTGCGGCGAATCGAGCAGGAGCGGGAGTCTTTGACGACTTCGGCTGCCTGACGCGGACTAGCAGCCCGGCTTGGCGTTGGGTAGGGTTCGCGCCCGGCCGAGCCGTGTTCGCAGTCTGAAGGTCGGCACCAGGGATCGCGGAGAGGAGAGCCGGATCGAACCAACGCACCGCATCAGGATGATCGGGATTCTCGGTGCCACGGTAATTGCGGTTACCGCCTGCGGCGGTGGTGGCGGCAAAGCGGCCTCCCAGGTGCGACCTCCCTCGCCGATCAACCTGAGCGTCTACGTCAGCGATTCCAAGGTCTCTGTCTCTCCCGCCTCGGTCGGCGCCGGGCCGGTGGTCTTCGTCGTCACCAACCAGGCCAGCAAGTCCGAGGCGCTGGCCATCTCCAAGTCCGGCCAGAGCCACCCGCTGGCCAGCACCGCCCCGATCAATCCCCAGGGCACCACCGAGGTCCAGGTCAACTTCAAGCCTGGGAACTACACGATCGCCACCGCCGCCCATGGGAGCACCGACGCGTCGCTATCGGCGCCATCGTCGATCCGCGCCGCCTCGGTCCACATCGGCCGCCAGCGTCAGAACTCCAGCAGCGATCTGCTGCAGCCCTAGTCGCCGGTAGTTGCGGGGCGCGCTTGGGGCGGGGCAGCCGCCTGGGGTTGGGCCTGGGCTTGGGCTTGGCTTGGCCTTGGGCTTGGCTTGGCCTTGGACTTGGGCTTGGGCGGGGCGGGCGCTTGGTGGGTCACACACGCCGGAGTCTGCGGACGGCTACGTCCCAGCGGTGGGTCACCCACGCCCCGAGTCTGGCGACGGCCGGCACCCCCCGGCGGGCGCCGTCGATGTGGAAAGTTTGCTGGTCGGCGGAGGGTTTTCCACGACTCGGCTGCCTGACGTGCACTCCGTGGAAAATAAATCCGGAGCAGGCCAAATTTTCCACGGATCGGTCGGGGCTACCGGGAGCCT
>DASXJY010000164.1:0-2082 GCA_036497115.1 Solirubrobacteraceae bacterium
GCCTCGGTCCTGCATAGCACCGGGATCACCCCCGCTCTCGGCCCCGGACCGGCAGCCGCGATCGCCCACGCGGTGGACGTGGCCCGCGACGCCGGGGTGACCGTCAGCTTCGACCTCAACTACCGCAGCGCGCTGTGGTCGCCCGATGAGGCGGCGCCGGCGCTCGAGGCCGCGGTGCGCCGCGCCGACGTCGTGTTCGCCGGCGAGCTCGAGGCCGAGATCATCACCGCGACCGCCGACCCGCTCCAGGCTGCGCTCGCCCTCGAGTCACTCGGTCCCGCGCAGGTGATCGTCAAGCGGGGTGCCGAGGGCTGCCTGGCCCGCATCGACGGGGTGACGATCGAGCAGCCGGCGCCGGCCGTGGCCGTGGTGGACACCGTCGGCGCGGGCGACGCGTGCGTCGCCGGCTACCTGGCGGAGCTCATGAGCGGGGCCGAGCCGGCCGTGCGCCTGGCCACCGCCGTGGCCGCCGGCGCGTGCGCGGTCACCGTCTCCGGTGACTGGGAGGGGATGCCCGATCGGCGGTCCCTGGCGCTATTGGGGGCGAGCGAGCCGGTCATCCGGTAGCGCGTAGCGGTCTCTGGTGAGACGTTTCACCTAATACAGAGGGAGGCGTGTGAGGCCTCTGAACCGGGTCCTGCCGGGGTCGTGGGAAATTCTGCCTCTCCAGCGAGCAACATCTACCACGACCTGTTTTCCTTGCCCGATGTGTGAGAGGCAATACCTCCCACAGCCTTAAATCGCTCCGCCTCGTGGCGCTCCCCGCCGGGCCCAGAGCCCGGGTGGGCGGCGCCAGCGCAGGCGCCGCCCTCCCGGTTCATCGACTACGGCGACCAGGTCACCGGCTTGTCGATGTAGCTCTCGGTCCCGGTGTACGCGACCTTCGTGATGCCCCCGGGTACCAGGAAGGTCAGGCACGTCTCAAAGCTCGAGCCGACGCCCATCGGGTTGGGCGCGGACTTCTCGTCGCACTTGGGGAAGTCACCGAAGAAGGTGACGCTCTGCTGCGTCTGTCCGGTCTTGTCGACGCCCTCGATCTGGATCCCCGGATCGCTGTCGGTGGTGTTGATCTTGCCCGGCCCCACGTTGGTGATCGTCGCCTTGGCGTAGTACGGGGTGCTCGCCTTCTCGGTGGCGTCGAGCTGGATCCCGTTGAAGTCGGCGAGCGACCCCTTCGTCATCGACTGCACCTGGACCTTCAGCTTGTAGGTGGGCCCGGCCTTGCCGGACTTCAGCGTCGTCGCGAACGGGACCGTCGCGCTGGCACCGGTCTTCAGACTGGTGCCGGGCGCCGCGGTCGCGCCGCTGGCGTTCGCCGCTGCGCTGCTGGTGCCGGCGGCCGTTGTCGACGTGGCCGCTGCCGCGCTGCTGGTCGCCGCACTGCTGGTCGTGGCCGCGGGTGCGGCCGAGGAGGAGGCCGACTGCGTCCCGCCGCCACTGCTCGAGCCGCATGCCGCGACTCCCAGTGCCAGCGCCGTCGCAGTCAGAGCCGAGAGCCCCACTCGCTTGCCCCTGAACAGAATGGTCACTACGCCTGCTCTCCCTTCTCCGCGTCCGTGCCGGAGCGGCTCTGACTGGTGATTGCCTCCTGTCGGTCCAACGCTCGTTCCAGTCGGTCCATCAACTCCAGCCAGCCGAAGAACTCGGCTTCTGGTGCCCCCGGCGCCGTGACCTGTCCGCTGACGGTCCCGTCGCTGTGCCCGATCTGCACGATGACCTCCACTACTGCGCCCTGATTCATTGCCGGTCAGGGTGCCGGAGGCGGGCGCTCAGCGCATCAGGAAAGACCCTGATCTTTTGTCGCGCCGTCCCTGACGTTTGCCCCCGCTCCGCCGCTGAGCGCGTGCGCCAGCTCCGCGCGCGAGCCGATGCCGAGCTTCGCGTACGCCTGCGACAGCTGGGTCTCCACGGTCTTGGTGGACACGAACAGCGCCTGGGCGACCTCGCGGTTGCTCAGTCCCGAGGCTGCCATCTGAGCCGTGCGCAGCTCCGCCGGGGTGAGCGCCCCCGGGCCCCGCAGCGACGTGCGCCGCGGCCGCGCCCCGGTGGCGACGAGCTCCGCCCGCGCCGCCTCGGCCAGCG
>DASXJY010000165.1:0-23314 GCA_036497115.1 Solirubrobacteraceae bacterium
AGCTTCGGCACCCGCGCCGTGGACACCGCCGTGACCAGCTTGGCGCCGTGCTTGGCGATCCCGCCGGCCTCGTAGTCGCGGCCGACCATGAACCCGGTGATGTTCTGCAGGAACACCAGCGGGATCCGCCGCTGGTCACAGAGCTCGATGAAGTGCGCACCCTTCAGCGCGCTCTCGGAGAACAGGATCCCGTTGTTGGCCAGGATCCCCACCGGGTGGCCGTGGACGTGGGCAAAGCCGCACACCAGCGTCGGTCCGTAGAGCTCCTTGAACTCCTGAAACCGGGACCCGTCGACGATTCTGGCGATCACTTCCCGGGCGTCGTAGGGCTTTCGCACGTCAGGCGGGATCACCCCCAGCAGGGTGGCGGGATCGACCGCCGGAGGCTCGGCGGCGATCCGCCGCCACGGCGGCGGCGGCTTCGCCGCCAGCGTGGCCACGATCTCACGGACGATCTGCAGGGCGTGCGGGTCGTCCTCGGCCAGGTGATCGGTGACCCCGGAGATCCGGGAGTGAAGCTCACCGCCGCCGAGCTCCTCGGCCGTGACCTCCTCGCCGGTCGCCGCCTTGACCAGCGGCGGCCCGCCCAGGAAGATCGTCCCCTGGTTTCGCACGATCACCGCCTCGTCGCTCATCGCCGGGACGTAGGCGCCGCCGGCGGTGCACGATCCCATCACCGCGGCGATCTGCGGGATCCCGGCCGCCGACATCGTGGCCTGGTTAAAGAAGATCCGCCCGAAGTGCTCACGGTCGGGGAACACCTCGTCCTGGCGCGGTAGGAAGGCTCCGCCGGAGTCGACCAGGTAGATGCAGGGCAGCCGGTTCTGCACCGCCACCTCCGGGGCGCGCAGGTGCTTCTTGACCGTCATCGGGTAGTACGTGCCACCCTTCACGGTGGCGTCGTTGGCGACGATCACCACCTCGCGCCCGCAGACGCGCCCGATGCCAGTGATGATCCCGGCCCCCGGGGCCTCGTCGTCGTACAGGCCGTGCGCGGCCAGCGGAGACAGCTCCAGCAACGGGGCCCCGGGATCCAGCAGGCGCTCGACCCGTTCCCGGGGCAGCAGCTTGCCGCGGCTGAGGTGTCGCTCGCGGGCGCGCTCGCCGCCGCCGCGGGCCACGCGATCGAGCTGGCGGCGCAGCTCGGCGGCCAGGGCCTCGCCGGCCTCGGCGTTGGCCCTGAACTCGTCGGAGGCTGGGTGCAGCGCGGTGCGCAGGACGGTCAATCCGAGACCTCCACCCGGGCCAGCGGCTGGTCGACGGCGACCCTGTCGCCGACCGCCACGCTCAGCTCGGCCACCTCGCCGTCGACCGGCGCGGTCATCACCAGCTCCATCTTCATCGATTCCAGCACCACCAGCGGGTCGCCCGCCGACACCGTCTGCCCGACCGCGGTCGATACCACCAGCACCTGTCCCGGCATCGGGGCCCGCAGCGCTCCGTCTGAGAGCGCCTCGCCCGCGGCGGCTGAGTCGTGGCGGCGCACCGGCCAGGCCCAGCCGCCGGTGCCCAGCCAGATCTGGTCGCGATCGACGGCATAGGACCACTGGCGTCTGCGGCCGTCGCCGGCGGTGACGGCGAAGCTCTCGGGGCCGATCCGCTGCACGGCGAGGTCGTCAGCGGAGACGGCGATCTGCACCGGCTCGCCCCCTCCGACGGCCAGATGCCACCAGGACTGCCCGCGGCGGCCGCTCAGCCGCCAGCCGTCCACCCGCGCGAACGGGTCGTCGGTGCGCTGCTCCTCGCTCAGCGCCAGGACGATCAGCGCCGCTGTTCGGGCCACCTCCTCGGCGGTCAGCGGAGGCGAGATGGCGGGCAGCCGTCCGATCAGCTCGGTGTCGATTCGGCCGGCGCGGACGTCGTCGCTGGCCAGCAGCCAGCGCAGAAAGCCGGTGGTGGTGGTCACGCCGAGTATCGACGTCTCGCCCAGCGCCCGCTCGAGCTTGGTCAGCGCGGCCTGGCGGTCCTCGCCGTGGACGATCACCTTGGCCAGCATCGAGTCATAGGCCGTCCCGACCTCGCTTCCGGGCTCGATGCCGTCGTCGACTCGGGCCCCGGCGGGCCGGTGGTAGGCCAGTATCCGGCCGGCAGCGGGGAAGAAGTCGCGCGCCGCATCCTCGGCGTTGATCCGCGCCTCGATCGCGTGCCCGGTCAGCTCGACATCGTCCTGGGTGATCGGCAGCGGCTCGCCGGCGGCCACCCGCAGCTGCAACTCGACCAGGTCAACCCCGCAGACCAGCTCGGTGACCGGATGCTCGACCTGCAGCCGGGCGTTCATCTCCAAGAAGTAGTGCTCGCCGGGATCGGTGAAGTCGGCGATGAACTCCACCGTGCCCGCGTTGACGTACCCGCCCGCCCGCGCCAGCGCCACCGCCTCGGCCCCGAGGAGGGCTCGCAGCTCGGGGCCCACGACCGGTGACGGCGACTCCTCGATCAGCTTCTGATGGCGGCGCTGCAGCGAGCACTCGCGCTCGCCGAGGTGAATGACGTTGCCGTGGCCATCGGCGATCACCTGCACCTCCAGGTGCCGCGCCCGGGGCAGGAAGCGCTCGATGAACACCCGGTCATCGCCGAAGCCGGCGCGGGCCTCACGGCGCGCCGACTGAAGCGCGGCATCGAGCCCATCGGCGCTTTGCACCACCCGCATCCCGCGCCCGCCGCCTCCCGCGGCGGCCTTGACCAGCAGCGGATAGTCCGCGTGCCTGGCCTCCTCGGCGGTGAACGAGGGCACCACCGGGACGCCGGCCTGGCGCGCCGCGTCCTTGGCCCGCAGCTTGTCGCCCATCAGCGCGCTGGCCTGCGCCGGGGGGCCCACGAACACCACGCCGGCCGCGGCGCAGGCCCGGGCCAGTTCCGGGTGCTCAGACAGAAAGCCGTAGCCGGGATGTAGCGCGCCGGCGCCGGTGGCGCGAGCGGCCAGCATCACCTCGGCGATCTCGAGGTAGGAGGCGACGCGGACCGCCTGGTCGGCCTCGCGTACGTGGGGGGCGTCGCGGTCGGCGTCGGTGTAGATCGCCACCGAGTGCACCCCGAGGCGGCTGAGCGTCCGGATCACCCGGCGCGCGATCTCCCCCCGGTTGGCGATCAGCACGGCGTCGAACATGACGGTCAGGGTTGCCAGTCGACCGGGCCGGCGACCAGCGTGTGGCTGCCCAGGGGGCGCCCCAGATACCGCTGCAGCGTCCGCGTGCAGGCGATCAGGGCCACCAGGTCAATCCCCGTCTGCACCCCGATCTCGTGCAGCATCGAGACCACGTCCTCGGTGGCGACGTTCCCGGTCGCCCCGGGCGGGACGGGGCAGCCGCCGAGCTCGCCGAAGCTCGACTCGAACGACTCGATCCCGGCCTCCAGGGCGGCGTACACGTTGGCCAGCCCCTGGCCGCGCGTGTTGTGAAAGTGCGCGGTCAGCTCGATCCCGGGCAGCCGCCGGCGCGCGGCGCAGAAGAACTCCTTGACCTGGCGGGGGTTGGCCATCCCGGTGGTATCGCCGAATCCGATCTCCTGCGCGCCTGCGGCGGCCAGGCGCTCGGCGATCGCGAACACCGTCCCGGGCGCCACCGGGCCCTCGTACGGGCACCCGAAGGAAACGCTGATCACGCCCTCGCAGCGCAGCCCGGCCTCCCGGGCCCGGGGCAGCACCTGCTCCAAGCCGCTCAGCGACTCCTCGACCGACCGTCCCACGTTCTTTAGGTTGTGGGTCTCCGTGGCCGACAGGAAGACGTTGATCTCGTCGAAGCGGTGGCGGATTTCGAGGGCGTTCTCGAGCCCGCGCAGGTTCGGGATCAGCACCGACCGGCTGACCCCATCGGGGATATCGACTCGCTGCAGCACCTCGGCGGCGTCGGCGAGCTGCGGGATCACGTCCGCCCGCACGAAGCTGGTGATCTCCAGGCGGGATATCCCGGTCCGCGCCAGCGCGTCGATCAACTGCACCTTGACCTCGGTGGGGACCACTTCGGGCTCGTTCTGAAAGCCGTCGCGCGGTCCCACCTCGCGGATCCGCGCTCGCGCCACCGGCGGGTCGGCGGCGGCGCTCATGCCCCCAGGGCCCGCGCGATCACCATCTGCTGCACCTCGTCGGTGCCCTCCCCGATCGTGAGGATCTTGGCGTCGCGGTAGAAGCGGCAGACCGGATACTCCTCGATGTACCCGTAGCCACCGTGGATCTGGACCGCCTCCTCGGTGGCCCGGACGGCCAGCCGTCCCGTCTTGAGCTTGGCCTGGGCGGCGGTGAGCGCGAACGGACGCCCCTGGTCCTTGAGCCAGGCCGCCTTGTAGGTCAACAGCCGCGCGCTCTCGAGCTCGGTCACCAGGTCGGCGAGCTTGGCCTGGATCGTCTGGAACTTGGCGATCGGGCGACCGAACGCCCGCCGCTGCAGGGCGTAGGCGAGCGCCTGATCGAGGGCGCCCTGGGCCAGCCCCACCCCCATCGCCGCCACGCCGATCCGGCCGATGTCGAGCACCTGCAAAAACTGCCTGAAGCCGGCGCCGCGGTGTCCGAGGAGATTCGCCTCGGGGACGTGGCAGTCGGTGAACGTCAGCGGGCGGGTATCCGAAGCGTTCCACCCCATCTTGCGATACGGCTCGGCCTGCTCGTAGCCGGGGGTCCCGTTGGCGACGATCAGGTTCGAGATCTCGTCGGGGTGGCCGGAGTCCCCGGTCCGCGCCGTGATGCAGACCACGCCGGAGATGTCGGTGCCGGCGTTGGTGATGAACTGCTTGGCGCCGTCGATCACCCACTCCCCGTCGACCAGCTTGGCCCGGGTGCGGGTGTTGCCGGCGTCCGAGCCGGCCTCGGGCTCGGTCAGCCCGAACGCGCCCAGGATCTCCCCTGAGCACAGCCGCGGCAGCCACTCTCGCTTCTGCTCATCGGATCCGTAGAGATAGATCGGCTGGGTGCCCAGGGAGGTGTGGGCACACAGGGTGATCGCGACGCTCGAGTCGACGCGGGTCAGCTCCTCGACGGCGATCGCGTACTGCAGCGTCGAGCCGCCCGCGCCGCCGACAGCCTCCGGGAACGGGATCCCCATCCAACCCAGCCCGGCCATCTTGGCCACGATCTCGTACGGAAACGACTTGGTGCGGTCCAGCTCGCCCGCCGCCGGAGCCACCTCGGCCTGCGCGAACTCCCGTACCGTGCGCTGCAGGAGCGTGGTGTCGTCGTCGAGATCGAACTGCACGATGCTCCGGCACTATACCGAACGGCTATTCGGAGTTCGAACCGCGCTTCGCTTTTCCTTGGGCTCCGCGGTCTACAATCCGCGGGGTGGCCGCCCGACCGACCAGACCCGCGCTGCGCAAGCGTTACGACCGGCGGCGCCAGGAGATGGTCTCGGCCGCGGCCAGGGTGTTCGCGCGGCAGGGCTATGACTCGACCACCATGCAGGACCTGGCGGCGTCGATGGGGCTGGCCACCGGCGCGCTGTATCACTACTTCGGCAGCAAGGAGCAGTTGCTGATCGAGATCTGCGACCAGCTGATGGAGCCGCTTTTGCAACGGGCCCGGGAGCTGATGCTCGGCGAGGACCCGCCCGACGTGCAGCTGCGCGCGCTGGTCAGGATGTGGGTGGCCAACGTCATCCGCTACCGCGACCACATGCTGGTCTTCCAGCAGGAGCGCCACGCGATCGAGACCGGGGCCAAGTGGCGCGCGGTGCGCGACAGCCGCAAGGCGTTTGAGCGGCTGGTGCAGGGAGCACTGGAGCGCGCCGGCCTCGCCGGCTCGGGACCCGAGGCGCGCCTGGCCCTGATGGCCCTGCTGGGCATGGTCAACCACACGCCGCAGTGGTACCGAGCCCGGGGGCAGCTCAGCCCCGAGGAGATCGCCGACGGCTACCTCGAGCTGTTGACCGGGACCTCCTCGGCGGCCGCGGCTTGATCTCGCGCACGCCGTCCGGCGTCCTGGTCGTCGGCGCGATCGCCTCGGTGCAGTTCGGCTCGGCCCTGGCCGACACGCTGTTTGCCCGGGTCGGACCGGCCGGCGCGGTGACGCTGCGTCTGGTCTCGGCCGGGATCGTCCTGCTGGCGCTGTGGCGCCCGCGCCTGCGCCGTCGGACCCGGCACGAGCTGCTGCTCGTCGGCGCGATGGGGCTGACCCTGGCCGCAATGAACCTGTGCTTCTACGAGGCGCTTGACCGGATCCCGCTCGGTATCGCGGTCACGATCGAGTTCGTGGGTCCGCTCGCCGTGGCCGTCGGCGGCTCGCGCCGGGCGATCGACCTGGTCTGGGCCGGGCTCGCCGCCGCCGGCATCCTGGCCCTAACCCGGGGCGGGACCGGCCACCTGGACGGGCTCGGCGTCGTGTACGCGCTGGCCGCGGGGGCGTTCTGGGCCAGCTATATCCTGCTCAACGCCCGGATCGGGCGGGCCTTCCGCGGCGGCGCGGGACTGGCGCTGGCGATGGCGGTGGCCTCTGTGGTGGCGCTTCCCTTCGGGATCGCGCAGGCCGGCGGCCATCTCCTCGGACTGCACGTGCTGCTGGTCGGCGCCGCGGTGGGGATGCTCTCCTCGGCGATCCCGTACTCGCTCGAGCTGGAGGCGCTGCGGCGGATCGCGCCGCCGGTGTTCGGGGTGCTGATGAGCATCGAGCCCGCCATGGCCGCGCTGGCGGGGCTGATCGTGCTCGGCCAGCAGCTCGAGCTGCGCGCCGTCGCCGGGATCGCCCTGGTGATCCTGGCCTCGGTCGGGGCCTCCCGGAGCACCCGGGACGCGCCGGTCGCGGTTTAGCGGACCCGGCGGGAAGGTGTCGCCGGCGCGACACTAAGCTTGCCGCGTGCCCAGCCCGGAAGCCGGACGCGGCTCGTTGGCGTCCGGCCTGCGGGCCGGCGTCCCCTACGCCATCGCCTCCGGGATCGTGGGGATCTCGTTCGGCGTCCTGGCCCGGCCGGTGATGGGGGCGGCGGCGGCGATCGTGATGTCGATCACCGTGTTCGCCGGCTCGGCCCAGTTCGCCGCTCTGGCGGTGCTGTCGGCCGGGGGCGGGGCGCTGCCGGCGATCGTCGCCGGGTTTCTGCTCAACCTGCGCTTCGTGCCGATGGGGATTGCCATCGCTCCGTGGCTTCGCCACCGCGGCTGGCTGCGTGCCCTGCGGGGCCAGGCGCTGGTCGACGCCTCCTGGGCGATGGCCAATCGCGGCGGGGGAAGGTTCGACGTCGACTTCCTGCTCGGGGCCACCGCGATCCAGTATCCGGCCTGGGTCATCGGCACGATCGTCGGCGTGGCCGCCGGAGGGGTCATCGGAGATCCCGGCAAGCTCGGGCTCGACGCAATCTTCCCGGCCTTCTTCCTCGGCCTTCTGTTCGTGGAGCTGCGTCGATCGGGGGCGCGCACGGTCGCGCTCCTCGGCGCCCTGATCGCGTTGGTGCTCGAGCCGTTCGCGCCGGCGGGAGTCCCGATCATCGCCGCTGCCCTGGCCGCCCTGATCGGGCTGCGCTCTCCGCCCGGGAGCCGGGCGCAGTGAGCGCCACCGTCTGGATCACCGTGGCCGGCCTGACCCTGGCCACGGGAGCGATCAAGGCCTTCGGCCCGCTGGTCTTCGGCGGCCGGGAGCTCCCGCCGCTGCTGGCGCGGGTCATCCCGCTGCTGGCGCCGGCGCTGCTGGCGGCCCTGGTGGTCACCGAGACGACCGGGGGACACGGCCACACGATCTCCGTCGACGCTCGCGCCGCGGGGCTGGTGGCAGCGGCAGTCGCCCTGTGGCTGCGGGCGCCGCTGGCCGTGGTGGTGATCGCCGCGGCGGCGGTCACCGCGCTGCTGCGCCTGGTGACTTGATCGAGCCGGTCGGCGGGGCTCAGGGGTGTGGGCGGTCGGCGCTCAAGCCCGCAGACGCTCCGGACGCCCCCGGCGCGCTCACCATCTCCTCCGACAACCACCCCGCCCCCCGGCGCACCGCGGCGCCGGCCAGCGGCAGCCGCTTGCCGAGGCGGAACTTGGGCCCGGACACGTTGATCGCCGCGATGATCCGCCCCGAGAAGTCGCGTACCGGGGCGGCGGTGCCGACCAGGCCGGCCTCGAACTCCTCGTCGACCACCGCGTAGCCGCGGGCCCGAGCGGAGCGGATACGGCGATGCAGCTGAGCGACCGTCGCGGGCCCGCGCGGGCGCCGGCGCTCCAGGGTGCTGGCACCGAACAGCGCTTCCAGCGCCGGCACGTCGTGGTCGAACAGCAGGGCGCGCCCGGACGAGGTGCAGCTGGCCGGAACCGTGCGACCGCTCCAGCCGTGGGCCTTGATCGCCGAGGACGGCGCCTCGGAAAGCAGGGTCAGCACGTCGGTGCCCTGGAGAACCGATAGGTGGGCGGTCTCGCCGAGGTCGGCCACCAGCTGGCCCAGGACCGTCGGCGCCAGCTGCATCAGCCGCGGGCGCCCGGAACGGGCCGCCAGCGCGAAGAAGCGCCAGCCCAGCCGATAGGCGCGGGTGACGGGATCGCGGTCGACCAGGCCACTCTCGGCGAGCGCGGCCAGCGCGCGCGATACCTGGCTCTTCTCGTAGCCGACGAGCTGCGCGATCCGGACCACTCCCAGCCCTTCGCCATCGACCGCCTCCTCGCCTCCCAGCGCGATCAGGATCGCCGTGCCACGCTTCAAGCTCGTTGCTCTGGGTGCAACCACGGTTGGTAGCCTCGCATCGATGAGGAGCCAGAGCAAGGATCGTCGCTCGCTCGGCCTCCGGGGAAACTGACCGATGCGGATCGGCCTCGCCCAGATCGACGTGAAGCTCGGCGACGTCGAGACCAACCTGAACCGGGTGCGGGCCGCGATCGGCCGGGCCGCCGCGGACGGCGCGGATCTGGTGGTGGCGCCCGAGCTATGCCTCAGCGGCTACGCGGTCGGTGCCGTCGACGCGCCGCTCGCCCTCGCTGCCCATGACCCAGCCCTGACCGCCTTGGGGGGCGCCCCCGGGGGCTGTGCGGTGGCGGTGGGATTTCCGGAGCTCGGGCCGGCCAGCCGCGTGTACAACAGTGTCAGCTTCATCGACGAGGGGGTCGTGCAGCACGTCCATCGCAAGCTCTATCTGCCGACCTACCACGGCTGGGAGGAGCGCAAGCACTTCAGCGCCGGCACGGCGATGCGGGCCTTCGATACCCGCTTCGGGCGGGCCGCGCTGCTCGTCTGCAACGACGCCTGGCAGCCGGCCCTCGCCTTCGTCGCCATCCAGGACGGCGCCGAGCTTCTGCTGGTCCCCGCCAACAGTTCCCACGGCGACTCGCCCGAACTGGATGTTCGAGCCTACTGGCGGGACATCACCCGCTTGTACGCGCGCCTGTTCGAGTGCTACGTGGTGTTCGTCAACCGTGTCGGAGAGGAGCGTGGCGCTCAGTTCTGGGGTGGCTCGCACATCGTCGACCCGCTCGGTGAGATGGTCTGCGAAGGCCCCGAAGATGACGAGTGGGTCGCGGTCACGCCGAAGCTCGACCTCGCCGTGGTTCGCGAGCGACGCCGGCGGATGCCGTTGAACCGTGACGCCCGACTGGCCATGCTGCGCCGGGAGCTGACCCGGCTGATCGACGAGGGGGGCGACCTCTAGGCGGGTCGGTGACGGCCCGCCGGCTCTCCTCTGGCCCGTCCGCCGCCTGACTCAGCCTGACTTGTAGGTCTTGCCGAGGAACACCTGCGAGATCGCCGTGGGATTGACTCCGTGGACCGACGGCGTGACCGCTGTCAATCCGTCGATGAAGTAGGGGATGATGATCGGCGTCTGCTCGAGCAGCAGGCGCTCGATCTTGCCGGCGATCGTCCTCTGGGTCTGCAGGTCGATGGCCGCGGTGTACTGCCTGACCAGGGCGTCGTAGGCAGGGTCATGGAAATGCGCCGCATTCCACGCTCCGTGGGTGGTCAGCGGAGCGTCCAGGAATACGTTGGGGACGCCGCGGTCGCCGTAGTTGACCATGCTCATCGTGCTGTCGAGCCAGTCCGAATTGCCGAAGGTGGCCTTCCCGTAGTACGACGACTGGCTCTCGACCCTGAGGTTGATGTTCACGCCGATCGCCGCTGCTGCGGATTTGACCACCTGGGCCAGCTGGGCGATCTCCTCGTAGACGTCGGCGGCCATCGTGGTGCTGAACCCGTTGGGATGGCCGGCGGCCGCCAGCAGCTGCTTGGCCTTGGAGATGTCTTGCACCCGCTGGGGCACCGTCGTGTCGGTCGACGCGAACTTGGGCGCGAACGGGTTGTCGTTGGCGACGGTGCCGAGGCCGTGGAGCAACGCCTGGACCATCCCCGGTCGGTTCAGGCTGAGCGCTATCGCCTGCCGCACCCGGGCATCGGTGAAGGGCGCCTGGTCAGTCCGCATCGAGATCTCGCGGTGGTTGGACGCTTTGGTCTTGATGATCGTGTACTGCGAGTTGTTGAGGATCGACTCGGCGCCAGAGGGCACGAATTGGGCGACGCCGTCGACATCGTTGCCTTGCAGCGCCAGGATCTGAGGCGGCTGGCTGGCGAAGAACTTGTACTGGACCGTGTCCAGGTAGGGCTTGGGCCCCCAGTAGTTCGGATTGGCGACGAAGTTCGCGCCGACATTCTGGGTGTAGGTCTGCAGCTTGAACGGTCCTGTGCCGACAAACGTCTTCTGCCACTTGGCGAAGTTGGTGCCCGCAGGCACGATGATCGCGTTGTAGTTGTCCGACGAGACCAGGTAGGGGAAGTTGCCGTTGGGTGAATCGAGGTGGAACGCGACGGTGGTGTCGTCCACCTTGCGTACCCCGGCGGGCCCCAGCACTCCGGTGAATGTGGAGAGCGCGTTGGAAGCGTTCTTCGGATTCGCGAGCTGCTTGAAGGTGTAGACGACGTCGTCGGCGGTCAGCGGTGCGCCGTTGTGGAACTTCACGTTCGGGCGCAGCTTGAACGTCCAAACCGAGCCGTCTCCGTTGTGGCTCCAACTGGCGGCCAGCATCGGCTCCAACCGGAGCAGCAGGTTGTTGTCGAAGGTCAGAAACTCGCCCGTCATGGCGAGCATGCAGAGGCCGCCACCGTCGTCGACGATCAGCGGGTTGATCGCCGTCGCCGGCGTCTGTGAGGCCATCCGCAGCGTCCCGCCCTTCTTGGGCGTCCCCCCACCGCCGGCCGAAGCCGAGGACGAACTCGAGTTGTTGGCGCCCCCGCACGCGGCGAGCACAGCGGCCATGACCGATGCCGACATTCCGGCCGTGGCTCCGCGCCGCAGGAACTCGCGTCGGTCCAGACGGCCGGCGAGCAACTCGTCGACGTAGTGGTTTTCGACCTCCGAGCGATCGGCACGAAGCTTGCTGAGACGGCCGGCACTGGATGGCATTGTGCGCGCTTCCTCCTGGTTTGAGGCGGCGGATACCTGGATCCCAGCCGCCGCTTGGCTGACCGTACACCCCCAGCGCTTCACAGGCAACCGGAGTTGTCGCTATGCCAACCCGGGCCGACCGGGCGCGAGCCGGTCACAGCTCGCGGGCGTAGGCTCGATTGTGCTCCTTGAGCCGGGCGTCGGTGCCCAGGAATGCGTGTTTGCTCATGTCAGGGCTGAACCGGCTCGCCGGCGGAGTCCGCCCCAGTGCCTCGGCCACGCTGCGGATGTGGTGGGCGCCGGCGCCGCAGCAGACCCCCAGGTAGTTGATGCCCAGCTCCTGTGCCGAGCGGGCGAAAGCCCCCAGCTCGTACCGGTTGCAGGTGAACGGATCGAGCGCCGTGGGGAAGGGGCGATCGCCGGGCAGGCAATCGCACCCAGGGTCACGCAACGACTGGAAGCTGGGCTGCTCAGGGGTGGTGCGATAGGGAACCGGCAGTGCCGCCACATGACAGTCGACGGCCCGTCTGATGCGCGCCATCAGGGGCAGCATCGTCTGCGGTCCGCGGATGCAGTTCAGCCCCACCACGTCCGCCCCGGCATCGGCCAGCCTCCGGCAGGCCTCCTCGGGGCTCCAGCCGTCGCGGGTGGCTTCGGCCTGGTGGATGGCCAGCGTGACGACGGCGGTCAATCCGGCTGACTTGATCGCGTCGAGGGCGATCAGCGCTTCGGCGGCGTATGAGAACGTTTCGGCGACGACGAAGTCGACCTCGGCTTGCGCGATCCACTCCACCTGCTCCTCGAACATGTCGCGCACCACACGGCGCGAGGCGGCGTCGGGAGCGTAGGCGTTCGTGTTGCATAGGTCCCCGGCCGCGAGCGCGCCCGCGTCCCGCGCCACATCGATCGCCAGCGTCAGGGCATCGCGATTCAGAGGCTCGAGCAGGTCCTCCTTGCCGATCACCCGCAGTTTTTCCCGGTGCCCGTAGTAGGTGAAGGCCAGCACGACGTCAGAGCCGGCGTGGACGAATTCCTCGTGCAGCACCCGGACCAGATCGGGACGGTCGAGGACGATCTCGGGGACGAACGCCCCGGCCTGCAGATAGCCCCGACGCTCAAGCTCGAACAGGTAGCCCTCCGCACAGACCACCGGCCCCTCGTCGAGCCGTTGCAACAGACCCTGACCGGCGCCGTAATCGTTCATCGCTGCTCCCTCGTCGTACCGCCACACCGCTGGTTGCGGATGCTGTCGAGCAAGCTTAGAGTCTCAACCGATGGATAACCAACAGCACTTGCGTATGGAGCAACCAGGCCGATCACTGCAGGCCCTCGCGCGCAGCCATCGTCGCGACGGCGCTGGGGGCAGCACGCGCCACCGGACGACCGGCTCGGATCGGCGGGATGGACAACTGGCACGACGGTGCGACCCTCACCGTCGAAGCCGGCATTCCCGCTATCTGCCTCGGCCCCGGCGACTGCTACCAGGCTCACACCGCCTCCGAATCGGTGCCCGTCGCGGACCTCGTGGCCTGCGCCCAGGCCCTGGCCATAGCTGCGCTGCGCTTCTGCTCCGCCAGCCCACCCCCGGCGGGCTGAGCATCAGTTCGCTCAGCTTCTGGTCTCGTAGGCGTAGAAGCCGCGCCCGGCCTTGCGGCCGTGGTGGCCCGACACGACCATCCGCTTGAGCAGCGGCGGCGGCGCGTACTCGGGCCGCTTGAATTCCTCATACAGCGACACGCAGACGGCGTAGAGCACGTCGAGCCCGATGAAGTCGCACAGCGTCAGCGGGCCCATGGGATGCCCGCAGCCCAGCCGCATCCCCTCGTCGATGTCCTCGCGCGACGCGAACCCGTCTTCGTACATGCGCACCGCCGCCATCAGGTAGGGGACCAGCAGCATGTTGACGATGAACCCCGAGCGGTCCTTGGTCCGGATCGGCCGCTTGCGAATCTCGGTGGCGAACGCCTCGGCGCGGTCGACCGTCTGCGCGGAGGTGTCGAGTCCCACCACCACCTCGACCAGCCTCATGACCGGCACCGGCGAGAAGAAGTGAAGGCCCAGCACCCGCTCGGGCTGCTGGGTCCACGCCGCCAGCTCGGCGATCGGGATCGACGAGGTGTTGGAAGCCAGAAACTGAGCCTCGGGAAGCTGCCGGTCGAGCTCGGCGAACAGCTTGCCCTTGACCCGCGGGTCCTCGACCACCGCTTCGATCACCGCGTCGGCTCCGGCCAGATCATCAAAGGCGGTCGTATAGGCGACCCGGTCGATCAGCGTCTCGGCCTCCTCGGGGGTCATCTTGTCGCGTGACACGGCCCGGGCGACCGATGTCTCGAGCGCCGTTGCGGACCGGTCAAGCGGAGCCTGCTCGGGCTCGTAGATCGTGACGTCGACTCCGGCCGAGGCCACCGATTCAGCAATCCCCGAGCCCATGAACCCCGCGCCCACCACGGCGATCCTGGAGATGGCGCTGCTCATCGGCCGCAGTCTTGCAGCTAGCAGCCGCCCAACGCCCGCAGCCGGCGGCGGTAGATGTTCATATCGGCGCGTCTGAAGTCGTCGTGGGTCTGGGTGCGCAGCCTGGCCACGTCCTCGCGGTGATAGGGGCTGGAGAGGCTCTCGTTGTGGCCGATCACGTTGCCCGCCTGGATCCCGTAGCGACAGCGCAGCCAGCGCACCAGCCTCAGGCTCGAGCTCATCTGCCGCCGGTCCGACAGCACCTGAGCGTCGCTGAAGCCGACGTGCTCGATCCCGATCGCCGTCCAGTTGAGCCCCACCGTGTGGCGGCACATGGTCTGAAGCGAGACCAGCTGGTGAATCCTGCCGTCAGTCGAGATCACGAACTGCGCGCAGGTGGCCGGCAGTTCGTGCAGCTCGGAGTCAGGCTGGTCGGTGGCGAACGTGTTGAACGTCGAGCTGTAGCTGGCCTCCGTGTAGTGGATCACGATCACGCGCGGATTCACCAGCCGCCAGGTCGGCTTCATGAAGCTTCCGTAATGGCGGCGCACATAGGCCACCGTCTCGGCCTTGCGCCGGACGCCGAAGGGGATCGGGTCCCAGACGATCCGCGGCTTGGGCGCGGCGGTCGCTGTCGCCGGGCTCACCGCGGGCGAGCGCCGAACCGCGCCCGGCCCGGATGGCGCTCCCAGGACCCCGCTGAGCACGGCCAGCAACGAGACGACGACCGATTGCACCCCCACAGCGTTGCACGTCACCGGGCCCTGTCTATCCTCGGCAGCGATGAAGCCGGCGCTGATCATCACCCACATGGAGAGCCGCCGGGCCGGGCTGGTGCGCCAGAGCTTCGCCGCCGCCGGCCGTCCGGTGCTCGACTGGAATCCGCTCGAGGGGGCCCCGCCCCCGGCGCTCGAGGGGCTGGCCGGGATCGTCTCGCTGGGCGGGAGAGCCAGCGCCACCCAGGTCCCGCGCGACGAGCATCTCCAGGCCGAGGTGAGGCTGCTGCAAGAGGGTCTGGCCAAGGGCGTTCCGATCCTCGGCCTATGCCTCGGGGCTCAGCTGCTGGCCGTCGCCGCCGGTGGGCGCGTACGCGCGATGGAGCGAATGTACGTCGGCTGGGCAGAGCTGTCGCTGCTGCCGGCCGCGCGCGAGGATCCGCTGTTTAGCCGGCTGCCGTCCGGCCTGGCCACGATGAAGTGGCACGAGGACATGATCCAAGCCCCGGACGACGCCCTGGTGCTGGGCGAGACCCCGGGCACCCCGGGCACCGCGCTGTTCCGGGCCGGGCCCGCCGCCTGGGGAAGTCAGATGCACCTGGAGGTCGACGCTGCGATGCTGATCGACGGCTGGATGTCGGGGCCGAGGGGGATCGCCGAGCTCACCGCCGCGGGCTACGACGCCGACGCGTTTCGAGCGCAGAGCGCGCGGCGGCTCGAGGTTCAGATGGCCGCGGCGCGGCCCGTCTTCGATCGCTTCGCCGAGATCGTCGGCGATCAGCGGTTGTGGTTGACCGCCTCGATGTTGTTGCCATCGGGATCGAGCGCGAACGCCGCGTAGTAGCCGGGGTGGTAGCCGGCCCGCTCGCCGGGCTCCCCGTTTGACGGAAAGCCGGCTTGGACGGCTGCCCGGTGAAAGGCGTGAACCTGCTCGTTGCCGGCCACCGGGAAGGCCAGGTGGAGGTTTTCGGTGACCGGTCGCTCGTCGGCGACGAGGGCAAACGAGCGGTCTTCGCCGCGGACCGAGAACCGCTCCGGGTGCTCGCCCCCCAGCTTCACTCCCAGCGCCGGGGCGACGGCGGCGTAGAACCGGCGTGAGGCCTCCAGGTCGGCCACCCGGAGCCAAACGTGGTCGACGATGTTGGCCCCCCGGCGCGGGCGGCCCAGCCAGACCGCCTCGGCGCTGTTGCCGTCGGGATCGAGCAGGAAGCTTCCGTAGTAGTCGCTGCCGTATTGCTCGCGCGGTCCCGGTTCGCCGTCGCTGGTGTAGCCGGCCTTGACGCCGGCGTCCCAGAACGTGCGGACCTGATCGCGCGAGCGGGTGACGAACGCGATGTGGACGCCCCGGGTGACCGGGCGCTCGTCGCTGGCCTGGGCGACCATGAACTCCCACCACTGGTCGTGACCGGTAGCCGATCGCCGCGGGCCCAGCCCGATCGCCGACAGAACCGTCTCATAGAAGCGGCGGCTGGCTTGGCGGTCGCTGGCCCGGATGGTCACGTGGTCGAACATGGACCGCACCCTAGCGACGGCACGCTCGCTACGTTGATGCCGTGCCCGTGCTGCAAGCTGAGGGCCTGACGAAGACGGTCGGCGCCGGCCGCGCGCGGCGCCGGGTGCTCGACGGCGCCAGCCTGTCGGTGGCCGAAGACGAGGTGGTCGCGGTGCTGGGCCGCTCCGGCAGCGGGAAGTCGACGCTGCTGCACGTCCTCGGCGGGCTGGACCGCCCTGACAGCGGGCAGATCAAGCTCGCCGGCGAGCCCCTCACCGGCCGCAGCGGCCGGGCCATGGCGCGCCTGCGGCTGCACCACGTCGGCTTTGTCTTTCAGCAGTTCCAGCTCATCGACGAGTGCAGCGGAGCCGAGAACGTACTGCTCCCCACGCGCCTGCCGGGGGCGCCGGCCGGTGGCGCGCGGCGGGCCGCCCGGCTGATCGACGAGCTCGGGCTGAGCGCGGTCGCCGACCACCTTCCCCACGAGCTCTCGGGCGGCGAGCAGCAGCGCTTCGCTCTGGCCCGGGCGCTGGTCAACGGGCCCGAGCTGGTGCTGGCCGACGAACCCACCGGCAGCCTCGACACCGAGAACGGCGCCGCCGTGCTGGAGCTCCTGCGCGGACTACGCGGCCGGGCCGTGGTGATCGTGACCCACGAGCCCGAGGCGGCGGCGATCGCCGACCGCGTGCTTCACCTCACCGACGGCCGGTTGGGAGCACCCGCGCCGCTTCCGGCTCGCGCACCGTGATCACCGCGCGCTTGGGGCCGGCGCTGGCCGAGGCCCGGCGGGGCCTGCGCCTGCGCCGCCGTCGCTCGCTGCTCACCGCGCTCGGCATCGCGCTCGCCGCGGCGATGCTGTCGGCGGCGCTGGTCATCGCCGACGGTCTCGGCCTCGGCTTTGACCGGGCCGCGCGCGCGGCTGGACTGCCCGACGTGATCGTGCGCTTCGACCCCCAGTCGCGCTCCACGGTGGCGCAGCGGATCTCCGCCCTCCCTGACCTGGCCGGCTTCGCCACTCGCTCGGAGCTGACGAACGTCGGGATCGGGTTTGCCGGCCGGCGCCGCCACGACGCGGTGGCCGAGGTCGTGGGGTCGGGCCCCCGGCGCGGCTACGCGGTGGTCGCCGGCCGCGATCTGCGCTCGCGCGGCTCCGAGGTCCTCGTCGAGCGCGCGTTCGCCCAGGCCTGGGGCGTCGAGCTCGGCCGCGCGTTTGCCGTCGGGGGGCTGGGCCCTCAGCGGGTCGTCGGGTTCGTCGAGGCGCCTGACAACGTCGGCTATCCGCTCGCCAAGCCGCGCTTTTACGTGTCCCGGGCGGCGATCGACGCCCGCTTTGGCCGTGAGGCCGACCCCCAGGTCAACTACGCCGAGATCTGGCTGCGCAACCCGCGCTACCTGGATCAGGTGCTGGTCCAGGCCCGGGCCTCGAGCTTCGGGCTGCACGATCTGCGCTTCGCCACCCGGTCAGGCGTGCGGGTGCTGCTCGACCAGGCGGCCGGGATCGTCATCGACTTGCTGGTCGCACTGTCGCTGATCGCGCTGGCCACCGCGGGGGCGATGCTGGCCGCCTCGGCCCGCGCCGAGGTCCAGCGGCGGTTGGCGGCGATCGGCGTCCAGCGCGCGGTCGGGGCCCCCGCCGGCCACATCGCCCTGGCCCAGGCGCTGGAGGCCGCGCTGGTGGCCGCTCCGGCCGCGGCGCTGGGATGTGCGGCCGGGACGATCGCCACCTACGGGCCGGCTTCGCGGCTGCTGTCGCTGCTCAACGAGCCCGCGCCTGAAGCCGCTCTCGTGCTGCCGCTGCTCGGCGGCTGGCTCGCCGCCGTGCTGATCCCGGTGGCCGCGGCCGCCTGGCCGGCCTGGCGGGCCACTCGCCGCCCCGTGGTGGGGTTGCTGCGCGGGGCCGACGTGGCCGGATCCGCCGGCTCGGCCCCCGGCCGCCTGGCTCGGGCCGGCGCCGTGATCCGCCACCGCCGCGGCGGGCTCGCCGCGCTCGGCGCCCGGTTGGTCAGTGCCCGCCGCGCCCGGCTGCTGGCCACCGTGATCACGCTCGGGCTCTCGACAGCGTTCGTGCTGTTGCTGCTGTCGCTGGCCTCTGCGCTGAGCTCGCTCGAGACCGATCCGGGGGCGCTGGGCAAGCGATACCAGCTGACCGCGTCGCTGTCGGCCTCGCAGGCGCGGCACGTCGCCCGGATCCCCGGCGTCCAGGCGGCGGCGCCGCGCTACGAGGTCCAGGCCGTCGACTCGTTCTCGCTCGGGGAGACGATCGACGTCGTCGCCTATCCCGGCGATCACACCGTCTTCGAGGCGCCGCCGCTGACCAGCGGCCACCGGTTGCGCGGCTCGGGTCAGGCCGAGATCGGCGCCGGCCTGGCCCAGGCGCTGGGACTGGGACCCGGCCAGACGGTGGCGCTGGCGCTCCCCTCGGGCCGTGAATTGCGGCTGCGCGTCGCCGGGGTGATCAGCTCGCTCGATCACGACGGGCGGGTCGCCTACGTGCCGGCCTCGGCTTTGCTGTCGGCCGATCCGGGGGCCCGGTCGCAGATCGCGGTCAAGCTGAGACCGAACGCCGACCCGGCGCCGGTCACGGCGGCGCTGGCGGCCCTCGGAGCCGAGCCCGCTCCCACCTCCGGTGCCACCGCTCGCGGCGCCCCGCTGGTCGCGGTGCTGCGGACCATCCTGCGCGCGGTGGCGATCGTCGACGGCCTGGTCTGTTTGTACGCCCTGATCCAGGCCTGCGCGCTCACCGTCCAGGAGCGGCGGCGCACGGTGGCCGTGCTGCGGGCCTGCGGGGCGGGCCCCTCGGCGGTGCGCCGCCTGCTGCTCGGCGCCGCGCTGACGCTCGTGGTCCCCGCGGCGCTGGTCGGCGTGCTGCTCGAGCGCCTGGTGCTCGGGCCCGCGCTGGCCCGCCTGGCGGCCAGCTACGCGACCCTGCCGCTGACCGCTTCGGCGACCGAGGTGCTGGCCACGGTGGCCGGGCTGGTGCTGGCCGCCGGCCTGGCGGTGGTCTGGGTGGCCAGGCAGGCGGGACGCGAATCGGTGCTCGCAGGGTTGGCGGCGTGAGGCGCATCACCCGCCGCCGCGCCCTGGCCGAGGCGCTCCGGGGCAGCGCGGCCCTCCCGCTCGCCGCGGCCCTGCCGCTCAGCGCGGGCCTGGCCGCCTGCGACCTCACCGCCACCAGCACCCCCACCAGCGAGAATGATTCTAAGAATCAATCTCATTTTGGGTCGACGGTGCGGGGGACCTGGGGGGATCCCGTGGGGGACGGCCAGCTGCGCCCCGGGCCCGGGGAGCCGTTAGTCCACCGCACCGAGCTCGGACGGCGGGCCGCGCTGGGCCACCCCCTGGCCAGTTTGGCCCACGTCACCGACGCCCACGTACTCGACGCCTCCTCACCCGCCCGGGTCACCTTCCTGGACCGCCTCGGTCCCCCCTTCCAATCCACATTCCGCCCCCAGGAGGCGCTCACCGCCCAGGTCCTGGCCGGCACCGTCGCCGCGATCCGCGCGCTGCGCCCGCAGGCGGTGATCCAGGGGGGCGACCTGATCGACAACGCCCAGAGCAACGAACTCGCCCACGCGCTGGCCATCCTGCGCGGCGGCCGGGTGCAACCCGGAAGCGGCCGGGACGGCTACTTCGGCGTCCAGCTGGCCAGCGACAGCGACCCGTTCTACTACCGCCCCGACGTCGACTCGCCGCGCCACCCGGGACTGCTGCGACGGGCCTCCCGCCCGTTCACCAGCCCTGGCGTGACCGGGCGCCCGGTGCTCCCGGTGCTCGGCGACCACGATGCGCTGGTCGCCGGCGAGCTCGTGCCCAGCGAGCTGACGCGGTCGCTGGCCGTCGGCAGCCGGGCGCTGTGGGACCTCCCGGCGGGCCTGTCACTGCCCCCCGGCGCCCGCAGCGACCTGCTCGCCTCGCCCGACGGCCCGCCCGCTCCGGCGCTGGTCGACGAGCTGCTGACCAAGGCGCTCGAGGGCCCCACCGTCGGCGTGCCCGCCGATCCCTCCCGCCGCCAGCTCCAGTTCGCCGAGGTCCAGAGCCGGCTGAGCGCGCTGGCTCCGGCGACGGTGCCCCGGACCGCCGAGCGGCTCGACTACGCGATCGAAGTCGGCCCGCAGGTCAGGGTGATCGTGCTCGACCTGGTCCGCCGGGGCGGCGGCTCGGGCGGCCAGGTGGTCGGCGGCCAAGCCGCCTGGCTGGCCTCCGAGCTGGCGCGGTCAGGCCGACGCTGGGTAGTGGTCGTCTCCCACCAGCCGCTCGACAGCTCGGCCGGGGGCGAGCCGCTGCTGGCCCTGCTCGACCGGGCTCCCCGGGTGGTGGCGGTGCTCTCCGGCCACACCCACCGCAACCAGATCCGCGCCAGGGCCACCAGCGCCGGCGGCTACTGGCTGATCAGCACCGCGTCGCTGATTGACTTCCCCCAGCAGGCCCGCGCCGTGCGCATCGTGGCCACGACCGGCGGCGGGGTGGCGATCCAGACCTGGATGCTCGATCACGTCTCCGGTGGCGATCTGGGGAGCATCGCCCGTCAGCTCTCCTACCTCGACGCCCAGGGCGGGCGGCCGCGCGGCTTCGCCGGCTCGCCCGCGGACCGCAACGCCATCCTCTACCGCCGCCCTAGCCGAAGCTGAGCCGGGCGCCGGTCTGGTGGCCGTCGGCGGTGAAGGTGGCGGTGGCGCGGTTCAGAGCAAAGCTCAGCGTCTCGCCGTCCTCGGTCCTCACCTCCAGCCGCCGACCGTCGGCCGACACGCTGGTGACGGTGGCGCTGACGGCGGTTCCGAGGAAGTTGACCACGACCGTGCCGCCGACCTGGGGCATCGCGCGCAGGGGCACACCCCTCTATATACCGAGCTCCTCCGAGGCGAGCCTGGCCCCCTCCAGCCGGGCGGCGATCTTCTGCATCGCCACGTCGCGCGCGAAGTCCGGCGATCCGTGCTTGGGCTTGACGTCGCGGCTGAACGGTGAGAAGCCGCAGTCGTCGGTGGCGCCCAGGCGCTCGGCGGGGATGTACCGGGCCGCCGTGACGAGCTCGCCGCGGACCTGCTCGGCGGTCTCGACCTCGGGCGACAGCGGGTCGATCACGCCCACGAAGCAGACCTGGGCGACGCCATCGGCATCGTCACGGCTGTACTTGCCGCACAGCTCGTAGACCTTCTCGCGGTCTTCCTCCGAAGCGCACTGGATCAGGAAGTAGCCCGCGTTCATGTCGAACATGTGCTCGAGCAGGAGCTCGTAGGGGACCTCCTTGGAATGCACCGAGTCACAGTCGCCGCCGGGGCAGGTGTGGATGCCGATGTTCTTGCGCTCCTGTGCGGAAAAGCGGGCCAGCAGGCGGTTGTTGAGGTCGATGAACTCCTGCAGCATGTTCTTGCCGGTCCACGGGTTGCGCGAGTCGTTCTTGTTGGCCAGCCGGCCCTCGGTGAAGTCAATCGAGACCCGGACCGCGCCGGCCTCGAAGCACTGGCGGATGTCTTTCTCGGCCTCGTTGACGCAGTCCTCGAGGAACTGGTCGCGCGAGTATCCGTCCACGCCGCCCTCCAGCGGATACAGCAGCATCATCATCGAGGGGGAGATCACGGCCTGCTTGACCGGGTGGCTGGCGATCGCCTTGTTCTTGGCCACGAACTCCGACGCGTAGGTCTTGTACCGAAACGGCCCGCTGGTCAGCCGCGGCAGCTGGCGGTTGTGGCCGTCGTCGAAGATGGCGAAGAACTGGCCGTCTCCGGCCAGCCCGTCGGCCAGCCCAGTTCCGGCCAGCGTGTCGGTGAGGTTGTAGGTGGCAAAGCTCGACTCGCGCTGCTCGCCGTCGGTGACGACCGGCTCGCCGGTCTGCTCCAGGCGCCTGATCGAGTCTTCGGCGGCCTTGTCCTGGGCGGCCTGCAGGTCGTCGAAGCCGATCTTGCCCTCGTCGTAGTCGGCGTAGGCCTCCTGCAGCTTCATCGGGCGTGGCAGAGAACCCACGAGCTCGGTGGGGATGGGCATGCTGTGTCCTCTCCTCGGGGCGGAGTCAATGGGACGTCAGCCTGCTCCGGACGCCACCGAAATCGCAGTACGTCCGCCATCAGACTGACCGGTCTCCCTCGCGGCCAACATACTACGTTTACGTCTCGGCAGTCAAGACTGACTCCCGGAGCTACCCTTCCGCGCTGAAACGAGAAGCCGAGAAAGCGAGATTCCCTGATGGCGGCCCCACCCCGGCAGTACCTGTTCACCTCAGAGTCGGTCACCGAAGGCCACCCGGACAAGATCGCCGACCAGATCTCCGACGGCGTGCTGGATGCCGTCATGAGCGAGGATCCAAACGGCCGGGTGGCCTGCGAGACGCTGGTCAACACCGGCCTGGTGGTGGTCTCCGGCGAGATCTCGACCACGGCCAGCTTCGACGTTCAGGAGGTCGCGCGCCGGACGATCAGAGAGATCGGCTACGTCGACGCGGCGCTGGGGTTCAGCGCCGACTCCTGCGCCGTGCTCAACGCAGTGGACAAGCAGTCGGCCGACATCGCTCAGGGCGTCGACCAGGCCTACGAGTCGCGCGCCGGCGCCGGCGACGAGCTCGACCTGGCCGGTGCCGGGGACCAGGGGATGATGTTCGGCTACGCCACCAGCGAGACCCCGGAGCTGATGCCCCTGCCGATCGCTCTGGCCCACCGTCTGGCCCGGCGGCTGGCCGAGGTTCGCAAGGACGGGACGGTCCCGTACCTGCGCCCGGACGGCAAGACCCAGGTCAGCGTCCGCTACGTGGACGGACGGCCGGTGGCGGTGGAGAAGCTGCTGATCTCCTCCCAGCACGACGAGGGCGCCGAGTCGGAGATCAAGGAGGATCTCTGGCAGCACGTGGTGCTGCCCACGCTGCCCGATGACCTCTACGACGAGCGCGCCCTGCGGACCGCGTTTCTGGTCAACCCCACCGGGCGCTTCGTGATCGGGGGACCGGTCGGCGACGCCGGCCTGACCGGCCGCAAGATCATCGTCGACTCCTACGGCGGGATGGCCCGCCACGGCGGCGGGGCGTTCTCGGGCAAGGTTCCTTCCAAGGTCGATCGCTCGGCCGCCTACGCCGCCCGCCACGTCGCCAAGAACGTCGTCGCCGCGGGCCTGGCTGACCGTGCCGAGGTGCAGGTCGCGTATGCGATCGGCGTCGCGCGGCCGGTGTCGGTGATGGTCGAGACGTTCGGCACCGAGAAGGTCGGCCGCGCTCGGATCCTGGAGCTGATCAATCAGCACTTCGATCTGCGCCCGGGCGCGTTCCGTGAGTACCTCGATCTCCATCGCCCGATCTATCAGAAGACCGCCGCCTACGGCCACTTCGGCCGCGACGACGCGGACTTCACCTGGGAGCGGACCGAGAAGGCCGACGCGCTGAAGGCCGACGCCGGGCTCTGACCGGCACCGTCGGCGATGTGGAG
>DASXJY010000166.1:0-9722 GCA_036497115.1 Solirubrobacteraceae bacterium
GATCGTCGTCTGGGTCGAGGCCGAGGCCGACGTCAGCACGGAGATGATCAGCAGCTTGTCGAGGGGGGACCCGAACACGTTGCCACCGAGAGCGTTGAGGACGTCGGCCGAGTTCCCGGACAGGAAGGCGGGGCCGTGGTAGGCCTGTGCGGCGGCGCTGACCGCGACATAGATCAGCAGCAGGATGAGCGTGGCGACCACCGCCGCCTTTCCCGGTCCGCGGTTGCGGTCGCGCGACTCCTCGTTGACGGCGACGCCGGAATCCCACCCCCAGTAGATGAAGATGCCCAGCAGAACCCCGTCGATCAGCGCCCCCCAGCCGAGATCGAACGGATTGAACCATGAGGCCGACACGTGAATCGAGTGGGCGGGGTGGTTGGCGTAGACCTTGATCAGGGCGACGACGACGAACAGCGCCAGCGTGAAGATCTCCAGGCTCAGCAGGAACGTCTGGATCCGCGCCGACAGCTCGATGCCGCGGTAGCAGATCCCCGTCATCACCGCGATCCAGATCACCGAGCCCACGATCAGCCAGAAGTTGGATGGGTGGGCGTTCGAGTCGAACAGCAGGAAGGTGTAGTTGCTGGCGATCTCGGCCAGCGAGGCCATCACGATGATGTCGGCGAGGAAGATCGCCCAGCCGTTGATCCAGCCCAGCTGCGGTCCGAACGCGCGCGTGACCCAGGCGAACGTCGTGCCGGCGTCCGCGTCGGCGAGGTTGAAGAACCGGTAGCCGACTGAAACGAACAGGATCGGGATGAAGGAGACGATCAGGACCGCTGGGGCGTGCACGCCAACGCCGCCGACGGCAACGATGAAGCCGAGCGTCGCCGCGAGGCTGTAGGCCGGCGCCGTCGAGGCGACCGCGATGACGAGATTCGAGGCGTAGCCGAGGGCGTTGGCCTTGAGTCCCTTCTTCCCGGGGGCGAAGTCCTCCGCCTCGATGGCCGACTGTACGGGAGGCGTTGAAGTCTCCAAGGTGCGGAAACCTAATCGATCTTGGCGACCGCGCGCAAGGTGCAAGTGCACGACCCGTTGCCGTCCCGTTGTACGTCCTGTACACCGGGGTGGCCGATATGGTCAACCGAGATGCCCTCGCCTGCCCAGGTCAGCGTCGCCGTGCTCGGTGCCGCCGGCACGATCGCTCCGGCCATCATCCACGATCTGGCCGAGTCAGATGAGGTCCGCGAGATGGTGCTGCTCGACCTCGACGGCGAGCGGGCCGCCGCGGTGGCGGCCGAGCACGGAGGCGGGAAGGCCACGGCGCAGACGGTTGACGCGCGAGCCCCGGGAGAGCTGGCGGCAAAGCTCCAGGGCGCCGGCGTGCTGGTCAATACGGCCTCCTATCGGATCAACCTCGACGCGATGCAGGCCTGCCTCGGCGCCGGCTGTCACTACATCGACCTCGGCGGCCTCTACTGGATGACCGGCCGCCAGCGGGAGCTGGGCCCGGAATTCGAGCGGGCAGGGCTGCTCGCGCTGCTCGGTGTCGGCTCCAGCCCGGGCAAGACCAACCTGATGGCCCGCCGCGCGCTTTCGGAGCTGAGCGACAGCGCCGCCGGGATCGAGCGGATCGACGTCGCGGCGGCCGGCCGCGATCCCGTGGCCGCCAGCGATGGCCGTCTGCGGCCCCCGTATGCGATTCGGACGCTGCTCGACGAGCTGACCTTGGCCCCGGTGGTAATCCGCGACGGCCAGCCAACCGAGATCGAGCCCCTGACCGACGGCGGGGCGATCGACTTCGGTCCACCGATCGGCGAGGCCGAGACGATCTTCACCCTGCACTCGGAGCTGGCCACGTTCGGTCAGAGCTTCGGCTGCCGGCAGGCCAGCTTCCGGTTGTCCTTGGCGCCGGCGCTGCTGGAGCGTCTGAAGTCACTCGTCGACGCCTCCGAGGAGGAGGTTGCGCAGGCGGCGCGCGAAGCGGCTCCGGCCTCGGCGCAGACCGTCTCGGTCCATCTGGTCACGGTTGGCACGGCGGAAGGCCGCACGGTCGAGGTTCGCGCCCGGACCGACCCTCATTTCGGGATCGGCGGGTCGATCGTCTCCACCGCAGCGCCGGCGGCAGCCGCGGTACGCCTGCTGACCCGCCGGTCGATCGCCGCCACCGGCGCCCTGCCGCCGGAGAGCTGCATCGACCCGGCCGAGATGTTCGCCGAGCTCGAGACGCGCGGCTGCAGTTTCAGCGTCAGCGGCTGACGCGACGGTCGGCTAAGCCGCCTGGCGGCGGTGTGCGGTCAGCAGATGGGTGGTGTAGGGCATCTCGACCCGCTGCCGGTCACGGGTCTGCGGGTGGGCATCGAGCCGGGACTGCACTCGCGCCAGGACCTCCTGGTGGAGCTCCCGATCAAGGGCCGCGATGTAGCTGGTCGAGGCGACCCGAGCCAGGACCGTCTCCCGATCGCCCGCGACGATGTTGGGGTAAGTGGTCTGGGCAAAGCCAGTGAACAGCCCACTGGCCTCGAGCTCGCGCTGCCAGCTGCTGTGAGCCTGCCGGGGGGCGTCGCCGGCATGCTCGTGGACGATCTCCTGCATCTCGGCGACCCACGGCACGGACTCGTCCCACGAGTTCCAGATCACCGCCAGGCCCCCGCCGGGGGCCAGCACGCGGTGGATCTCGCGAGACGCCGCGCGGGCCTCGAACCAGTGAAAGGCCTGGGCGACCACCACGGCGTCGACGTTGCCGTCGGGCACCGGAATCCGCTCGGCGGTGCCGTCGAGGATCTCGACGCCCGGCGTGGTGTGCGCCAGCTGGTCGCGCATCCCGGCGACGGGTTCAACCGCCAGCAGCCGTGCGCCCGAGCCCGATAGTGACCGCGTCAGCTTGCCGGTGCCGGCGGCGAGGTCGAGCACCACGCTGCCGGGATCGATGCCAAGCTCGCGGACGATGTTCTCTAGCGCTGCGGGCGGATAGCCGGGCCGGCCGCGCTCGTAGGCCTCGCCGGCACGGTCAAACCCGACCGCGGCCCGGTCATGGACCTGGCTCAACCCGCTCCCTCCTGTACTTGGCGCGCCTGGCTCACCCGACGGCCCGCCCCAGTTCCTGCTCGCGCAACCAGGCCACGGTGTCGGCGAGGCCCTGATCGAGATCGATGCGGGCCTCCCAGCCGAGACGGTCGCGGGCCTTCTCGACCGAGGGCCAGCGCCGCTGAACGTCGACCTCGAAGGTCGGCAGGTGACTGAGACTCAGCTCCGCGGGATCCTCGCCGCAGGCCTCCCAGATGATCCTCGCCAGTTCGGCGATGGTTATTTCAACCGACGCCGAGATGTTGAAGTCCTCGTTCTCGCCCGCCGGCGAGGCCATCGCGGTGACGATTCCTTCGGCGATGTCGTCGACGTGGGTCAGCGTGCGCGTCTGCTCGCCGCTGCCGAAGATCTCCAGCGGCCGCTGCCCGGACAGCACCTTGGCGATCAGGTCCGGGACGGCGTGGGCGATTCCGGGCTCGTCCGGGTCAGGTCGCTCCCCCGGGCCGTAGGCGTTGAAGGGGCGGCAGATCGTGTAGCGAAGCCCGTGCTGGTCGTGGGCGGCACGGGTGTAGACCTCACCGGCCAGCTTCGAGAAGCCATAGGCCGAGCGCGGGGACGGACAGCGGTCGAGATCGGACTCGGCGGTGGGGAAGTGGGTCGCGCGCTCGAACACCATCGACGAGGAGACATAGGTGAAGCGCTCGACGTCGTGGTCGATCGCGGCGTGAACGATCGCGCCGGTGAGCGCGTTGTTGACCTCGGTGAGGGTGAACGGCAGCTTGTGGAAGTTCGCGATCCCGCCGACGATCGCGGCCAGGTGGATCACGTGGCTGCAGCCGTCCGTCGCCTCCTGGGCCACCTCGAGCTGGCGCAGGTCTCCCAGATGCATCTCGCAGCCCTCGCGCATCCAGGCCGGGGGCTCGCGGTGATCGGAGATCCGGATCTCCCAGTCTGGGTCACGCAGCAGGCGCCGTACGACGGCCGAACCGATCGTGCCGGCACCGCCCGTGACGAGCACGCGCCGCATCGGTCAGCGACTGGCGTCGCTGGAGGCGCCCATCAGCGCCGGCGTCTCGGCGGCGTAGATGAACACCTGCGAGGTGCCGAGACTGTTCCAGGGATCGACCAGCAGGCAGTCCTCGGCTCCCAGCGCCCGGATCTGTCGCAGCGTCCCCGCGCCGGTGAATTGGGAGTGATTGGTGGCCACGATCACCACGTCGGCGTCGCGAACGGCGTCCTCGAAGGGTTGGGTCGGCGTGGCCGCGTGGGGATCGCAGACCGCCACGTCGGCAAGCTCGCGCTCCAGCATCCGGATCAGCTTCGGCGACAGCGAATCGCGCTCGTCGTCGGTGTCGCGCTTGAAGGTCAGTCCCAGCACGGCGATCTTCCGCGAGCTGAGGCTGCCGACCCGCCGCTTGATCCCCTCGACCAGGAACAGCGGCACGCCCTCGTTGACCCGGGAGACGGCCAGCAGCATCCCGGGTGCGTGCGATCGCTCCTCGGAGAACGCGAAGTCCTTGCGCAGGCACGTGCCGGCGGTCAGCCCCGGCATGGCAATGCCGCCCCGCGGGTAGTCGCGGTTGATCAGGTCGATCACCTCGAACACGTTGGCCCCGTACATCTCGCAATCCATCATCAGCAGGTTCGGCAGCGCGAACGTGGCGTAGCGCAGGATGTTGGTCCAGATCTTGGCCAGCTCGGCCTGCACCGGAGTGGTGCGGACGATCGGGGCACCGAACACCGCGAACAGGCTGGCGGCGCGCTCGGTGGAGGTGTCGCAGACGCCCCCAATGATGCAGGGCAGGGTGCTGATCTCCTCCAGGAAGCGTCCGGCGGCGATCCGCTCCGGGGCGTGGGCGACGAACACGTCCTCACCGACCCGCAGATCACGCCGCTTCTCGATATAGCCGGCGACGAACTCGGTCGTCCCGGGGGCGATCGTCGAGCGCAGGATCAGGGAGTGGCCGGGACGCAGCAGCGGCAACAGATCGTCGACCGCGGCGCGGACCTGGCGCAGGTCGCTTTCCACGTGGGAGAACGAGGGGGTGCCGATCGTGATCACGATGTCGTCGGCCTGGGCGGCATCGGCGGCGCGGTCGGTGAGCTCCAGGCGTCCGCTGGCGCGGACTCGCTCCAGCAGCGCCTGGGTGCCGGCCTCCTGAAATGGCATCTGTCCCGAGCGCAGCGACTGGAGCACGGCCGGGTTGTGGTCGATGCCGAGCACGCGCAGCCCGCGGTCGGCGAAGGAGAGGGCGAGCGGTAGCCCCACCCGGCCCAGGCCGATCACCGATATGTAGCGTTCGTCTTTCACGGTCTAGATGTAAACGTAGTCACCGTTGAGACGTTGTCGGGTTTCGCCGGCGGGGCCCCGTATCCGCCCCCTGCAAGCGTCAGTGCGAGTCGCGCGAGTCCTGTCCCAGGCTCGGCAGTGGGGTCAGCCCCGCTTCGGCGCCGTGGCCCCGCACCTCGCCGACGAACGCGATCTTGTCCAGCCGGGCGATCTCGCGCTCACCCTCAGTGCGGGCCGGATGGTCGCTCGGCAGGTCACGGATCAGCTTCCTGATGCGCTCGCGCAGCTGGAGCGCGAAGTGCGGCGTCGAGGCGCCCATCAGCTGGCGCACATCCTCGACGGTGACCGTGTGCTCGGCCTTGATGCGGTCTGGATGCTCGGCCTGGCTCATTTGTTGTTGGAGGTCTGCGGCACGGCTTCCAGCAAACTGTCCATCTCGGCCTGGACCGAAACCGCGATCGCGCTCTGGTCGCCGATCACCCAGCCGTGATTGTAGACCGCCGCGGTGGGCCCCTCCTGGGTGTAGCCGGGGGTGGCGTAGTCGAGGAAGAAGTTGAGCACCGGCTTGGGGAGCGTGGACGGAGTGTCCACCAGCAGCTGAGGACCGAAGTCCCCGCTGCCCGACAGGGCAGACGCCGCCGCGGCATCGAGCGGGCGCTTGGAGCTGACCAGCACGTAGCCGTGACCGGGACTGCGGATCGCCCAGCCAAAGCTTCCCGGCACGTGGGCGCAGGGCTGCCCGTACGGGCAGGCGGGATCCCGGTATTCGGCGAAGGCCACTGAGTTGGCGGCGGGATCGCCGGCGCCGACGCGCTTGACCGGCCCGTAGCGCTTGAGCTGCCCCATGATCTTGTTGGAGATCACGCTGGCCGGACCCAGCACGTAGATGTGGGGGCTCTGGTGAGCCAGAAGCGCTTGCCGGGTGGCACTGGGGACCCCGGAGCGGTTGACGAACAGAATCGGGTTGCCGCTCTCGGCGGCCCAGCCCGCCGCCGGCATCGCATAGGCCGGATCGGTACCCGAGGCGATGACCACGTCCGGGCTGGTCTTGCCTTCGGCGGCGCTGACGAAGCGGTCGATCCCGGCGGCCAGCACGTACGGATCGCTTCCCTTGATCGCCGCCGACCGCAGCCCGGAGGAGCGCGGGACGTCACCCACCCGGATCAGCCGGGCGCCGCCGACTGCACCCGACCCGGTGGGGGCCAAGGTGGTGAGCGCGTCCGCGGTGGCCGAGGGAAGCGAATGGCTGCCGGAGAGCAGGAGCGGGGCGTGGATCGGAGGGGCCATCAGAACCGAAGCGGCGATCGCGGCCTGCCAGTCGTCGGTCGGGGCGAGCGCCACCGCGCCCGGGTGCGTGCCGGGGGCCGCCGACGGATAAACCGCCAGCGCCACGCCGGCCGCGTCGGCGGCCGGGTCGGCGCCGGCCACCCGGGTGGTGTTCTTGGTCGCCATCGCCGGGAAGCCGAGCTTGGCCGCCGCCTGGGGTGCCTTGGAGGGGATCCCGACTGTCACCGTGGTCGCGGGCGAGCCCTTGAGCAGCGTCGTTCCCCCGCCACAGCCGGCCAGCACCAGCGCGGCGCTCAGGGCCGACAGCCACGGACGCGATCGCATCGGCGCGGACGTTAGCGCCCGCCCCTCCCGCCGGCGCTAGATGGTTGCTTTCGCCACCCGCGGGCCGGATCAATTTGGCGCGGCGACGTTATGACTCCAACCGCCGTGCAAATCGCTATATTGCGCGACGCCTAATCCGCGGGCACAAACAGATCCGCGGAGCGGGGGACCCAAAAAGGATGTCCCCTTGGGGCTAATCCCGCGGTGGATCCGCGGGAGGCGCAGGCTCTTTCAGCGCCAGCCCGACAGCTAACCCCGCCGGCCGACGAAAGAGGAAAACACTTGCGTCTAACCCGATATGTACTCCCTGCTGTGGTGCTGACCGCCGTTGCCGCTCCTTCGCTGGCCGGTGCGAGCACCACGCCGGCGCCGACTCCGATCGGAAACGGCGGAAGCGGCATCGGCGGAAGCGGCATCGGCGCCCCGCCGTCGGCGCCCAGCACCCCTTCGCAGCCGACCGTGCCCGGCGCCAAGGCCAAGATCATCAAGGGTGTTGCCTACGCGCCCTCGTTCGCGCCGATGCCGGTCAAGCAGGCGATCTGGGCCGGCAACCAGATCCGCCGCAAGCCGTACGTCTACGGCGGTGGCCATGGAGTCTGGAAGGACTTCGGCTACGACTGCTCGGGCTCGGTCTCCTACGTTCTCCACGCCGCCGGCCTGTTGAAGACCTCGATGGACTCCAGCGAATTCGAGAGCTGGGGCAGGCACGGACTTGGGCAGTGGATCACCGTCTATACCAACCCTGCTCACGCCTTCGTCCAGATCGCCGGGATCCGCTTTGACACCTCGGCCGAGGACGACCCGCATCCACCGCCCGGCAGCGGTCCGCGGTGGCGTCCGGTGATGCATCGCGCTCCGGCCTTCCAGCCCCGCCACCCGGCGAATCTCTGACACCCGCTGGGCGCGCTCGCGCGCGTACTTAACCGCCGCCAATCGGCGGAGCCCGGGCGTCGTGTCGAGCCAGGTCGCTGCGCTCGATAGGCTCCACTGAGGAGACAGCCAGTCCAGCCACGCCCAAGGAGGATGCGATGCCGGGCCTTTCCGGGCGCATGTCGACAGTCGTCAAAGCCAAAATCTCGAAGCTCCTGGATCGCGCCGAGGATCCGGGAGAGACGCTCGAGTACAGCTACCAGAAGCAGATCGAGCTGCTGCAAAACGTAAAGAAGGGGATCGCCGACGTCGTCACGTCCAAGAAACGCCTTCAGCTGCAGGAGGAGAAGCTCCAGCAGCAGGTCGTCAAGCTCGACACGCAGGCCCGGCAGGCCCTCGCCGCTGGAAACGAAGAGCTCGCCCGGATGGCCTTGGAACGCAAGAACGTGGCCCAGACCGAGCTGCAGTCGCTCGACTCGCAGATCACCCAGCTCGAGCAGCAGCAGGAGCAGATGACGGCCTCCGAGCAGAAGCTGCGCACGAAGATCGAGCAGTTCCGCTCCAAGAAGGAGGTCGTCAAGGCCCAGTACTCGGCCGCCGAGGCCCAGGTCCGGATCTCCGAGGCGGCGACCGGAGTGGGCGAGGAGATGGCCGACGTGGGGCTGGCCATGCAGCGCGCGCTGGACAAGACCGAGAACATGAAGGCGCGCGCCGACGCCGTCCAGGAGCTCGAGGCGGCGGGGACCTTCGAGGATCTCACCGCCCTCGGATCGGGCGACGACGACATCGACCGCCAGCTCAAGCAGCTCTCCAGCACCAGCGAAGTCGACTCCGACCTCGCCAAGATGAAGGCCGAGTTGGGCGTCGGCAGCTCCTCCAAGGGCGAGCTGGGCTCCGGCGGCGGCGGTGCACCCCCAGCCGCCGAGGCGGGCGGGGGAGCGCCGTCTCAGGAGCAGGCGCAGTGATCGTCCGCATCTCCTCAGAGGGGCAGTACGAGCTCGGAGACGACGACGTCCCCGGGCTCAACGAGCTCGACAACCGAGCCGTCGACGCCTGCCAGGCCTCTGACGATGCGAGCTTTCGTGACGTGTTCGGCCAGCTGCTCGATTATGTGAGGACCAAGGGAACTCCAGTCGCCGACGACGAGCTGGTCGGCTCAGACATCATCCTGCCGCCGGCCGATGTCTCCTTGGCCGAGGCGCAGACCGAGTTTCAGGGCGAGGGGCTGATCCCGGGGTAGGGGCCGCCCGCCGCGGCGGGCTGGTTGCAGTTTGCTGATTATCGGTGCATCGCGCAGGAGCGCCGCGCGCGCGTCCTGGGCTCAGCCGGTCTGGGTGACGGGCTCTTTGTGCTGGACCCAGGTGGAGCGAGCGGGGATCTTGCTTCGATCGCAGCGATCGGCATAGGCCCGGGCGATCTCGGTGACCTCGCTGAGCAGGTCATCCTGCAGCCGGATCGGGTTGAGGCCCAGATCCAGCAGCTGGCGGTTCTCGACAAACAGCTCGTTCTCGGCGGCCTCGTTGCGGGGGTTTTCGACGAAGTCGATCTCGGCGCCGGTCAGGCTCGAGACCAGCTTGGCCAGGTCGATCAGCCGATGGCACTCGGTCATCTGGTTGAAGACGCGGACTCGATCTCCGTGCTCAGGCGGGTTCTCGATCGCCAGCTGGATGCAGCGCACCGTGTCCTGGATGTGGATGAACGCGCGCGTCTGGCCGCCGGTCCCGTGGACGGTGAGCGGGTAGCCGATCGCCGCCTGCATCAGGAAGCGGTTGAGCACCGTCCCGTAGTCCCCGTCGTAGTCGAAGCGGTTCATCAGGCGCTCGTCCAAGCGCGTCTCGGCGGTCTGGGTGCCCCACACGATCCCCTGGTGCAGGTCGGTGACCATGATGCCGTCGTTCTTGTTGTAGAAGGCGAACAACAGCTGATCCTGGGTCTTGGTCATGTGGTAGACGCTGCCCGGGTTGACCGGATAGAGGATCTCCTG
>DASXJY010000167.1:0-46609 GCA_036497115.1 Solirubrobacteraceae bacterium
GTGGTTCGTGACCGTCGGCGACGTGGCCGACTTCCTGATCGTCCAGGCGCTGGTGGGAGACGAGCGCGCGCCGACGCTGTTCCTGGTCGACAAGGGTCTGCCCGGCGTGAGCGTCAAGCGCACCCCGGCCTACATGCACACATTCGTCTTCGAGCACCCGGAGTTCGTCTTTGACTCGGTGGCCCTGGGTCCCGAGCAGATCCTGGGCGAGGTCGGCGGCGGCTACGAGCTGACCCGCGAGTGGTTCGTCGAGGAGCGCCTGATGATCGCCGCCCGCGCCACCGGCGCCGCCGAGCGGGCGCTGAATCTGGCCTCGGAGTGGGCCAACCAGCGCGTCCAGTTCGGGCGGCCGATCGCCTCCAATCAGATGATCGCGGCAATGATCGCCGACAGCGTGTGCGACATCGCGCTGTGCCGCACGCTCACCCACCAGGTGGCCTGGGAGGCCGACCACGGGATGCCCCCCAAGCTGTTGCACGCCAAGGCGGCGATGGTCAAGCTGACCGCGTCGGAGGCGGCGGGGCGGGTCATCGACCGCGCTGTCCAGATCTTCGGTGGCCGCGGCTACATGCGTGAGAACCCGGTGGAGCGGCTGTACCGCGACATCCGCGTTGACCGCATCTGGGAGGGCACCTCCGAGATCCAGCGGATGATCATCGCCAACGAGGCGTCCAAGCGCGGGCTCGATCAGCTGCTGAGCTACGGCGCCGCCGAGCCTGACCGGGAGGTGGTCAATGCCTGACCTGATCGAGGTTGACCGCCGTGAGGCGGCCTGCGTGGTGACGCTGAGGCGCGAGCCAAAGCTCAACGCGATCTCGGGCCAGATGGAGCGCGAGCTGTGCGATGCGCTCACGCGGCCCGAGCTGCGCGAGGCGCCGTGCGTCGTCTTCACCGGCGGACCGCGCGTCTTCTCCGCCGGCGCCGACCTGAGCGAGATGCGCGGCCTCGACCCGGCGGCAATCGTCTCCTACTACCGGGCCACCGGCGACTTCGCCGAGCGCGTCGCCGATCTGCCCCAGCCCACGTTCAGCGCGATCGCCGGCTACTGCCTCGGCGGGGGCCTCGAGCTGGCGCTGGCCACCGACTTCCGGATCGCCGGCACCGGCGCGGTGTTCGGGCTGCCCGAGATCGGGCTGGGGATCCTGCCCAGCTCGGGAGGAACCCATCGTCTGGTCCGGCTGCTGGGCCCGAGCCGCGCCAAGGAGCTGATCCTGCTGCGCGAGCGAGTGGCCGCCGAGGAGGCCCAGCGGATCGGGCTCGTCACCGAGGTCGTGCCCGAGGGCCAGGCGCTGACCCGGGCGCTCGAGCTGGCCGCGCGGCTGGCCACCCTGCCCGCCCTCGCGGTCGGGGTGACCAAGAACGTGATCGATTCGATGGCCGAGACCTCGCGCCCGGCCGGGCTGGCGCTCGAGCGCCTCGCCTACGGGCTGCTGGCCCAAACCGGCGACGCCGACCAGGCCACCGCGGCCAGGCTGTCGCGATGAGCCTGCCGGCGGCGCTGAGCGACGAGCAGCGCTCGATCCAGGAGCTCTGCCGCCAGTTCGCCGCCCGTGAGATCCGCCCCATCTCGCTGGCCGTGGACGAGGCCGACACGGAGCTGCCCTACGAGATCTGGCGCCAGGCGGCCGGCCTGGGGCTGACCTCGTTCATGCTCCCGGAGCGCTACGGCGGCGCCGGCATGACCGACTGCCTGACCTCGTGCGTGGTACAGGAGGAGCTCTCACACGGCTGCGCCGGGATCGGCAACCTGATCACCTCGAACGGCTTCTTCGCCGAGCCGGTGCTGGCACTCGGCGACGAGGCCCAGAAGCAGCGCTGGCTGGCCCCGCTGGCCGGCGAGGATCCCCCGCTGACCGCGTTGGCCATCACCGAACCGCAGAGTGGATCTGACGCCGCCTCGATCCGGACCCACGCCCGCCGGGTCGAGGGTGGCTACGTGCTCAACGGCCAGAAGGCGTGGATCTCCAACGGCGGCGTTTCCAGCTACTACGTGATCTTCGCCACCGTGGCACCGGGCAGCGGCCATCGCGGCGTCACCGCGTTTCTGGTCCAGGCCAGCGACGCGGGGTTGCGCTGCGGACCGCCGATCCGCAAGCTCGGCCAGCGGGCGATCCCCAACACCGAGGTGTTCCTCGACGACGTGTTCGTCGCCGACGACCGGCGGCTGGGCGAGGAGGGCCAGGGGTTCGCGGGGCTGATGCAGACCTTCGATCGCTCGCGGGTCACCCTGGCCGCCTCGGCCACCGGGCTGGCCCGGGCGGCGCTGGAGTTCGCCGTCGACTACGCCCGCGAGCGCACCCAGTTCGGCAAGCCGATCGCCGAGCACCAGGCGGTCGCCTTCCGCCTCGCCGACATGGCGCTGCGCGTCGACGCTTCGCGCCTGCTGACCTGGCGCGCCGCGCAGATGCTCGACCGCGGCGAGCGAGCCACCAGCGAGGCGGCGATGGCCAAGCTTCACGCTTCCGAGGCCGCGATGTGGTGCAGCTGGGCCGCGGTCCAGACACTGGGCGGGTGGGGCTACTCGCGGGAGTACCCGGTTCAGAAATGGATGCGCGACGCCAAGCTCGAGGAGATCGAGGAGGGCACCTCGGACATCCAACGGCTGGTCATCTCGCGCTCGCTGCTGCGCTGAACCGGCCCGCCCGCCCGCCGGGGTCGAGGCGGGCGAGCGGGTGGCGCTGCCCGTGGGCGGCGCACCTCTGTGGGCTCGACTACTAGCGCCGAGCGGCGTCGGCCTGGCGGGCCAGGGTCGTCAGCGCGCTGAAGAACGCCGGCGACTGGCCCCTGAACAGGCCCATCGTGGTCAGGAACTTGGCCACGCCCATCGCTATGCCCTTGGTCTCGGTGGGACGGATGATCGAGCAGACCGGGAACTTGCGGCTGAGAAATGTCGTCGGCTCGGGCATGATCAGGTTGGTCTGAAAGTCCTCGCCGCCGAACGGCTTGCTGTTGAGGTCCGGGAACACCAGCCCGTTGGTGGGGTCCTTGAGCGGGGGAGCGTTACCCGCCTTGTCGCTCCAGGTCTGAAAGTGCAGCGCCTCGGTGGGACCGATGCTGAGCAGGATCCGCAGGACCTCGGGGTCCTTGACCCGCTGGGCCAGCGCCGGGTAGAGGGTGGTGCCGCCCTGCTCGATGGTGGCGAAATGAAACCCGGCCGTATTGGCGATCGCCTGCAGATGCTTGGCCGGCTTGAGATCGGCGTCCGAGCGCGGGATCGCCGCAAACCGGCCCTTCATCAGCCCCGGGATGGCCGGCCGGAAGCCGTTGCCGAGGTCGGGGTTGCCGTGGCGGGCCCGGTAGCGCGTCCACCAGGTGGTGTCGACAGTCAGCTCCATCAGGTTGGTCAGCCGCTTGGCCTTGGCCGCGCCGGTGGCGGTGCTGCCCGGCAGCGTGCGGAACGGCTCCAGACTCACCGGCTGGGCCCCGCGTGACTTCAGGTAGGCGTTGATGAACGTGAAGTGCGTGAACTCGTCTTCGGTGTTGTCGTGGATGTACTGGGCCATGTCTGAGTCGAGCTGACTGAGAGCATTGGTGTAGGCCTTGTTGCCGCTGCCTCCCCGCACCTCGCGGTCCTGGATCCCGCCCAGCTCGTTGTACTGCTGCCAGAGGTCGGTCTCGAGGATCTCGGCCGCCGACAGAAAGCGCAGGATCGCCGCGTCGCCTCGGCTCAAGCTGCCCTTGCCGAACGCTTCTGGGGCCGTCGCCAGCACCCCGGCGCCGAGCGCCCCGGCGCCGGCGGTCATCAGAAATCGGCGGCGACTGGTGGTCGCCCGCTGCCCGGTTTGAATGGTCACGACTTGACTCCCTCGTGCTTGTGGTTCCCGTTGGCGCGCCGTCGCGCGACGCCGCCTTACCCTCTAAGACTCCGCGGCGGGGGATGCCTTCCCGGAAGGCGAAGCGATTTCGCCGGGCACCGGCGGGCCGAGCGGTACTAGCCCTCGACCGCTTCCTCGGTGACGTCGCGCGCGACAAGCCGTGCGTAGGCGCCGCCCCGATCCATCAGCGACTCGTGGGTGCCCCGCTCGATTATCTGGCCACCGTCGAGGACGATGATCTGATCGGCATCGCGCACGGTGGAGAGGCGGTGGGCGATGGTGATCGTGGTTCGGCCCTCGGCCAGCCGCTCCAGCTCGGCCTGAACCGCGTATTCGGTCTGGGTGTCAAGCGAGCTGGTGGCCTCATCGAACACCAGCACCGGCGGGTTTCGCAACACGGTGCGGGCAATGGCCATGCGCTGCTTCTCACCGCCGGAGAATCGGTAGCCGCGCTCGCCGACGATCGTCTCGTAGCCGTCGGGCAGCGAGGCCACCAGGTCGTGAATCCGCGCCGTGCGCGCCGCATCCTCGATCTCCTGGTCGGTGGCGTCGGGACGGGCGAAGCGGAGGTTCTCTCGCACGCTGGCATGGAACAGATAGGTCTCCTGGGAGACCACGCCCACGGTCGCGGCCAGCGAGGCCAGCGAGACCTGGCGCACGTCGACACCGTCGATCGTCACCCGGCCCTCCTGCGGTTCGTAGAGCCGGGCGACCAGGTAGCCGAGCGTCGTCTTGCCCGAGCCCGTCTCACCGACGATCGCCGTCCGGGTCCCGGCCGGGACCACCAGGTCGATGTGACGCAGCGTCCAGACCGACTGCGCCCCGGCGGTCTCGACGCCGTAGCGGAAGGAGACGTCTTCGAGCCTCACCTCTCCGAGCACCTCGTCGGGGCGCAGCTGTACCGGCTCGGGCGCCTCGACGATGTCGACGGGAAGATCCAGGTACTCGAAGATGCGGTCGAACAGGGCCAGCGACGCCTCCATGTCGGCGCCAACGCCGAGTAGGGACTGGATCGGGAACAGCAGACGCGTCTGCAGCGTGGTGAATGCCACCACCGTGCCGATCGAGATCGTGTGGCCGAGGAAGCTCTGCCCCGCCAGCCAGTAGACGATCGCCGGCTGGATGGCGAAGGTCATCTGGATCGTCGACATCACCCAGCGGCCGGCCATCCGCGAGCGGACCTCCAGGTCGGCGATGTCCTTTGACTCGCCGGTGAAGCGCTTGGCCAGGTCCCCGCCCCGGCCCATCGTCTTGCCGAGCATGATCCCGGAGACCGACAGTGACTCGGCCACCAGCGCGCTGAGGTCGGCCAACCGCCGCTGTTGCTCGGTGGTGATCGTGCGCCTGACCTTGCCGACCCGGCGCGTCAGCCAGACGAACAGGGGAACGAAGATCAGCGAGATCACCGCCAGCCGCCAGTCCAGTAGGCACATCGCCACCAGCGCGGCGATCACCGTGGTGGCGTTCTGGGCGATGCTGGTGGCGGTGGTGGTGACCACGTTGTCCAGGCCGCCGATGTCGTTGGCGATCCGCGACTGGACCTCGCCGGTACGCGTCCTGGTGAAGAAGGCCAGCGACATCCGCTGCAGGTGCTCGTAGACCGCGGCTCGCAAATCGTGCATCACGCGCTGGCCGATCTGGTTTGACAAGTACGTCTGCCAGACGTTGAAGACGGCGGTCAGGATCGCGATCGCGATCATCGCCAACACGAGCACGGTCAGCAGCGTGCTGTCGTGACCGAAGATCCCCTTGTCGAGTACCGCTCGCAGCAGGAACGGGGAGACCATGCTCAAACCAGCGCCGATCACGATCATCACCAGCACCACCGTGAGCCTGAGCCGGTAGGGCTTGAACAGGGCGAGGATCCGGTGGCGGTCGCGCTGGCGCGTGGGATCCATCAGCGGGGGCGGCTTCTTGGCCGACCCGCGCAGCGATCCCGGCGCCGCCGCGCCATTTGAAGCTGCAAATCGTCGTCCGCCGAAACTCATCACTTCTATGATGGCGCACCCGCCGCGGTTAGACATTTCGTCGTCCAACGAAGCGTCGCCACGCTAACCTCAAGCCCATGAGGGGCGACGCCGACATCGCCAAGATCGGAAGCCTCGTCGCCGACCCGGCGCGGGCCCGCATCCTGCTGGCCCTGGGCGACGGACGGGCCCTGCCGGCCAGCGTCCTCGCCGAGGAGGCCGGTGTGGCGGCGTCGACGGCCAGCGCTCACCTGGCCAAGCTCGTCGACGGCGGGCTGCTGACAGTTCAGAGCCACGGGCGCCACCGGTACTTCGCGCTCGCCGGGGAGGCGGTCGGGGAGCTGATCGAGGCGCTGGCCCGGCTGGCGCCGGCGGCGCCGGTACGTTCGTTGCGTCAGGGAACCAAGGCCCAGGCGCTGCGGGTGGCGCGCACCTGCTATGACCACCTCGCCGGTGGGCTCGGCACCGGGCTGATGGGGGCAATGATCGACCGCGAGCTGCTGGCCGGCGGCGACGGTGAGTTCCACCTCGAACGAGCCCGCCGTGACCGCCTCTCGGCGCCCGGTTTCGATCTCGATTACCGGCTGACCGACCGCGGCGTGGCGACGCTCGATTCGTTTGGCATTGACTTCGAGACCCTGGCCGCCCAGCAGCGGCCGCTGATTCGTTACTGCGTGGACTGGAGCGAGCAGCGCCACCACCTGGCCGGCTCGCTCGGGGCGGCGCTGGCCGACCGGATGTTCGAGCTCGGCTGGGTCAATCGCCGCCGGGGCAGCCGCGCGGTGCGAATCAGCGACGAGGGACGCGACGGGCTGGCGGAGACGTTCGGCCTGGAGCTGGCGGGCGCGGAGGCCGGCTGAGACCCAGTCGCGCCGCCAGCGACTGCACCGTCGCTCCCTGCAGCAGCGTCGAGACCAGCACGGCGAAGAAGACCAGGTTGAAGAACTCAAGGCTCCCACCGACGTGGTCGATCACCGGGAGCGTGGCCAGCACCACCGGAACTCCGCCGCGCAGGCCGGCCCACCCCAGCAGCAGTCGCTCGCGACCGTTGAACCCGTGGCCGATGGTGGCCACCCATGCCGCCAGAGGCCGGGCCACCAGCGCCACCGCCAGCGCCAGCAGCGTGCCACGGACAAACACCCCTCCCAGCTGGCTGGGGAACACCAGCAGGCCCAGCGCGAAGAACATCCCGATCTCAGCCACCCCGGCCAGCCCCTCATGGAAGGCCAGCATCGCCGCGTGATGCGGCTGGCGACGAGCCCCGCCGAGTATCAGTCCCGCGATGTAGACCGCCAAAAAGCCCGACCCCCCGGTGGTCCCGCCAACCCCGAAGGCAAGCGCCGCCGCCGCGAACGTGGCCACCATGGCCAGCCCCGCCGGGGCATCGATCATGCGCCGCAGCGCGGCCGCCGCGATCGCGCCGACCAGCAGTCCGGCCACGGCGCCGACCAGCAGCTCGTGAACCAAGAACCACCCGGCGTCCAGCACGCCGTAGCCGGGGCTCTGGATCACGTTGATCATCACCAACACCAGCATCACGGCGACCGGATCGTTGAGCCCCGCCTCCCCCTCGAGGGTCAGGGCCAGGCGGCGGGGCAGCTTGACCCCACGCAGCAGCGAGAACACGGCCGCGCCGTCGGTGGGGCTCAGGATGGCCCCCAGCAGCAGACCTTCGGCCAGCGACAGGTGCAGCAGCGCAGCCGCGGCCAGCCCGGCGATCAGGGCGGTCCCGGCAGTTCCGATGAAGGCCAGCGACACGGCGCTGCCCAGCACCGGGCGCAGTTTGGCGAATCCGGTCTGCAGTCCGCCCTCGAACAGGATCACGGCCAGGGCGATCGTGCCCACCAGCCGGGCCAGCGAATAGTCGTTGAAGTCGATCCAACCCAGCCCGTCGGTTCCGATCGCCATCCCCAGGCCCAGAAACAGCACCAGCGCCGGCAGCCGCAGCCGCGACGCCACCGCCGATGCGGCCACGCCGGCGGCCAGCAGCGCGCCGGCGATCAGGATCAGCTTTGCGTCGGCGGTCACCGTCTCCGACGATGGCAGACGCAACCCCGGGGCTCCGACCACTACCCTCCACAGCGATGAACGACGACTGGCGCCTGCGGATCGCCACCCACGACGAGGGCCTGGCCAGCTCGCTGGCCGAGCGTCTCGACGCCCACGAGATCGAGCGCGACCTCGAGCAGAGCTTCCACGATCGGGTCGTGGTCTCGGTCGACGGGGCCGACGTGTTCTGCTACGGCGCTGTCCGCGAGCAGCTCGACGCGGCTCGCCGCGTGATCGAGAAGCTCGCCGCCGACCAGGGCTGGCAGCTCGAGTTCGAACTTCGCCACTGGCATCCCAGCGCCGAGCAGTGGGAGGACCCCGACACCCCGCTGCCCGACAGTGATGCCGACCTGGCCCGCGAGCACCGCGAGCGGATCGCCCAGGAGCGCGAGGAGTCGGCGCAGCAGGGATACCCCGAGTACGAGGTTCGCGTGCAGTGCGAGAGCCGCCGGGCCGCCGCCGAGCTGGCCGAAAAGCTGCGCGGCGAGGGCATCCCGGTCGTCCACCACTGGTCCCACCTGCTGGTCGGAGCGCTGGACGAGGAGACCGGCAAGGCGCTGGCCCAGCGCCTGCGCGCCGAGGCGCCCGCCGGCAGCGAGGTCAAGGTCGAGGAGAACCTCCGCGCGGTCTACGAGGAGCGGCCGTTCCGGCCGTTTGCGTACCTGGGCGGCCTCGGCGGCTAGCCCTAGCGGCACGCTTTTTCTCCGTTATACGTACCTTTTCCGCACCCTGCACGCGATGCACCAGTTGCCGGTGCGGGCTTGTACATCTCTCCGAGAACCGGAGATACTGCGTACTTGCGCGAAGACGCCGCCAGCCAGCGACACGACGACGGACCTCCACCCAAGCCGGTTCCGACCGAGGCGGTCCGCCGCCGCGAGCCGGCCGCCCGGCTCGGCTCGAGCTCGTTTCCGCCGATCGCCGACTACGGGTTTTTGTCTGACTGCGAGACGGTGGCCCTGGTCGCGCCCAGCGGCGCAGTGGAGTGGATGTGCCTGCCCCGGGTCGACTCCCCGAGCGTCTTCGGAGCGCTGCTCGATCGCGACGCCGGATCGTTCCGCCTCGGCCCGGATGCCGTCCAGGTGCCCGCCTCGCGGCGCTACCTGCCCGGCACGATGATCCTGGAGACGAGCTGGGGCACCGGCTCGGGCTGGGTGATCGTCCGCGACGTGCTGCTGATCGGCCGCTGGCACCACGAGCACGAGCGTTCGCACACCCACCGCCGCGCCCCCACCGACTACGACGCCGACCACGTCCTGCTGCGAACCGTGCGCTGCGTCAACGGCGAGGTCCAGCTGCTGCTCGACTGTGAGCCCAAGTTCGACTACGGGCGCGAGCCCGCCGAATGGCACTACAGCGGCGACGGCTACCACGAGGGAGTCGCCACCTCGCCCAGCGGCGACGTCGAGCTCAAGCTGACCACCGACCTGCTGGTCGGCTTCGAGGGACCGCGGGCCACGGCGCGGCACATGATGAAGGAGGGCGAGACGGCATGGTGCGCGCTGTCCTGGAGCGAGCACGCCCCGCCTCAGGACTGGGACGAGGCCTATGACCGGCTGGTCTGGACCGCCCACCACTGGCAGCACTGGATCGACCGGGGCAACTTCCCCGATCACCCCTGGCGAACTTTTCTGCAGCGCAGCGCTCTCACGCTCAAGGGCCTGACCTACGCCCCCAGCGGCGCGCTGCTGGCCGCGGCCACCACGTCGCTGCCCGAAACGCCCCAGGGCGAGCGCAACTGGGACTACCGCTACAGCTGGATCCGGGACTCCACGTTCATGCTCTGGGCGCTGCTCTCGCTGGGCTTTGACTGGGAGGCCAACGACTTCTTCTACTTCATCGCCGACGCCGCCGCGGGCGAGGAGAAGCTCCAGGTGATGTACGGGCTCGACGGCGAGCGCGAGCTCGACGAGCACGTCCTCGAGCACATGGAGGGCTACGAGCGGGCCCGTCCGGTGCGGGTCGGCAACGCCGCCTACAAGCAGGACCAGCACGATGTGTGGGGGGCGCTGCTGGACTCCGTATACATCCACACCCGGTCGCGCGACTCGCTCGACGACCGGGTCTGGAAGATCCTCTCGCGCCAGGTGCAGAAGGCGATCGACAACTGGCGCGAGCCCGACCGGGGGATCTGGGAGGTGCGCGGCGACCCCAAGCACTTCACCTCCTCGAAGATGTTCTGCTGGGTGGCCTGCGACCGCGGTGCCAAGCTGGCCGAGCTGCGCGAGGACCACGAGAAGGCCGAGTCCTGGCGCCAGGCCGCGGACGAGATCCACGCCGACATCTGCGCCCACGGCGTCGACGGACGCGGGGTGTTCGTCCAGCACTACGAGACCGAGGCGCTCGACGCGGCGCTGCTGCTGATGCCGCTGCTGCGCTTTCTGCCCCCCAGCGACGAGCGGATCCGCAACACCGTGTTCGCGATCGCCGACGAGCTGACCGAACAGGGGCTGGTGCTGCGGTATCGCACCCACGAGACCGACGACGGGATGGAGGGCCAGGAGGGCACGTTCTTGATCTGCTCGTTCTGGCTGGTCTCGGCGCTGTGCGAGATCGGCGAGCTCGACCGCGCTCGCTCGCTCTGCGAGCGGCTACTGGGCTACGCCAGCCCGCTGGGCCTGTACGCCGAGGAGGTCGATCCTGAGACCGGACGCCAGCTGGGCAACTTCCCCCAGGCGTTCACCCATCTCGCCCTGATCAACGCGGTGATGCACGTGATCCGCGCCGACCAGGAGGAGGCGGCCCGCCAGTCACCCTGGGGGGACTGGCGCTGACGTCCGGGACGCTACCGCGCCCGCAGGCGTACCGGCAGTGTCTTTAGCTGGTTGAGGAAGGCCGACTCGACGACCGTGGTCGGGCCGGCCGGCTCCATCGCCGGGTAGCGCCGCAGCGTCTCCTCGATCAGCACGCGCAGCTCGAGGCGAGCCAGCGCCGCCCCGAGGCAGAAATGGCGCCCGCCGGCCCCGAACGCCTGGTGCTCGGCGCGACGCTTGACGTCGAAGCGGTGGGGGTCCTCGTAGCGGCTCTCGTCGCGGTTTGAGCTCACGTACCACATGACGACCTTGTCGCCCTTGGCGATCTCCTGGCCGGCCAGCACCGCGTCCTTGGTGGCGGTGCGGCGAAAGTGCGCGAAGGCCGGGAACATGCGCAGCGCTTCCTCGACTGCATCCGGGATCTGCGATGGATCGTCGAGCAGCAGCTGACGCTGCCCGGGGTGCTCCATGAGCGCCTGCATGCCGCTGCAGTAGGTCGCCTTGGTGCTGTCGTTGCCGGCCGCGACGAGCAGGAAGAAGCCCATCACGATCTCGTGCTCCTCGAGCTTCTGGCCGTCGATCTCGGCGTGCACCAGCACACTGGTCAGATCATCGGTGGGATTCTCTCGGCGCTCGGCGATCATCTTCGAGCAGCGAGCGAAGATCTCGGGGATCTCGTTCTCGATGATGCTCTGCATCCCCTCGGGGTTGAGATCCGGATCGCCCGCGGCCAGCGCCGTGTTCATCAGCCGAGCCCAGACCGCATCGTCCTGTTCGGGAATGCCCATGAAGCTGCCGATCACCCGTGAGACCACCGGCTGGGCCACGTCGTTGACGAGGTCACAGGTCTCGCGACCGTCGAGGCGGTCGAGCACCCCGGTGACGATCTTGCGAATCTCCGGTTCGTGGGCGGCGATCCGGCGCGGGGTGAAACCGGCCTGGAAGAGCACCTTCAGGCGATCGTGCTTGGGCGGGTCCATCCCGATGAACATCGCCCGCATCAGCTCGATCGGGAAGACATCGGTGACCGCGGTGACGCCGCCGAGCTCAGAGGAGTAGGTGCGCCAGTCGCGGCTGACCGTATGGATGTCGTCGGCGCGCGTGACCGACCACATGCCGGCCTCGCCCGGATACTCGCTGACCCGCGAGGTCCAGTGCACCGGACACTCGGCGCGCAGCCTGGTGAACAGTTCGTGGGGCGGACCGTCGAGCCACAGCTCCCGCTCGGTCACCAGTACCCCGTCGAGCTGGCCGCTCTGGGCCTGCTCGCGCATGCTCGGGGTAGAGCCCGCGGCCCCGGGACCAGACGCGGCCTCCGGGGCATCCGGCCGCGCGGCGTTTCCAGGTGGCATCGGCGTCTTCTCCTGGGCGGCACTCCCGGGTGCTGTCACGGTCTTCTCCTGACGCAGGCTACGGGTGCCCGGGAGCTTACTGGCTGGCTGGCCAGCACGGATGGAATCTGCGGCCGCCGAGCCGCGATGCCGCGTCCGCCGGGGCCTGGCGCTATCGGGCTTCCTGGGGGCGCCCGAATTCCCGCTCCACGCTCAGCGCCGGGCGCTGGCGCGGCGTGGTCGGAATCAGCAGCCCGGTCAGCGCGGCGGCGATCAGGAATATCGACTCCAGGGCAAAGGACTGGGTGAACCCGGTCACGGTGGGAAGTCCGTGCGCCACGTTGTTGGCGATGAAGGTGGCGACGATCTGTCCGCCCAGGGCGCCGCCGAGCGTGCGCATCACGGTGTTCATGCCGGTGGCCACCCCGGTCTGCTCCGGAGACACGGCCTGCACGATCAGGTTGCCCAGGGCGGCGAAGGCCAGCCCGATCCCGATGCCCAGCAGGGCCGCGCTGATCAGCATGTCGTAGGGGTGGGCATGGGCCACCGCCAGCCATCCAAATGCCACCGCTGTCACCGCGCTGCCGAGGATCACCGCGAACTTGGAGCCGAAGCGGCGCGCGAACCTCCCGGCGAAGCTGCCCAGGATGCTCATGAAGATCGCCGCCGGGAGCAGGTAGAGCCCGGCGGTGACCACCGAGGCGCCGAAGCCGAAGCCGGTGCTCTTGGGCAGCTGAGCGAACTGCGGGAAGATCAGAAACGAGGCGTACATGCCCGCGCCGAGCAGGAAGGCGACCAGGTTGGTGGTCCAGACGCCGCGGATCCGCATCATCGTCATGTCGATCAGCGGCACCTTGCTGCGCAGCTCCACCAGCACCCAGACACCACACAGCAACAGGCCGACGGCCAGCAGGCCGAGCGTCTTCGCCGAGCCCCAGCCCCAGGTGGTGGTCTGCGAGATCGCGATCAGCACGCAGGAGAAGCCGGCGCTCATCAGCGCCGCGGCCAGCCAGTTCACCTTCCCGGGGACCTTGACCGGCGACTCGGGCACGAATCGCCAGGTGCACACCGCGGCGATCACCGTGACGATCAGCGGGATCCAGTACAGCCAGTGGTAGTCGAGGTCCTCGATGATCAGCCCGCCGATGACGATCCCGATCCCGCCGCCGACGCCGAGGATCGAGGACAGGATGCCGATGCTGCCGGCGACGCGCTCGGCCGGGAACTCGTCGCGGACGATCCCGAAGGCCAGCGGGAAGATGCCGCCTCCGGCGCCCTGGATGATGCGGCCGACGATCATCGGCAGCAGCGAGGTGGCCAGCGCCGAGATCACCGTTCCGGCCCCGAGGATCACCAGCGTGATCAGCATCAGCCGCTCCTTGCCGTACATGTCGCCCAGCCGGCCGATGATCGAGGTCGCGACCGAAGCCGACAGCAGATAGCCGGTCAGCAGCCAGGTCACGCCGGTCTCGGAGGCGTGGAGGCTGTGCTGGATCGAGGGCAGCGCGGGGATCACCGCCGAGCTCAGCATCGCGTAGGCCAGCCCGGCCACGGCGGTCACCGCCAGGATCAGATTGGCATTGATCCCGTGGGGTCGTGCACCTTCAGCAGACACGACGGGCTACTCTAGCGGAATGATCATTCCGGTCCCCTCGGTAACCGGGACCCCGGCCCCCTCCGGAACCGGGACCCCCCCGGCCGCTCCCAACGGCTGGAGCACGCTGGACCTCGACGGCAAGCGCGAGCGGTTGCTCACCGCCGCCGCAGAGGTCTTTGCCCGTCAGGGGATCGACGCCCCGATGAGCGAGGTCGCCGACGCCGCCGGCGCCGGAGTGGCCAGCGTCTATCGCCGCTTCGCCTCCAAGCGCGAGCTGCTGGCCGCCCTGGTCGTCCTGCGCCTGGACCAGATCGCCAGCGCCGCCCGGGCCGCCGTGCGCGACCGCGGCGACCGGTGGTCGGCGCTGACGGCGATGCTGCACAGCCTGGTCGACCGCCTGGCCGCCGACGACTTCCTCGGCGACGCCCGCGCCGCCGTGGCCAGCCATCCCGACGTGGTGACGGCCACCGAACGGGCCACCGAGGCGCTGGAGCGGGTGCTCGCCGAGGCCCGCCACGAGGGCCGGCTGCGCGCCGACGCCACCACGCTCGACCTGCGGCTGCTGTTTGCCGCCACCCGGGCCGCCCGTCAGGTCGAGCCCGAGCACTGGCCCCGGATGCTCGAGCTGATGATCGATGCGCTTGACACCCAGCGCGGGCCGGCCTGAGCGCAGGCTCGACGCGAATCGCCGCTCCGGCGGTCGGGGCGACCAATAAGGTTGGCCCGCACTGAGAACGGCGAGAGGAGCTGCACGGTGAAGATCAGGGCCGCGGTGCTCGAGCAGTTCGGCCGGCCGCTGAACGTGACGGAGGTCGACCTCGCCGAGCCGCGCGCCGGCGAGGTCCTGGTCGCCCTGGAGGCCTGCGGAATCTGTCACACCGACATGTACACGGCCTCCGGAGTCGATCCCTCGGGCTATGCGCCGACCGTGCTGGGTCACGAGGGCGCCGGAGTTGTCGAGAAGGTCGGCGACGGGGTGACGAGCCTCGCTGTCGGCGACAGGGTCGTGACCCTGTTCTCGCCGCAGTGCCGGGAGTGCATCCACTGCTTGAGCCCCGACACCAACCTGTGCCTGGCCATCCGCGAGCAGCAGAACCGGGGTTACCTCCCGGACGGCACCACCCGCCTGTCGCGCGACGGTGAGCCGATCCGCCACTTCATGGGCACCAGCACGTTTGCCGAGTACACGGTGATGCCGGAGATCGCGCTGGCCAAGGTCTCCCCCGACGCCGAGCCTGACCACGCCTGCCTGTTCGCCTGCGGGCTCTCCACGGGCCTCGGGGCGGCGATGAACACCGCCAAGGTAAAGCCCGGCTCGACGTGCGTCGTGTTCGGAGCCGGGATGGTCGGGCTGGGGGCGGTGGCGGGCTGCCGGCTGCAGGGCGCGGAGCGGATCATCTGCGTCGATCTGTCGCCCGAGCGCCTCGAGCTGGCCCGCGGACAGGGCGCCACCGAGATCTGGGCCGGCGGACCCGACACGGTGCAGCGGGTACTCGATGAGACCGGTGGCTTTGGCGCCGATTACACCTTCGAGGCCACCGGGCTGGTGGCGGTGATGCGACAGGCCGTCGAGGCGGCCCGGATGGGCTGGGGGCTGTGCACGGTCGCCGGTGTGGCCGGCAAGGGCGAGACGCTCGACATCGTGCCCCGGTTGCTGATCACCGGACGCCGCGTGGCCGGGTCCTCGTTTGGCGGCGTCAAGGGCCGCGACCAGGTCCCGCAGCTGGTCGAGCTCCACCTCGACGGCCGGCTCGACCTGGATCCGTTCATCTCTCACCGGATCACGCTCGACGACGTCAACCGCGGCTTTGAGGCCATGGAGCGCCAGGACGGGATCCGCAGCGTGATCCGCTTTTAGCGCGATTCCATTACCCGGCGCGTAATCGACGGCGCGCCCCCGCGCTGGGACCGTGCTCGCCATGAGCACACACACCTACACCGAATCGGGGCCCCGGCGGCTGAGCCGGGCTCGCGCCAGTCGCTGGGCTCCCCTCCCCATCGTCCTCGCCGGCACGTTCATGGTCGTGCTGGACTTCTTCATCGTCAACGTCGCGCTGCCGTCGATCCAGTCCGGGTTGCAGGCCTCCAGCAGCGCGATCGAATGGATCGTCGCCGGCTACGGCCTGACCTCGGCCGTGTTTCTGATCACCTCGGCCCGGCTCGGCGACCGGCTGGGGCGCCGCCGCGTGTTCTCGCTCGGCCTGGCCCTGTTCACGGTCAGCTCGGCCGGGTGCGGACTGGCGCCGAGCCCGGGAACGCTGGTCTTGGGCCGACTGATCCAGGGTTGCGCCGGCGCTCTGCTGATGCCAAACGTCCTGTCGCTGATCGGCGTCCTCTACGACGGCGCCGACCGGGCCCGCGCCCTGTCGGCCTACGGGATGACCATGGGCCTGGCCGCGGTGTCGGGCCAGCTGATCGGCGGCGTGCTCGTGCAGGCCAACATCGCCGGACTGGGGTGGCGCAGCTGCTTTTTGATCAACGTCCCCGTCGGCGCCCTGGCCGTGGTCTACGCCGCCCGGGTGATCCCGGAGTCACGCGTGCCCGACTCCGGTCGCGTGGACTGGCTGGGCACCGCCCTGGTCACCGCGGGACTGACGGCGATCGTCCTGCCACTGGTCGAGGGGCGCCAGCACGGCTGGCCGCTTTGGACCTGGCTGTCGCTGGCCGCGGCACCGGTGATCCTGGGTGCCTTCGCGTTGTCGCAGCGGCGGCTGTCGCAGCGCGGCGGTTCGCCGCTGGTGACGCCCGCGCTGTTCGCCCAGCCGGGCTTCACCGCCGGGCTGGTGGCCCAGCTGGTGTTCTGGTGCGGACAGGCATCGTTCTTCTTGGTCCTGTCGCTGTACCTGCAGCTGGGGCGCGGGCTGAGCGCGCTTGACTCGGGCCTGATGTTGACGATCCTGGCCGTGGCCTACCTGGCTGCGTCGCTGCGTGCGCCGGCGCTGACCGAGCGCCACGGCCGCCGGGTGCTGGCGGTTGGCGCGCTGACCCTGGCCGGCGGCCACGCGGTGCTGTTGGCCACGGTGGCGACGATCGGCGTCGGCGGATCGGTGGCCGCGCTCGTGCCGGGCATGGTCCTGGTCGGCGCCGGGATGGGGCTGGGGATCACCCCTCTGGCCACGATCATCATGACCGGGATGCGACCCGAGCACGCGGGTGCCACCTCGGGAGTACTGGCCACGATGCAGAACGTCGGCAACGCTCTCGGCGTGGCGGTGATCGGGGTGGTGTTCTTCGGCGCCGCGCATCGCGGCTTTGCCGTCGCCTTCGAGCTCAGCCTGGGGGTGCTGGCGGTGACGCTGTTGTCCGTGGCCGCTCTGACGCGGCTGCTCCGGCGTGGCCCGGAGGTACGCTCGTGATCATGACCAGCAGCCAGCCCCGCGTCGGTCCCCTGCTGCGCGACTGGCGCCAGCGCCGCCACCTCAGTCAACTCGACCTGGCCCTGGAGGCGGGCGTCTCGACGCGGCACTTGAGCTTCGTCGAGACGGGCCGCTCGCGGCCCAGTCCGGAGATGGTGCTGAACCTCGCCGATCGGCTGGAGATCCCGCTGCGCGAGCGCAACCAGCTCCTGCTGGCCGCCGGCTACGCGCCCCGATACGGGGCGCGGTCGATCGAGGACCCCGACCTGGCCCAGGTGCGCGACGCCATCGGCCACGTGCTGGCCGGCCACGAGCCCTACCCGGCGATCGCGGTCGATCGCGGCTGGAACCTGGTCATGTCCAACAGCGCCCTGGACCCGCTGCTGGCCGGGGTGTCACCGCAGCTGCTGGTCCCACCGGTCAACTGCATTCGCCTGGCCCTGCATCCCGACGGGCTGGCCCCGCGGATCCTCAATCTCGGTGAATGGCGCGGCCACCTGCTGCACCGGCTGTCCCGGGAGCTGCAGCTGACCGGCGATCCCCGGCTCGAGGTTCTGCTCGACGAGGTGCGCGACTACCCGGGGCCGATCGCCCCCGACGCCCCCGACGCCGGCGCGATCATGGTGCAGCTGCGCCTGGCCACCGACGACGGCGGGGAGCTGGCCTTCTTCAGCACGATCACCACATTCGGGACCGCCGCCGACATCACCGTCTCCGAGCTGTCGGTGGAAGCGTTCTTTCCCGCCGACGAGGCGACCGCGCGGCGGCTGCGCCCCGCTGCCTAGACGTGTGTCTCGGGTCTGGGCCCTAGCGGCGACGGGCTGTCGCCTCCAAGGCCGGATTGGACCAGCCGCCGTCGGCCGGGTTCACGGTGGTCCCCGGAGCCACGATCTCGTCGATCCGGTCCAGGACGTCGTCTGAGAGGGTCACATCGGCGGCGGTCAGCTGCGACTCAAGCTGCTCCATGGTCCGCGGTCCGATGATCGCCGCGGTGACTGCGGGGTGGCGGATCACGAAGGCCAGCGCCATCTCGATCAGGGTGACCCCAGCCTCCTCGGCCAGCCGGGCCAGCGCGTCGGCAGCCTCGAGCTTGCGCTGATTGGCGGGCAGCGACATGTCATAGCGATCCGGGACGAGTTCGGCGCGGCGCGAGCTCGGCGTGTCGGCGCCGAGCCGGTAGCGGCCCGAGAGCCACCCGCCGGCCAGCGGGCTCCACGGGATCACGCCCATGCCGTAGCGCTGGGCCGTGGGAAGCACGTCGCGCTCGACCTCGCGGATCAGCATCGAGTACGGCGGCTGCTCGCACACGAACCGCTCGCGCCCCCGCCGCTCGGCCACCCACTGGGCCTCGACGATCGCCGAGGCCGGAAAGGTCGACGACCCGATGTAGCGGACCTTGCCGGCCCGCACCAGGTCGGTGAGCGCCCCCAGCGTCTGGTCGATGTCGGTGTCGGCCTCGGGACGGTGGATCTGGTAGAGGTCGATCCAGTCGGTCCCCAGCCGGCGCAGGGAGTTCTCCACCTCCTTGACGATCCAGCGGCGCGAGTTACCGAACTCGTTGGGGTCATCGCCCATCTTGCCGTGGACCTTGGTGGCCAGCACGACGTTGTCGCGCCGGCCGCCGGCCAGCGCCTTGCCGACGATCTCCTCGGACTCGCCTCGCGAGTAGACGTCGGCAGTGTCGATGAAGTTGATCCCGGCGTCGAGCGCGCGGTGGATGATGCGGATGCTCTCGTCGTGGTCGTGATTGCCCCAGTCGCCGAACATCATCGCCCCCAGGCACAGCGGACTTACTTCGGTACCTGTGTTGCCAAGCGTGCGGTAGTTCATTGCCCTGACCCTAGCCGCCCGGGGCGCGGCTAAGCGGGCATGCCGGGGATCCAGCTGGTGCCGGCCAGCGGCACCCGGGCCATCGCCGAGGCCTCGATGGTCAAAGCCACCAGGTCCTCGGGCTCGAGGTTGTGAAGGTGCGACTTGCCGCAGGCGCGGGCCAGGGTCTGGGCCTCCAGCGTCAGTGTGCGCAGGTAGTTGGCCAGCCGCCGCCCGCCCTCGACGGGATCCAGCCGGGCGGCCAGCTCCGGCTCCTGGGTCGAGATGCCGGCGGGATCGCGCCCGGCCTGCCAATCGTCGTAGTAGCCGGCGGCCGAGCCGATCTCCGCGTAGCCGGGGTCGTGCTCGGGCGCGTTGTCGCCGAGCGCGATCATCGCCGCCACGCCGATCGAGACGGCGTCGGCGCCCAGGGCCAGGGCCTTGGCCACGTCGGCTCCGGTGCGGATTCCGCCCGAGACGATCAACTGGATCTCTCGGTGCACGCCGAGCTCGACGAGCGACTCCACCGCCTGCGGAATCGCCGCCAGGATCGGAATTCCCACGTGCTCGATGAACACGTCCTGGGTGGCCGCGGTGCCACCCTGCATCCCGTCGAGGACGATCGCGTCGGCGCCGGCCTTGACCGCCAGGGCGACGTCGTAGAACGTCCGGGTGGCGCCGACCTTGATGTAGATGGGGATCCGCCAGTCGGTGATCTCGCGCAGCTCCTCGATCTTGATCTCCAGATCGTCGGGGCCGGTCCAGTCCGGATGGCGACAGGCGCTGCGCTGATCGATCCCCCGCGGCAGGTCGCGCATCTCGGCCACCCGGTCGGAGATCTTGTGGCCGAGCAGCATCCCGCCGCCGCCGGGCTTGGCGCCCTGGCCGACCACCACCTCGATCGCGTCGGCTCGGCGAAGGTCGTCGGGGTTCATCCCGTATCGCGATGGCAGCAGCTGGTAGACGAGCTTTGAGGAGTGCTCGCGCTCCTCCGGGGTCATGCCGCCGTCGCCGGTGGTGGTCGAGGTCCCGACCTCGCTGGCCCCCCGTCCCAGCGCCTCCTTGGCGTTGCCCGAGAGCGCTCCGAAGCTCATCCCGGCGATCGTGATCGGAATGTCGAGCTTCACCGGCTCGCGCGCGAACCGGGTTCCGATCGTGACGTCGGTGGCGCAGCGCTCGCGATAGCCCTCGAGCGGGTAGCGCGACACGCTGGCCCCCAAAAACAGCAGGTCGTCGAAGTGCGGCACCCGTCGCTTGGCGCCAAAGCCGCGGATGTCGTAGATCCCCTCGCGGGCGGCGCGCTGAATATCCGCGATCGTGTCGCGGTCAAAGGTCGCCGACTCGCGCAAGCCGGGATGCCACCCGTTCGATCCGTGGCCCGTCGCCGAGGAGCTCACCTCAGTAGGACCCCACGTTGTCGAGCTTGAAGTTGTAGAGCTGGCGGGCCGATCCATAGCGCCGGAACTCGGCCGGGTCGGCGTCGATCTCGGCTCGGGCCAGCAGCTCGCGCAGCTGGGCGAGGTGCTCAGGGCGCATCTCCTTGGCCACGCAGTCGGCTCCCAGGCCGGCCACCGAACCGCGCACGTACAGCCGGGCCTCGTAGAGCGAGTCGCCGAGCGCCTCGCCGGCGTCGCCGCACACCACCAGGCAGCCCTTCTGGGCCATGAACGCGCTCATATGGCCGACCGATCCGCGCACCACGATCTCGCCGCCCTTGAGCGAGATCCCGCAGCGGGCCGAGGCGTCGCCATGGATGACCAGCAGGCCGCCGCGAGCCGTGGCCCCAGCTGACTGGCTGGCGCTGCCCTCCACCACCACCGCACCCGACATCATGTTCTCGGCCACCCCGACACCGCAGTTGCCCCGGATGCGGACATCGGCCAGCTTGTTCATCCCGGCGCAGTAGTAACCGACGTGTCCGTCGATCTCGACCTCGTAGGGCAGGTCGAGACCCACCGCGATGCTGTGGCGGCCGTCGGGGTGCGTCACTGTCACCCGCCCCACCGACTCCCCCGCATGCAGCTGCCGGTTGAGCTCGCGCACGGTCTGCTGGTGGAGATCGAAGCCAAGCCCGGTCTCCGGCTTGAGTCCCGGCGTCGCCATCAGGCCACCGGAGCCATGCCCCAGCTGTACACCCGTCCCGGTTCGGGTTCCCATGTGACCGCGTCCTGCGCCCCCGGCAGCACCGCGATCGCGCGGTACTCCGAGGCCATCGCCACCCACTCGTCGGTCTCGGCCATGACCGCCGGCTTGCAGGCGATCGGGTCCCGCAACACGGCGAAGCCGTCCGCGGTGCCCACGGCGAAGGTGTAGAAGCCGTCCAGGTCGTCCAGGCAGCTCTCGAGCGCCTGCTCGAGCGTGGCGCCTTCGCGCAGTCGCCAGGTCAGATAGCCGGCGGCGACCTCGCTGTCGTTGTCGGTCTGAAAGCGGATCCCCTCACGGGCCAGCGTCCGGCGCAGCCGGTTGTGGTTCGAGAGCGAGCCGTTGTGGACCAGGCACAGGTCCAGGCCGGTGGAGAAGGGATGCGAGTGCTCGGTGGTCACCCGGCTCTCGGTGGCCATCCGGGTGTGGCCGAGCGCATGGCTGCCGGCGATCTCCTCGAGGGCAAACCGGCGCACGAAGTCGCTCGGCGACCCTGCCTCCTTGTAGATCTCGATCGTCTGACCGGCGCTCATCAGCGTCAGCTCGGGGTGCTCCACGCGCAGCCACTCCTGCACCTCATCGGCGTCGCCGGCGACCACGAACACGGCGTGGGTGGCCCGGATCAGCGGTTGCGAGCTGTCGCCGAACGCGTCCCGGAGCTCCTCGGCAACGGCCGACCACGCCGGCGCGGGCGCCGGGGAATGCAGCGAGACCTTGCACGAGCCCGCCGGGGCGGGGTCGCGGTAGAAGGCCGCCCCGGCGCTGTCAGGGCCGCGAAACGACAGCTGCTCGAGCATCCGCGCCAGCTGCTCTCCGAGCTGCGACTGCAGCGCATCGGTCTTGGTGTAAAGGCCCGCTATGCCGCACATGGCGTTCAGCCTAGAGCGTGGCCGAACGCGCTCCAATGGCGGCGGCGGGCACACTTTGCCCCGCGGATGTGGTGCCGGGAGCTACAGGAGCGCCGCGGCCGTTCGCGGCGCGGGCGGCTCACACCGGCAGCCGGCGCTGGGCCCGCCTCACCACCTGCAGGGCCTCACGCAGGTCGCTGGCGGCGATCGGCGCCAGGCTCCCCGGGTCGATCAGATTGTCGGCCGGCTGTCCGGCGGCGATCATCGCCGCGTGGTGGCCGAAGCGGACCCGGGTGATCACCTCGTAGGCCTCGCCCAGCGCGGCCGCCTCGTCCGGCGCGATCCCGCCCGCGCTGGCCACCGCTTCGAGCCGGTCGATCGTGTTGGAGATCGTCACCCCGGTGGCCAGGGCGTGGTAGCGGACCAGGTTGACCAGCGGGATGATCGCGCCGTGCTTGAGCTCGACGCGGCCCGCCGGCGCCCCGTCGCGTCCCGTCGCCAGCTGGCCCCGGAAGCCCAGCGCGACCGGAAAGCCGCTGGCCGAACGGGCCATCAGGCGCATGAACTGCGGACTGTCGCGGGCCGCTCGCATCCGCGCCGCCAGCTCGGCGGCGACGGCCAGGCCGCCGGCGGTGGGGCGAAAATCGAATCCCACCGTGGCCCGGATCAGGTGCGACTCGTCGGGTTGCTCGAGGCACTCGCTGAACGTGCGCAGCCAATCGGCCTTGGACATCCGCCACCGCCGGTTGCCGGCCAGCACGCCGTTGTTGTCGACGCCGATGCCGCAGCGGGCGAGCCCCTCGTTGACATCACGCCCCAGCCGCGCGAAGTAGGCGTCAACCTCCGCCGCCTGGTCCGCCGCCGGGTTGCCGTAGGCCAGCGCGTTGTCCTGGTCTGAGGCCAGCGTGAACTCGCCCCGGGCGGCGCTGCCGAGGTCCAGCCAGGCCCAGGGCAGCGGCGCCTCGCCGTGGGTCCAGAGCGAGAAGTCGATCAGCTTCATAACCACCGCGTCGTGCTGAAGGCTCAGCACGCGACCGAGGTCCCGCGACGGCACTCCGGCCCGCCCCAGGGCCAAAAACAGCCGCGGCAGGTGCGAGACCGCGCGGACCAGCGTGTCCTCGTCAGCCGCGCCGAGGATCGTGTGCCGCAGGCCGATCGGCGATCGCGCATCGAGGCCCAGCAGGTCGCCGGCCGACAGGATCCCGCATACCCGCCCGCCGTCCACGACGACAAGGTGCTCGGTACCGGTGGCCAGCATGTCGACCGTCGCCTCGATGGCCAGCTGATCGACCGGCACCGTCGGCACCGGGGCCCGGGCAATCGCTCCCAGCGGCGCCTCGGGCGCCACCGAACCGTCGGCCACCGCGGCCCGGATCTCGGCGTCGGTGACGATCCCCAGGCGATCACCGCCGGTCCGCACCAGCAGCGCCGAGACCCCGTCCTCGTTCAGCCGCTGGGCGGCGTCACGGACCCGGTCCTGGGGCTCGCCGAAGATCGCCGGGCGCATGATCGCCGAGATCGGAGTGGTGCCGATGTCGAGCAGCCCGTGAACCGTCTGGCCGGTCCCAGTGAGCCGTTTTCGCATCGTCTGGGCCACGTAGGCGGCGCCGGCCTCGGTGGCCAGTATCTGCCGCCCCGCCTCGGGCGCGAACAGCAGGCAACTGGCGGACTCCCGGGCCCGAACGGTGAACGCCGGCGACATGCCGGTCAGCAGCGAGGGGTGGCCGAAGCACTCCCCGGGCTCGAGCACCTGGATCACCTCGCCCTGGTGGACCAGATCCATCGAACCGGTGAGGATCACCCAGAGCCCGCCGGTCGGCGGCCCGTCCTCGACCAGCACAACCGCGCCGGGTGCCTGGCGATACTCGACCGCGCCCGCGACCAGCTTCGCCAGCCACTCCGGATCGATCCCGTCGAACGGTGGATGCCTGGCCAGGAATGTGTCCAAGTGCTCCATGTTGGACCGCGCAATTGTGTTCGCATCGCGCCTTGCGAGCGGTCGGCGACGTGTCAGGGTAATGCCCGGAACACATCAGCGGACCTGGAGGCCTTATGCCGGATGAAATGACGCCCGGGCCATACGAGGACGAGCTGGTCTACGAAAAGGGGGGCCTGCCCAAGACCACCAATTGGTGGGGCGCTTTCGTGATCGGCCTGGCCGGGACGATCTTGGTCACCGGGATCGCGCCGGTCATGGTCACTCAGCTCGGGGCGGCATCCGTCCCCGTGATCGTGGTGATCACGATCACCGGCTACCTGGTCTGCCTGCTCTTGGCCGAGCTCTCGGCGATGATGCCTGACCGCTCCGGTGGTCTGCCCGCCTACGCCTATCCGGCCTACAAGGAACGGTGGCCGCGGTTCGCCGAGCACGTCAACGGGTTCACGGCGTGGGCGTATTGGCTCGGCTGGTTCCCGGTCGCGCCGCTGAACATGATCCTGGCCTCGGCCTACATCGCCGACCGCTTCAAGCTGACCAGCGGCACCATCACCCCGATCGACACGCCGATCACCTGGTGGACGCTGGGGATCTCGATCGGCGGTCTGATCCTGCTGTCGATCCCGGCCGTCCGCGGGCTGCGCTTCGGAACCGCGTTCGCCACCACGCTGGCCATCCTGTCGATGATCCCGCTGACCTTCCTGGCCATCTCCTGGATCTTCAACCCGGGGGTTGTCGACTTCGGTCAGCTCTGGCACTTCCGCCACACCAACGGCAGCGGCTTCTTCACCGGCCTATTCGGCCACAACTGGCTCACGCTCTACATAGCCTTCTCGTTCCTGTTGACCTGGAACGTGATCGCCATGGAGGCGGCCGCGTGCTACATCGGCGAGACCCGCAACCCCGATCGCGACGCCAAGATCGCGATGAACCTGGAAGGGCTCTACGGCCTGTTCATCTACACGATGATCCCGGTCGCGTTCATCATCGTGATCGGCCTCAGCGCCTTGGGGAGCGCCTCCACGGATCCGCAGACGATGTTCGTCACGTTCGCTGCCAAGGTGTTCGGAACCGGGGCCGGGAGCAGCATCCTGGAGTGGCTGATCGCGGTCATGCTGATCCTGGCGCTGATCCTGTCGGCGCTCAACGCGATCACCGGGACCGCTCGCTCGCTTCACCAGATGTCGACCGACGGCCAGTTCCCGCGTTTCTTCCAGCACGTCAACCACCAAGGGGTTCCCAACCGGGCGATGATCTTCAACGTCGTCTGCTCGATCCTGGTGGTGTTCGCGGGCGGCGCGGTGGAGATCTACACGTTCTCCAACGTCGGCTACCTGGCCTCGTTCCTGCCCGTCCTGGTCGGCTACTTCCTGTTGCGCAAGCTCCGACCCAACGTGCGCCGGCCATTCAAGCTGCCCGGGTGGATGAAGTGGGTCGCGCTGGCGATCGCCGCGCTGTACGCGGTGATCTACTTCTACGGCGGCCCCGTCTACGCCTCGTGCACGTGCTCGCTGGCCGGGAAATCGACGCTCCCGTACTACTTCATCGGCTGGGCCGTGCTGCTCGCCTACCTGCCGATGTACTGGTACCGCAAGCGGGTCGAGGACAAGCGAGCCGGGCCCGCCGAGGCGGTGGCACCCCAGGCCGGGGTGGCGCCGGGTGGTGCCGGCGATTGAGCGCCGCGGCGCGCGCCGACGTCCAGCACCCCGACCGCCGCTTTGAGCGGATCCTGCTGGCGTCCGAGGGGCGCGAGATCCCCGCGGAGGCGATCGAGCGGGTCAGCCAGCTGGCGGCCCGGTCGGGAGCCACCGTCCGGGTGTTCACGGTGGCGCGGGTCCACGGGGTCGCCTTCGGCATGCCCACCCCGGGGCTGCTGCCCACCAAGCGCGAGTGGGCCCAGCAGCGCGACATCGTCGATACGGCGATCAAGCGGCTGAAGCGCAAGGGGATCGAGGCCGACGGCCACGTCCTGGGTACCCGCAACGCGGCCAAGAAGATCGTCCAGGAGGCCCAGAAGGAGAACTGTCAGGCGATCGTGATGCCCGCCGACCCGGACCGAAACCGGATCATCGGCAATGCGATGTGGACCCAGGAGCCCCAGCGGGTTCGCCGGCGGGCCAAGGTTCCGGTGTTCCTGGTCGTCGGCGACGGCTGACGGGGCGCGGTCTCGCTCGGGGTCTCGGGGTCTCGGGGTCTCGGGGTCTCGGCGTCTCGGCGTCTCGGCGTGGCTTGGCTTCCGTGGGCGGGTGGCGCGGCCGGGAGGTTTTTATGGCTGGGGAAGGGGTGGAGAGGAGCTGCTTGCTCCTGGGGAGGGCCGGTTTTCCGGGGCGCCCGCGCGCCGGGCGCGGCAAACGTCCCAATGCACGCCCGGCGGCGGAGGATTGGGACGTTTGCTTACTCCCAGTCGGCAAACGTCCCAATCGGTCCAGCGGAGACGAGGATTGGGACGTTTGCATCACACCGCGACGAGCCAGCCCACCCCTCCCAGCCCTTCCCGCCCCCCGCGCCCCGCCCCCCGTCCCCCGCACCCCGATCAAGAGGCAACGGCCGCGGGGCTCTATTCCGGCGCGTCCGGGCGCCCGTGCAGCCGCGCCAGCTTGATCGCCAGCTCGAGCGAGAGCAGATCGTCCTCGTCGAGGCGCAGGCCGGTCAGCTCCTCGATCCGGCCCAGGCGCTGACGCAGCGTGTTGGGGTGGATGTAGAGCGCGCGGGCGCTCTCGATCACGCTGCGGCGCTCTGACAGATAGCGCTCCAGGGTGTCGAGCAGCGCGGTGCGGCGCTTTCGGTCGTAGGCGATCAGCCGATCGACGGCCGCCCGCATGCGATCGTGCGGCGCGTCGTTGACCCCGATCTGGACCAGGTAGCGGTAGGCGCCAACCTGGGAGTAGGCGATTGCCCCTCCGTCGCCCAGCAGCGCGCGGGCGATCGTCGCCGTGTCGCGAGCCTCCCGATAGGTGCGAGCCGACTCGGCCGGTCCGTCGCGGATCTCGCTGATCCCGATCGCGGCGCCGCTGCGCTGGCCCAGCGCCCGGCACTGGCGCAGCAGGTCGTCGATCCCGGGTGGGCGGGCCGGCCCGAACGACAGCAGCGCTCGCACCGGTCCCGGCCCCGACTCGACCGCCGCTCGGGGCGCCAGGTCGGCCAGACCGCGACCCAGGGCCTCGGCCGTGGCCCGCCACTCACCGGAGGATTGCTCGCGCGAGCCGGCGGGCATGGCCAGGGCGACCAGGTACGGCATGGCCAGGTCGCAGCCGACCTCGGCCGCCTTGGCGCCGGCAAATGCTGTCGCCCCGGCGTCGAGCGCCTCGAACAGGTCCTTGATGATGTTGGCGTTGGTCAGTCCTTCGATCAGCTCGGCGCGCTTGATCGCCACTGCCGCCAGGTTGGCCACGGCGCGCGCGATCTCGCCGTCGCCGTCGCCGAACCGCCGATCGGGCGCCGAGCCGGCGCACAGCAGGCCGACCTGCTCGCCCCCGGCGGCCAGCGGCGTCACCAGCAAATCGGCGGTCTTGACCGAGCTCCACACCTGCGGGGCGGAGGGACCGGCGCCGCGGCCGTCCAGCGCCGCCAGCAGCAGGCTGTCGGCCGACTGGGCCGCGGGCAGAGACTCGGGAACCGAGGCCAGCAGGGCCAGCCCCTTGCCCGCGGGCTCGATTCGGTAGAGCTGGCAGACCTCGGCGCCGAGCAGCCGCTGCGTCCCGCCGACCAGAACCGGGGCGAGCTGCGCCATGTCCGTGGCCGCCGCCACCTGCTGAGCGAGCTCGGACAGGCCGGTCAGCGTGTCGACGGTTCGCTGGGCCTGGGCGTAGAGCTGAGCGTTCTCGATCGCGCCGCTGACCAGCGAGGCGATGTGGACCAGGAGCTTGAAGGTGTCCTCGCCGAATTCATGCGGCGCCTCGGTGTGGAGCACGATCACCCCGATCGTCTCGCCGGCGCGCGAGAGGATCGGGACCGCGGCCATCGACTGAAACCGCTCCTCCTGGAGCAGCGGCACGTACTTCATCCGCGGATCGCGCATCGCCTGGTCGCGGATGAACTCGGGGGTGCGGTGGCGGGCCACCCACCCCGTCAGCCCCTCGGTGATCGAGAAGCTGACGTTGCCCACCGCGTCGCTGAACACCGGCGAGGCGGCTCGGATCGTCAGCTGGCCATCCTCGAGCAGGTAGATGAAGCAGGCGTGGCACCCCGTCGCCTCGGTCGTCAGCTCGACGACGCCCTGCAGCATCGGACGCAGCTCCAGCGAGGACGAGACGAGCTTTATGACGGCGTAGAGGGTCCGGTTCTCCCGGCCCAGAGCGAGCAGCTCGGCCGTCGGCGGGCGCGACTGCTCTGTATTGATTGCCACTCGGTTCACCTCCTCCTGTGTGCGCAGCGCACATGCTAACCGCCGGTATCGGGGTGCTCGGGGCCATTGTGCGCGACCCGCCCGGCCGTATATATCTGCGGGCATGACCGATCGACCACAGAACGAAGACGACGTCCGCAGGATCGTCAAAGACAACGGCATCGAATTCCTGTTCGCGCAGTTCGTCGACATGCACGGCAAGCCGAGCGCGAAGCTGGTCCCCGCCCATCACCTCGACGACCTGCTCTCAGACGGCGCGGGCTTCGCCGGATTCGCCGCCGGGGACATCGGCCAGGGTCCCGACGATCACGACATGATCGCGATGCCCGACCCGACCACGCTGACGATCCTGCCGTGGCGCCCGACGGTGGCCCGGTTTGCCTGCGACGTGACGGTCGACGGCGAGGAATGGCCCTATTGCCCGCGCACGATCCTGCGCCGTGCCCTGGCCCGGGCCGCCGAGCAGGGCTACGAGTTCAGGATCGGCGCCGAGCTCGAGTACTTCCTGCTGCGCCGCGGCGCCGATGGCGGCCTCGAGCTCGCCGACCCTCTCGACACGCTCGAGCTGCCGTGTTACGACATGCGGGCCCTGACCCGCAACCTCGACTTCGTCTCCGAGGTCTCGCGCGCGGTCACGGCGCTGGGCTGGGACAACTACGCCACCGACCACGAGGACGCCAACGGCCAGTTCGAGCAGAACTTCCAGTTCGACGATGCCCTGACCACCTGCGACCGGGCGATCTTCTTTCGCTACATGGTCGAGTCGCTGGCGCAGCAGCGGGGCCTGATCGCCACCTTCATGCCCAAGCCATTCGCCCACCTCACCGGCAACGGCTGCCACTTCCACGTGAGCCTCTGGAAGGACGGCGAGAACGTATTTGACCGAGACCCCGGGGAGGACCCGCGCGGGCTGGGTCTGTCGGATCTCGCCTACCAGTTCATCGCCGGCCTGAAGGCCAACGCCAAGGCCTACATCGCGATCACCGCACCGACCGTCAACTCCTACAAGCGGCTGGTCGTCGGCGCCCCCACCAGCGGTGCCACCTGGGCACCGGCCTATATCAGCTACGGCTACAACAATCGCACCCAGATGCTGCGCGTACCCGACGCGGGCCGGATCGAGGACCGCACCGTCGACGGCGCCTGCAACCCCTACCTGGGCGCCACCGCGATGCTCAGCGCCGGCCTGGACGGCGTCGAGCGTGGACTCGACCCCGGGGATCCCAACTCGGCCAACCTGTACACGCTGAGCGCCGCCGAACGCCAGGCCCAGGGGATCGAGCTGCTGCCCTCAAACCTGCTCGACGCCACCCGTGAGCTGGCCGCCAACGACGCCCTGCGGGCCGGCTTGGGCAAGGTCCGCAGCGGCGACTACATCGACTACTTCGTCGAGGTCAAGCAGCGCGAGGTCCAGGCGGCCCACGAGCAGATCACCAAGTGGGAGCTCGACCGCTACCTGCAGCTGTTCTGACCTCAGCGTCGCGGACGGTTATTGTGCTGTCCAGATGCCGTTCTTCGGACACAAGTCGCGCCGTGAACGTGAGTGGGAGGAGGTTCGCGGCTCGGCTCAGGAGGATCTGGTCGCGCTCGGCGACGACATCCGCTCACTCGACGTCGACATCCAGATGCCAAGCGTGTCCGAGGCGACCAAGGAACGCTACGAGCAGGCCCTGGAGGCCTACCAGCGGGCCAGCGAGATCTTCGACCGGGCCAAGCGACCGGAGGACCTGGCTCCGGTGAGCGAGACCCTCGAGGAGGGTCGGTATGCGATGGCGTACGCCAAGGCGCTGCTCGAGGGGCGCCCGCCGCCGGAGCGACGGCCGCCCTGCTTCTTCGACCCCCGGCACGGCCCCTCGACCGAGAACGTCGAATGGGCTCCGCCCGGCGGCTCGGCCCGGGAGGTTCCGGCCTGTGCGGCTGACGCCGTGCGGATCAAGGAGGGCTTTGCCCCCCACGGGCGCCAGGTGCAGGTGAACGGTCGCTCCACCGACTACTGGAACGCCCCGCGCCAATACGGGCCCTGGGCCGGCGGCTACTTCAACGGCTTTGGCGGGGGCGGGCTGCTCAACACCCTGCTGGTGGGATCCGCGCTCGGCGCTGGGCTCGGCCTCGGTGAATCGCTGGTCGACGACGTATTCGGTGGCGACGGGGACGGCGACGGGGATGGCGACGGCGACCGTGGGGACGGGGATGGGGACGGAGACGGCGGCGGCTGGGGCGACGGCGGCGACGGCGGCGACTTCGGTGGCGACGGCGGCGACTTCGGCGGCGGAGGGGACTTCTAGCCCCGGCTGCGTGCGTTGGCGGCCCAGTAACGACTGAGCCGGTTGGCGTTGACGTACGTGTAGCGGTGTAGCCCCTCGAGCAGCGTCACCTCGGTGGCCGAGAGCCCGGGATGCCACAGGTCGACGATCAGCACGATGCGGTCCCGGTCGGTGTGGTTCCAGGCCTCGTGCTCGAAATGGTCGTCGAAGACCAGGCACTTCCCCTCCTGCCAGCGCTCGGTCCGCTCCCCGACCCGGATCGCGCAGTCGCCCGGCGGGACCTCGATCCCGAGATGGCAGCGCAGCCTGAGATTGGTTGGCCCCCGGTGGGCGGCGATGTGGGTCGCGGGGCGCATACGCGAGACGTAGATCAAGCCGGCCATCGTCCGGACGGTGCGATGGGCCTCGATGCCCTCGGTGGTGACCGGGCAGGCGGTGCACACGTCGTCGTGGCGGCGCCCGCGCTCGTAGAAGAACGCGACGTCCCAATCGCCGGTCCGGGCGATCCGTTCGCTCTCGCGGTGAAACCGGGCTCCGTCCAAGGTCAGGATCTCATCGCGGATCGCGGCGAAGTTGGTCTCGAGGTAGTCGACCAGCGAGAACTCGCGCGGGTCGTGCCAGGGGCGACTGGGGAGATCTGGATAAACCGCTCCCGAGCTCGGGCCGCTGCCGTCATCGAGCGCTTCGACGTACTTATGAAAGCGCTGGCGCCCGGCGGCCGCGTCGGGCGCGGCGATCGCTCCTGGGGCGGGCCGCGGGCCGGTGGAGGCGCTGCCCACCAACGCCTCGAGCAGGTCGCGGGGGTGGCTGATTTCACCGCCCGCCGGCGGCCGGACTTCGCCCCGCTCCAGAGCATCGATGAGCGCCAGCCATTCCTCGAAACTCAGACGCCGGTCCCAGGCGATGCCGAGCTCCACCAGTCGCCGGCGGGCCTGCGCCGCCCACGACGCGGCCGCGGCCGAGTCTCCGTGACCGCGTGCGCGGTGGGCCAGCCACACGCACGGTTCGGGGATCACCGGGCAGACCGCGGCGGCCAGCGCCATCCCGTTCGCTCCCGGCTGATCGCCGCTGCGCAGGCCATCGAGATATGCCCGCCGCGTCACCGTCTCCTCGGCGTCTGAGAGGGCTCCGAGGCGGGCCACGAACGGCGGCGGCGTCAGGGTGTCGCTGTCGGTCAGGAACTCGGCCAGATCTCGGACTCGGACCAGCCACCGGCCCGGCCTTCCGTCGGCGGCATGAGCCTGCTCGGCGAGATTTGCCATGTGCAGGAGCACCAATGCGTCGAGCTCCTCGCGGGAGGGGGCCTCGTCGGCAGGATCCCCCGACCCGCCGATCGGCCGGCTGGGCAGCCCGCGCGCCCACAGATGCGTGCCGGCAAACAGCGGCCGGCGCGGTGTGACGCAGAACAGGAAGGCGATGCGCTCGGCGTGAGCTCCGGCCACGGCGGCCACGGCCGCTCGCCGCGTCGGCGAAAGCAACCTCTGGCGGTAGGCATCGGTGCTGTAGACGCTGTGGAGCAGCCCGGCGTGGCACAACCACGGCGGCTGGCCCCAGCGGCGCAGCAGGAAGTAGGTGCCGAGCAGGTGATCGAGCAGCCTTCGATCGCCGACGTGGCGCAACTGCGCTGCGCCGGCGCCGCCGAGGAGGTCGACGATCGCGGCCGCCGTGGCGTCGTCGCTCACGATCACCGGTGGCCGATCCATCAGCCCGGGCCGAACCTTCCGTAGCCCCCGAGCTCGGGCTCGGGCCGCTGTAGGCTGGCCACCGTCTGCGGCTCGGCGGCGTCGAGGTGGCTGGCCAGGGCGATGAACGCCTTGGCCGTGGTCAGGGCGTCGCCCAGGGCGTGGTGGGGATCCTCAGCCGGCTGACCGAGGAGCTCGGCCAGGCGCCCCAGCGACAACCCTTGCGGCGCTGCGCCGTCGCGCCGGCGCAGCCACAGCCGGCCCAGGGCCTCGGTGTCGGCCTCGGCCGGCAGCTTGAGGCGGCGCCGGCGCAGCTCACGGCCCAGGAAGCTGCGCTCCACCACGGCGGTGTGGAACACCGGGACGCGCCCGGCCAGCGCATCGAGCAGCCGATCGATCGCCTCCGACAGCGAGGGGGCGTCGATCAGATCGGCCGAGCGCAGCTTGTGCACCAGCACCGCGGCGTGTTTGGGCGGCCGGTCGGGCCTGACCAGCGTGTACAGGGACTGGCCCAGGGTGAGCCGGCCCTCGTCGACCGGGACGGCACCGATCGCGATGATCTCGTCCGAGCGGGGGTCCAGCCCGGTCAGCTCCAGATCGACCACGTACCACGGCGCCTGACGCCAGGGAGTGCCCGGAGCCGGCTGGGGGGTCCGCTTGAAGTGGGCGGCGGCCTGACTGCGGGATCCCAGCAGCCTCATCCGCCGACCCCCCGCGGCCGGCCCGACATCCCCGGTAGCCGGCGCCGCCGCCTCACGGTGAGACCTCCCGCGCCACGGCGTTGACGGCCAGGAAGACCTCGCGCAGGTGGCTGCGGGTCAGTGGGCTCATGGCGGCGGGATCGAGCAGGTCGTCCGGCGTCTCGCCGCCCGCCAGCTGCTCGAGCTGGTGGCCCATTCGCATTCCCAGCGCCAACTCGAAGGCCTCGGCCAGCGTCTCGGCCTGGGGCTGGCCCAGCACCCCGGCCTCGGCGGCGGCCCTCAGCCGGTCAGGCGTCGACCCCTCCCCCGCCCCGGCCACCGCCGCTGCCCAGCGGGCCAGCGCGGCGATCGGGACGATCGCCGCCAGGCGTATGTTCAGCCGATCGTGACGGGCGCCGTCGAGGGCCAGGACCGCGTCCTCGTCGAACCCCGTCGGAGCGCTGTGGCCGAAGGCGTGGTCGGCCAGGGCCGCCAGCAGCTGCTCCCGCCCCGGGCCCTGGACCCGCGGCAGTGGCTGCGACGGCGTGCCCCACAGGGCGCGGCGATCGGCCAGCACCGAAAGCGCCAGCTCCTCGCTGGCGGCGGCGCCGATCCAGCTCTCGGCGTCGCGGACCACGATCGGCTCGGTCATACCCACCAGCTCCAGCGCCGGGCCGAGCTCGCGGTACCAGTCCGGCTCGAGCTCCAGCTCGGGGTCGTAGATCAGCGCGCCGCGCCGGATCGAGCCCAGGGTGAGCTCGCGCCGGGCCTGGCTACCCAGGGTGACCCAGACGATCCCCTCGGCGGGCAGGTCGCCGACGGGGAGCGTGAGCTCGATCGCCCGAGCGGTCAGCGCATCGACGAGCGCCGACAGCACCCGCGTCAGCTCGAGCGCGGGCACGTCGGATCGGTGCAGATCGAGCATCAGCGCGGGCAGCCGCTCAGCCACCTCCTGCAGCGACTCCAGCCGGCGTGCGCGGTCGATCATCCGGCGGGCGCCGAACCACGACCTCGGCTGGGCGCCGAACAGATCGCTGTCCTCGAGCACGCCGACGAGCTGACCGCGCTCGGTGACCACCGGCGTGTGGCGGATCCCTCGCTCCAGCATCTCGTAGAGGACCTCGCCGCCGAGCCGGTCAGGGCGCACCGAGTAGGCCGGCGCGGTCATCGCCGAATCGATCCGGGCGCCCCCGGAGCGCCCGGCGGCGAGCACCCGCGTGCGCAGGTCGCGGTCGGTGACGATCCCGATCTCCCCCTCGTCGAGGACGACGATCGCCGAGCTGGCCCCGGCGGCGGTCATCCGCTCGGCCACGATGCCGATGCTCTCCGACGGCTTGCAGGTCACCGTCGGGGTGCGGATCAGCTTGGCCACCGGCTGGTTGGCCTCACTGGCGCCGACATCGAGCTCGCGGGAGCGGGCGCGGTCCAGCAGCGGCCGCGCCACCGCGACCGGAATCCGGTAGCAGAGCGTGTCCTCGGCCGCCCGGGCCTCGAATCCCGGCGGCAGTCCCGACAGCATCGCGGCGTGACCGAAGGTGTCGCCGGGACCCAGCAGGTCGAGCAGTCGGCCCTCGTGGGCGATGTCGACCGAGCCGCTGTGGATCACGCGCAGGAACGTCACCGGCCCGCCGCCCTCGCTGAGGATCACCTCGCCGCGGAGGTGAAATTCGATCGTCGCCTGCGATGCGACCTCGGCCAGCTCGGGGCCAGCCAGCACGTCGAACGGCGCGCGCTGGCCGAGAAAGCGCGCGATCTCGCTCAGGCCGGCGTCCACGGGACCTCGTTCAGGCCGGCTTGCCGGGTGCCGCCCGGGTGCCAAAGATGTGCATAGGGCTAGAACCGTAGCCCCCGCCCCTACCCCACCGGATCAAGTCAGCAGGCCGAGCCGCTGGGCGCGCTGGACCGCCTCGGTGCGGTTGCGCACCCCCAGCTTGCGATACACGGCGCTTGAGTGCTCCTTTACCGTGTGCCGAGACAGGTGCAGGGCGGTGCCGATCTCGGGGTTGGTGGCGCCCGATGCCATCAGCTCGAGCACCGCGCGCTCGCGGTCAGACAGCCCCAGGGCGCCCTGGCGATCGTGGGGCTCGAACACGGTCTTGCCCAGGCCGACCATCCGCACCGCGCTGGCGATCCGGCGGGCTGGCCAGTCCTTGTAGGCAAACCCGGAGGCGCCGGCGGCCCGCGCCGCCTGGGGTGAGATCTCCCCGGCCCCTGAGAACAGCAGCACCCGCAGCGTCGGCTCCGCGGCCCGCAGCCGCTCGCACACCTCGGCGCCCGACTCCTCGCCGATGAATAGGTCCACCAGGGCGACGTGGAAGCGGTAGCGCCCGACGAGCGCGATCGCCTCGCGACCGGAGTGGGCGCTCAGGCAGCGCTGGACCCACGGCTGCTGGGTGAGCATCAGCCGAAAGCCCCAGTGGACGACGTCGTGGTCGTCGACCACCAGCACGCTGAGACGCTCTGGGCTGCGCTCGGCCTCAGCCATCGGGGTCCTCGTCGGGCGGCACCACCAGGCGCACCTGCCAGGTGCCGGGCTCGCGCTCGCCGAACTCGATCACACCTCCACTCTGCAGCGCCTCCAGGGCGGCCAGGCGCAGTCCCATGCCAGCCCGGCGGCGGGCGCCCCCCACGCCGTCGTTGACCACCTCCAGCACGAACGCGCCGTCGGCGGTGCCGACGCTGACCGCCACGCCGGTGGGACGGGCGTGCTTGTGCGCGTTTCGCACGGCCTCGCGGAGCACCGATTGGGCCAGCGGCTCGAGGCTCGGCGGGACGTCTCCGGAGGCGACAAGTCGCAGCCCCAGCTCCGGGTGCGCCCGGGCCAGCCGCTCCACCTCGGCGGTCAGCGTCGTCCCGGTGGCCCGGGGGGCTCTCCCCAGCGGCCGCTGCAGAGCGGTGCGCAGGTCGCTCAGCGCGGCCTGGGTCTCGGAGGCGCAGCGCTGGCGCGCCGGCGCCGGTAGCTCGCCCTCCCCATCGAGGGCCATCGAGACGCCGAACAGCCGCTGGATCACCCCCTCGTGAATCTCCCGGGCCAGGTCGATGCGCTGCTCGAGCTGACGCGCCGTCTCGTACTGGGTGGAGACGATGCGCGCCACCGAGGCCATCGCCGCCGCCTTGCCGAGGCCCCAGAGCAGGATCCGATCCGAATCGTCAAGCGGCGGGCTCGACATCAGCCGGTCGGTGAGGATCACCCCCACCGGCCGTCCCGCCGCCGCCATCGGCGCGCAGACCAGCCGCGCCGGCTCGGCGACCAGCGCCGAGTACTCCTCGGGCACCTGTCCGGCCAGGTCCCCCACCGCTTCGACAACCTTGTCCTCACGCAGCGCCCGGGCAGCGATCGGCGCCGACTCCACGGTCACGTGGGCGTTGGCGAACGGGGCCAGGTCGATTCCGTGTGCGCCGGCGGCCCGGACCCGGCGCAGGGTGCTGTCGTAGCGGAAGATGAGCGCCCGCCGCATCCGCGCCAGCCGGCACACCGCCTCGCAGAGGCGGTCGTAGAAGACGTCCGAGGTCGATCCGGCCTCCGATTGCGAGAGCACCTCGACGAACAGCTCGAGGGCCTCGATGCCGACGCCGGCGTGCTCGGCTCCGGTCGCCTCGGTCCTCACCGGCGGATCCACACTCACCGCCGGTAGGAAACTAAATGGCGGAGTCGGCGTCCATCAGCCCGAACCGCAGCGCCTGCTGGGGCGCGAGGTAGACCCGCCAACGCTCGTCGCATACTGGGCACCGGCATTCGACGGACGGATCGTAGCCCGCGAGCGCCGCCTCCCACCGGACCTCATCGCTGCGCAGGCAGATCGGGCAGGCCAACGAGGCCGCCACCAGCGCGTCGGGATCGTCAGGGCGAAACCGCGCCGTATCGGCAAGCTGGACCATGGTTTGAGCATGCCCGCGAGGCCGGGCCCGGGCAACCGCACGATGGCGACAACCCCCCGGCTGGGGGGTCCTCAGGCTGTCGACGCGTCGACCCGGGCGATCGGCCGCTTGCCCCACCGGCTGCGGGTGGCGAAGTCCAGCAGCCGGTCCAGGTAGTCGCCCAGCGGCGAGGCCCGGATCCCCTGCGGCTCCAACCGGGCCCGGGTGGCCGACTGCTCGAACACGGTCCCGATCGAGAAGTAGGGGAAGTAGGCGCGGCTGGCGTCGAGCGCCGACTCCTCGGCCGCCCCGCGGCGCATGGCCGCGAACTCCGCCGGCGGCAGGACCTTCGGCAGCGGGCGACGGAAGTAGCGACTGGCCAGCCTGGCGATCTCGTCGATCGTGGAGGCGTTGGCGCCGGCGGTCAGGTGATAGGTCTCGCCGATCCCGCCCTCGGATTCGCACAGCTCGTGGATCGCGTCGGCGACGTAGTCGACCGAGACCACGTCGACCGGCGCCGACGGGATCGCCGGCACGGCCGTGAACAGCCCTCTGGCGAACGCCCGCAGGGGCCAGTAGAGGACGTTGAAGGCCGACGTCCAGCCGCTGCGCTGGTCGCCGACGACGATGCTGGGCCGCATGATCGTAAATGGCAGCCCGGGATGGGAGCGAACCAGCTGCTCGGCTTCGAACTTGGAGCGTTCGTAGGAGTTGTGAAACCGCTGGCCGAGGTCGAGGTCGCATTCGCTGAAGCGCCCGGTGTGGTCGCCGGCCACGTAGGCCGTCGAGACGTGCCCGTAGCGCTCCAGTCCGCCACTGGCTCGCGCCGCGTCGGCGAACTCGAGCAGCCGGCGCGTACCCTCGACGTTGATCGCCCGGGCCTCGTCGAGGGGAAGCGTGAAGGAGACCGAGGCGGCGCTGTGGACGATCGTCGAGACGCGGGCGGCCAGGCGATCGCGCAGCTCGGGGTCGATGCCGAGCCCGGGCTGGGTGACGTCGGCCGCGTAGGCTCGCACCCGGGGGCGGTGGCGAGGCGCCCGGGCGCCGAACAGGTTGCCGAGCACGTTGTCCAGGCGCTCGGCAGCGGCCTCGTCGTCGCGGGCCCGGATCAGGGCGACGATTCGGCGGTCTCCGCGTTCCAGATACCGGGCCAGCAGTTCCATGCCCACGAAGCCGGTGGCTCCGGTCAGCAGAACCTCGCCGGCGCCGCCGTTGGGGCCGGATTCGAGCCGGCGCTCGCCCGGGAGCAGATCGCTCAGCCGCCGCCTCATCTCAGCTTCCCCATCCGCCGCACAGCGACTGAAATGCCCACATCAGCCGGGTGCGCGTGTCCGTCGGCTCGATCAGCTCGTCGATGTACCCGGTGGCCGCCGCCACCTGGGGACGCAACTGAGTCTGCGCGTAGTGGCGAGCCAGACGGTCGCGCTCGGCACCGGGGTCCTCGGCCGCGGCCAGCTGGCGACGGTGGATGACCCCGACCGCCGGCGCGGCGCCCATGACCCCGATCTCCGCCTGAGGCCAGGCGAACACGTAGTCGGCTCCGAGATCCTTGGAATTCATGGTGATGAAAGCGCCGCCGAAGGCCTTGCGCAGGATCAGCGTAACCCGTGGCACCTGTGCCTGCGCGAATGCATGTACCAGCGTGGCCCCATGCCTGATCACTCCGGCGCCCTCCTGGCGCATGCCCGGCATGAAGCCGGGGGTGTCGACCAGGACCAGCAGCGGGATGCCGAACGAGTTGCACTTGTTAACGAACCGCGCCCCCTTCTCAGAACTTGCGGCGTCGAGCACGCCGCCCAAATATCGCGGCTGGTTGGCGATCACGCCGACCGGCCGGCCGTCGACGCGCGCCAGCGCCGTTACGAGGTTGCGCGCCCAGCCCGCGGCCACCTCGAGCAGCTCACCGCCGTCGACGATCGCCCGGATGACGTCGCGGACGTCGTAGACGCGGCGGGACTGGTCCGGGATCGGCGCCGAGGGGTCGACGTCGGGCGCGGGCTCGGTGATGCTCCGCGGAGCCGGGGCGTCACGGTGGCTGGGAAGGTAACCCAGCAGCTCGCGGGCCAGGCGAGTCGAATCGAAGTCGTCGGAGGCGACGAAGTGACAGACGCCGTTGCGCTGGTGCACCCGGGTGCCGCCGAGCTGAGCGGCATCGACGTCCTCGCCGAGCGCCTCGCGCACCACGCCGGGGCCGGTGAGGAACATGCTCGACTCCTCGGTCATCACCACCCAGTCAGTCAGCGCGGGCGAGTAGGCCCCTCCCCCGGCCGACAGCCCACTGACGATCGCGATCTGCGGCACCCGGCCCGAGAGCTTGACGGTGCGGTGAAAAACCCTCCCGTAGCCGCCGAGCGCGGCAATCCCCTCCTGCATCCGGGCCCCGCCCGAGGAGACAAACCCGACCACCGGAGCGCGGCCGCGGTCGGCCAGCTCCAGCACGCGAACGATGGTGTTGGCGTGAGCCTCGCCCAGCGAGCCGCCGGCGAAGCTCGAATCCTGCGCGTAGCAGAACACCGGCCGTCCCTCGATCAGCCCCGAGCCACCGACGACGCCGTCGCCGCTGCGAGCGCGCTCGCCCATGGCCGGGGAGACGACCTCGGAGCGGATCAGCTGCAGGGTGCCGGGATCGCAGAGGAACTCCAGGCGCTCGAGCGGGGTGGCCCGCTCCTCGATCCGGGGAGCCAGCGCGACGCTCACGGACGCCCCCACTCGATCACGGTCGCGCCCCAGGTGAAGCCGGCGCCGAAGGCACCGAGCAGGACGCGCATGCCGGGCTCGAGCAGGCCCGCCCGCTCGCTGAAGGCCAGAGCCAGCGGCAGCGTCGCCGCCGACGTGTTTCCGTACTCCCCGATGCAGTCCACGACGCGGCCCTGACGCAGGCCCAGCCGCTCGCCGACGGCGCTCAGGATGCGCCCGTTGGCCTGGTGGTAGACGAACAGATCAATGTCGTCGAGTCCCACCCGCGCCGCCTTTACGGCCTGCAGCGTGGCCAGGGTCAGCCGCGCCACCGCCTCACGGAAGGTCTCGTGGCCGCGCATCCGGATGACGCCCTCGGCGCGGGTGGCCCGGATGTGGTCGGCTCCGCCCCCGTCGGCGCCCAGCACCACCGGGCCGATCCGGCCGGCGCCGTCGGTCCGCTCCAGCACCACCGCGCCGGCGCCGTCGGCGAACACCGCCGCCGTGGCCCGATCGTCGGGGTCGGTGATCCGCGACATGAAGTCGGCGCCGATCACGACAACGCAGCGGGCTCGCCCAGCCTCGATCTGGCCGGCCCCAATCGCCAGCGCTGACAAAAAGCCGGTGCAGGCCGAGCCCACGTCGAACGCTCCCGCCCGCGTGGCGCCGAGCTCGTGGGCGACCAGCGGGGCGGTTCCGGGCATCAGCTCGTCGGAGGTGGTCGTGGCCACGATCACCAGATCGACCTCGAGCGGGTCGACCCCGGCGCGCTGGAGCGCCTGCCGGGCGCAGCGGACGGCGTGATCCTCGAGCCGCTCCTCGGGCGCGGCGATCCGGCGGGAGTGGATGCCAGTGCGGCGCACGATCCACTCGTCTTCGACGCCCAGCCGCTGGCCGACCTCGGCGTTGTCGACGATCCGGGCCGGAACGCTGACGGCGACCGAAGCCGCGAGCACACCGGGGGCAGCCGTGGGCGCGATCACCGTCTCGGCGCCGGGCTCGGTGGTGAGAAGTGAGCTCATGCTCCACACGGTCGAGCAGACGGGTGACCGATGCCAACCTCCGTGCCCCAAGACCCGACAACCGGGGGGTCGGCCGGTCGAAATCCTGCAAAGGACCGAAAGAAGGCTCGCCGGAGCGCCCGAGGAGGGAGGCGCCCGGCGAGCATCGAGCTGATTTATACGGCGCCGGGAGCGCGAACTTGTGGCCCGGTTGTGACCGCCGGGGCGGCGGGCGCGGGTGGGCGCAGCGCGCAGCTCCGGGACGGAGCCGTCAGCGCTGGGGGCCGGCCGCGAGCTCGTCGATCAGGGCGGCGAGCCTGACCAGGAGGTCGGGGGCCAGCTCGCGCTCGTGCGGCGGCAGCGCGGCGAAGAAGGCCCGCTGACGGGCGCGCATCCAGGCGTCCTGGGCGCTGAGGGCGTCGCGACCGCGGTCGGTCAGCCGAACCGTCACTCCGCGCCGGTCCTCCGGCGTGCGGCGGCGCGTGACGATCGCCCGGCGCTCCAGCGCGTCGAGGATCCGGGTGGCCGTGGACGGCGCGATTCCGGCCTCGGTGGCCAGGTCGCGAACCCGGGCGTGCTCGCGCTCGGTCAGCGCCTGCAGGATCGCGTACTGCGACAGGGTCAGGGCGCCGTCGCTGTCTTGGTGGGTTGTCCCGCGGGCCCGCCTCACCGCCTGGGCCAGGGTGTCGAACCCGGTCAGGAACTCGTCGGCCTCGTGTGGCGGCGCGTCGTGTGCCGCCGCGGTGTCCGCGGCCGGCTCGGTGTCCGCGGCCGGCTCGGCGGCCCTTACCGCTGCGCGTTGGCTGATCGCCACTGCCTCCATGGGGTCTGACCTTAGCAAGCCCTTGGCCTGCTAATCTTTGGCATGCTAAATAATCTTCCGGGTGGTGGTGACATGTTCCACAACATCCTCGTTTGCGTAGATGGTTCGATTCACGCCGAGCGCGCGCTGGACGAAGCCATCGATCTCGCTGGCGCCGGCAACGGCCGGCTGACGATCCTGACCGCGATCCCCCGCCCTCCCTATTGGGCGGCGTCGCCGGTCACCGCGGCCGGCATCGAATCCCTGGCCTGCGAACTCGAGCGCGAGGCCAATACCGCGCTGACCAAGGCAACCGACCGGGTGCCGGTCTCGATCCCGGTGACCAAGATCCTGTCCCGCGAGCCAATCCGGGAGGCGCTGATGCACCGCATCGAGAGCGGCCAGTACGACCTGGTGGTGATGGGATCGCGAGGGCGCGGGGCGATAAGCGCCTCGGTGCTCGGCAGCGTCAGCCACTTTGCCCTGAACCACAGCGCGGTCCCGGTGCTGATCGTGCACACGCCCGACGAGGTCGCCGCCGACGAGGACCCAGCGCCGGTGGCCGCGGCGGCAGCCGCGGTCTGAGCATCGCCGGCGCGCCGCGCCGGGCGCGCCAGGTTTCAGTGGGCGGGCGCGGCGTCGGGGGCGCGCCGTTGCGCGGTCAGCCACCACAGCGTGGTGAAGATCACCGTGGCGACGATGTTCAAGACCAGCTTGTAGTCGAGCTGGACCTGGCCGAAGATGTCAGCGCGACTGGGACGGGGACCGGTCGGGGTCAGGCCGAGCAGCTCGAACCCGGCCGCCACCAGCAGCGCCGCCACCACCATCGTCACGAACATCAGCGCAGTGATCCGCAGCGCGAACCCGGTCCCGTAGTACTTGCGGTAGATGGCGACGATCGGGAGCACGATCAGGTCCGCGAACAGGAACGCCAGCACGCCGCCGAAACTGATCCCGCCTGACCACAGAACCGCGGCCAGCGGCACGTTGCCGATCGAGCAGACGAAGCTGAGGACCGCGATGACCGGGCCGACGATCGCGCTCTCGATGGCCGGAATCGGGCTCGGGGCGTTGTGCACGAACAGAGCCTCGAAGAAGTGGTCGGGGAGCTGGGCGATGAACCCGGCCAGCAGGAAGCCGACGGTGATCTCCTTCCACAGCATCTGCCAGTCGCTGCGGAAGTTGTTGGCCACATCGCCCCAGGCCGCCACCGAGCGGATTCGCCCGCGCCAGGCGACCTCTCCGGCCGCGGCGTGATCGTGCTGATGGCCGGCGTCGGCCGCCTGGGCGTGCCGGCGCGCCTCGTCCTCTGAGCGCCGGCTGACGAACAACCGCAGCACCAGTGACATCAGGACGATCATCACGATTCCCCCGAGGTACTCGGCCACGGTGAACTGCCAGCCGATCAGCACCCACAGGACCAGCCCCAGTTCCCAGACCAGGTTGGTCGAGGCGAACTGAAAGGCCAGGGCGCTGACCGCTGAGGCGCCCTTCTCGAACAGCGACTTGGCGATCGCCACCGCCGCGTAGGAACACGAGGAGGAGGCGGCCCCGAGGGCCGTGGCCCGCGCTGCCGGGCCGGCCCCGGATCCGCCCAGGGCACGCTGGATCCGCGCCCGAGGCACCCAGGCCTGGACGATCGCCGAAATGGCAAAGCCCAGCACCAGCGCCCACCAGACCTGCCAGGCCATCAGCAGGGAATCCCTGATGCCGTGCCAGACCACATCCAGAACATCACTCATCGCTCGTTAACTATACCCCTAGGGGGTAGTGGTATAGTCGAATGACACAACGATGATCGAGCCAAGCTCAGACAGACCGACGCGCGGCTACACCGCCACCAAGGACCAGCTGCTGGCCCGGCTAAAGCGAATCGAAGGCCAGATCCGGGGGATCGAGGGGATGGTCGAGGAGGACCGGTACTGCATCGACGTGCTGACGCAGATCTCAGCCGCGCGCGCCGCGCTGGACAAGGTCGCCCTGGGTCTGCTCGACGATCACGCTCACCACTGCGTGATCGGAGCCGCCACGGCGGGCGAGCGCGACGAGCGCACCGCCGAGCTGATGGCCGCTGTGGGGCGCCTGGTTCGCAACTGACCGGTCTCCCCCGGCGACGGCCGGTGGCTAGCCGCGTGGTGGCGCCACGACCAGCCGTTCGAACAGGCTGTCCAGAGTCTCGGCGGGGTCCTGGCACAGGCCGGTGTGAACCTCGGAGGGCTGCACGATCGTGCTCGACGGGGCGGCCAGCCACCCGAAGCGCTCTGACTGCGCCAGCCGCGCAATCGGCCCGGCGTCGTCGGCGCCCTGCGCCACTCGGGCCAGCGCCTCGAGGTGTCCCTCGACCTGGCGCAGCGGCACATCGGGAGCCAGCGATCGCAGGCGCTCGGCGTCGACTGCCACGCGCGCGCCGAGAAATCCGCGCTGTCGGCAGAACAGCACCACCCCGACGTTCAGGCGCTCTCCGCGCTCGACGCTGGGGACCACCCGCAGGATCGCGTAGGTAAATGGGCTAGCCGCCGGCAACTCGCAACCCCTCCGCCTCCTCGACGAACACCGCGGCCTCCAGGCGGCGGCTCAGATACTCGACATAGGCCTGCGGCGGGTCCCCGCCCGCAAACCACTCCTCGGCAACCAGGCTCACCGCTTCGTCAATGGCTCCGCCGGACAGGCGCGGGCGCAGTCGGCGGTCGGCCTCGACGATCGAGCCGGCCGCGGCCAGGAGCACGTGCTCGGCGATCAGCGGGAAGGGGCGGGCGGCGAACCCGACCGGGTCAAGGCCGCCGTGCTGGATGTAGAGCGCCGCCCCGTGGTCGATCAGCCATAGCCGCCCGTGCCACAGCAGCAGGTTGGGGTTGCGCGCCGTGCGATCGACGTTCGTGGTCAGCGCATCGAGCCACACGATCTCGGCTGCCAGCTCGGGGTCGGGAGCCCAGGGATCCGCCGGGGTGTACGACAGGGCTCCGGGCAGAAAGTCCACACCCAGGTTCAGGCCGTCGCTGGCTGTGATCAGCTCCTGGATCTCCGGGTCGGGCTCGGCGGCTCCGAGCCGCGGATCGATCGCGATCGTCACCAACTCGGGGACCAGGAGTCCCAGGCGGCGGGCCAGCTCGCCGACTATCACCTCGGCCACGAGCGCGCGCAGACCCTGGCCGGCGCCCCGGAACTTGGCCACGTAGAGACCGTCGTCGTCGGCCTCCACCAGCCCAGGCAGCGACCCGCCCTCGCGCAGCGGGGTCACGTACCGGGTGGCCACCACCCGTCTCAGCTCTCGAACGCCGGCCGCCATTCCGGCCTTTCTACCATCAAGCACGTGCTCCTCTCAGTCCTCGATCAGTCTCCGATCGCCGAAGGCACGACCGGGGCCCAGGCACTGCACAACACCATCGATCTCGCCCGGCTGGCCGATGGCCTCGGCTATCACCGCTATTGGGTCGCCGAGCACCACGGTGGACCGATGCTGGCCGGGCCCAGTCCCGAGGTGCTGATCGGGCCGATCGCCGATGCCACCGAGCGCATCCGCGTCGGCAGCGGAGGCGTGATGCTGCCCCACTACAGCCCGCTCAAGGTGGCCGAGTCGTTCACGATCCTGGCCGCGCTGTTTCCGGGGCGCATCGACCTGGGGCTGGGCCGGGCCGCCGGCACCGACCCGCTGACCACGTTCGCTCTGCAACGGGACCGCCGTCAGGCTGCCCCCGACGACTTCCCGCAGCAGCTCGCCGAGCTGCTGGCCTACTTCGAAGACAACCTGCCCGAGGACCATCCCTTCCGCCACCTGGCCAAGACGCTCCCGGGGCGGCCTGAGCTGCCGGTGCCGTGGCTGCTCGGGTCCTCGGCGCAGAGCGCGATCTGGGCCGGCGAGCTGGGGCTCCGCTACGCCTTCGCGGACTTCATCAACCCGCAGGGCTCAGAGATCGCGGCCCTGTATCGCGAGCGCTTCGCCGCGGTCCGAGACCTCCAGGCCCCGCGCACCGCTGTCGCCGCCTGGGTCCTGTGCGCGCCCAGCGACGAGGAGGCCCACTATCTGGCCTCGAGCAGCCGGATGACGTTCACGCTGCTGCGCCGCGGCCAGCTGGTCGCGGTCCCGCCGCCGGAGACCGCGGTCGCCTTCCTCGAGCGCGAGGGCAAGCGTCCGACGGGGGAGATTCCCGGCCGGCGCGGGATCATCGGGACGCCGGAGAAGGTGCGCGCCGGCATCGAGACGCTGGCCGGCGAGTACCAGGCCGACGAGGTGATCGTCGTCACCATCACTCACGACCACGGCGCCCGGCGGCGCTCCTACGAGCTGCTCGCCGAGGCCATGGACCTGCAGCCGCCGGCGCTGGCCGCGGCCTAGACGCGGCCCGGGTCCGCCGGTGAGCGCGGCCGGCTTGCCCCCACCGGCCGGTCCACGGGGTCGGCCGCGGTCACCGTCTCCAGCGAGCGCGCGGTCGCGGTTATCCCGAGCAGGATCAGCGCTCCGGCGGCAAAGCCGGTGATTCCCATGACCAGAAAGGCACTGGAGAAGCCCCAGGCGGTGTTGGCGCCCAGGATGATCAGCGGGGCCAGCGCACCGCCGACGTGGCCCAGGCCATCGGTCAACGCCACACCGGTGGCGCGGGCGTTGGTGGAAAAGTGCTCGGCGGTGTAGGTGTAGAGCATCGGGACCAGCAGCCCGATGGTCATCGAGGCAATGAAGCCGAACACGATGATGATCGACGCCGAGACGAAGTAGCCGATCACCAGCAGCGAGATCCCCCATACGACGGCCACCGCGGAAATCGTGTACTTGCGCTCCAGCCGGTCGCTGAAGTGGGTAGTGGCGTAGGCCCCGGCCAGGAAGCCGATCCCCGAGACGATCAGGTAGGTCGTGCTGTCGGCCAGGCTGTAGCCCTTGTCGGTGAACAGCGTCGGCGCCAGGGTCAGCCAGCCGTAGTTGCCGATGTAGTAGATGAACCAGATCCCCACGAACAGCGCCAGGCGCCCGATCATCGGGGGTTTCACCAGCGACTTGACCGGGAAGCGCTCGGACGGCGCCTCCTCCGGGACCGGCTCGGGGGCCGGCAGATCGCCGTCGACCTGCTCGCGGGCGGTGTCCTCGGCCTCGGCCACCACCTCGCGGGCTTCCTCGGTGCGGCCCTGCGCGACCAGCCAGCGTGGCGACGGCGGCAGTCCGCGGCGCATGAACAGGATCGTCACCCCGCCCAAAGCGCCGATCACGAACAGCACCCGCCAGCCCGAGGCGAAGGTGGGAACCAGGGCGCGGGCGATGAACGGAACCGCCGCGAAGCCGGCGTAGGCGGCGGTGGTGGCCCAGCTGGTGTAGCGGCCGCGCAGCTTGGCCGGCGACAGCTCGCCGATGTAGGTGGTGACGGCGGCGATCTCGGCGCCGATGCCCAGCCCCGAGATGAAGCGGAAGATGATCAGCTCGGTGACGTTGGTGCTCAGGGCGGCGAGCACGGTGCCGATCGAGAACACCGCCACCGATATCTCCAGGCTCAGCCGCCGCCCCCACTTGTCGGCGATCGTGCTGTCGGCGAAGGCGCCGATGATGTAACCGATCAGGCTGCTGGTCACCGAAAGGGTGACAGTGCTCTTGGCGACGTGGAACTGTGAGGCGATCACCGGCACGGCGAAGGAGATCGTCACGATGTCGAAGAAGGCGAAGAAGTAACCGGCCCCTACCACCCAGAGCAGCTTGCGCTCGTAGGGCCAGACCGGA
>DASXJY010000168.1:0-9898 GCA_036497115.1 Solirubrobacteraceae bacterium
AAGCTCCGCGACGCGCAGCGAAGCCGCGACACCCTCCTGGACGCGGCCGAGACGCTGTTTTCCCAGCGTGGGTACGACGGGGTCAGCCTCTCGGAGATCGCGGCCGCCGCCGAGCTCTCCCGGGGCGCTCCGAACTACTTCTTCGGATCCAAGGACCAGCTCTACCGCAGCGTCCTCGAGCGCGTGTTTGCCGATCGCCAGAGCGCAACCGCCCGCGCCGTCGCGCCGGTGGTGCAGTGGTGTGAGCGTGAGGGCGATGTCGACAGCCTGCGGCGGGCGCTGGCCGCGGGCATGGAGGGCTACATGCGGTTCCTGCTCCAGCGACCGGCGTTCGGGCGCTTCATCGCCTGGGAAGAGCTGGCGGGGGGCCACCGGCTGCAGGAGGTCAACCGCGACTCGACGGCCTTGACCGATGCCTTCACCCGGGTCAAGGCGGTGGCTCGACGCCGGGGACTACGCCAGTTCCGAGTCCAGGACGCCGTGCTGCTGTTCGTCGCCCTCACCTTCGCTCCGCTCGCGCACCAGCACACGCTGCTCGTCTCGCTTGACCGAGACCTGGCCAACCCGCAGATCCGCAGGCGCCACGTCAAGCTCGCGGTCGACCAGATGATGCATCTCCTGGCCCGCGAGCCGTCCTAGTCCACGGGGCCCCAAGCACGGTCTGGAGTGCCGTGAGCGCGGACTCCGTCAACTCTCGCACCGTCTCGGCGGCCGGGCGCTCGACGGCCAGCTGGTGCGCCTCCCCGGCCCAGAGGTTGATCCGGCTGGTCTCGCTCTGCTCTCGCGCCTGTTTGCGCATCGGCGAGGTCACGTGGTGCAGCTCCGGGTAGGCGGCAGGCGCGTAGGCCTCGTGCTCGCCGATGAAGTCGTTGCGGATGCCGCGGGCCAGACGGCCCGTGAATGCGCGCGTGAGCGTGGTCTCCTGCGCGGTCTTGAGAGCCTCGCGGTGGGCCGGAGCGGTGCCCGCCTCCGGCGCGAGCATGAACGCCGTGCCGATCTGTGCCGCGCGAGCCCCGGCGCAGAGCACGGCGGCGAGTGCCTTCCCCGTGGCGATACCGCCCGAGGCCACCAGCGCCAGCGAGCTCGCCGCGCCGACGAGATCGAGCAGCGGGAGCAGGCTGTAGACCGGGAGTTGCTCACGGTTGACGAACGAACCGCGGTGGCCTCCGGCCTCGGCACCTTGGCAAATCAGGACATCGGCCCCTGCCTGCTCGGCCTGGCGTGCCTCATCGACGCTGGTGATCGTCACCCACACCTCCGAGCCCGAGGCCTGCAGCCGCGCCACCACCTCCGGCGAGGGACAGCCGAAGGTGAACGAGACGACCTCGACTTCCGCCTCGGCCACGAGCTCGAGCTTGGCCTCCCAGTCGTCATCGTCATACCGCGGTTGGCCGACGTCGACTCCGCGGCCATCGGCCCAAGCTCGGAAGTGCTCCAGATAGCGCCGGTAGACGGCGGGATCGGCCGGGGGCGAGTCGCTTGCGAACACGTTGACCCCGAGCGGACGCGCCGTCAACTGCCGGGTCGCCTCGAGGCGAGATCCTGCCTCGGCGGCCTTCAGGTAGCCGGTGGCGACAAATCCCAGACCGCCGGCGTTGCTGACCGCGGCCGTGAGCTGGGGTGTCGCCGGACCGCCGGCGAGCGGTGCAAGCACGATCGGTGACTGGAGTTCATCAAGGACCACGGAAAGCCTCCGCACGTATCGGGCGTTTCGGTTGACGCACAGCTTAGACCAGCCGCCCACATGTAGCTGAACGGTCAGCAAGTAATATTTAGCGGGAATCCATGGCGAGCTCGATCGCACCAAAACAGCTTTGAGCGCGGAGGTGCTGTACTTCGACCTGGCGTCTCCCTACGCGTACCTCGCGGTGTCCCGAGTGGCCTCGGTTCTCGGCCGGATGCCCCAGCTGGAGCCGGTATTGCTCGGAGCGATCTTCAAGTGGCGCGGCAGCGGCTCGTGGTCGGCAACGTCGATCCGCGAGCTGCGGATCGCCGAAATCGAGGCCCGGGCCAAGCACTACGGCCTGCCACCGATCGTCTGGCCGGCGGCGTGGCCGGCGAACGCGCTGCCGGCGATGCGAGCCGCGACCTGGGCCAAGGCGCAGGGCCGCACCGAGGAATTCGCCCAAGCCGTCTACCGCGCCGAGTTCACCCGCGGTGCCGACGTGTCCGACGTGGCCGTGCTTGCCCGGTGCGCCGGCCAGGTGGGTCTGGACGGCAGCCGCCTTGCCGCCGCCATCCAGTGCCCCGCGATCAAGGAACAGCTGCGCCAGGCTACGACCGCGGCCTGGCAGGGGGGCGTACGTGGCGTTCCTACCCTGATCGTGGCTGAAACCGTGTTCTACGGCGACGACCAGCTTGAGCTCGCGGCCGCCGGGCGGGCTCCGTGACCGCGGGCAGACCCCGGCCGCACCGCCCCGGCCGCCCCGGCTGCTCCGGCCTCCCCGCCGCGGCGGCGCTCTCCGGGCTGGGGATCGCGCTCACCCTCTTGGGCTCGTTTCTGGTCTCCATGGATGTCTCGGTGGTGAACGCCATCCAGCCCGCGATCGGCAAGTCGCTGCACGGCGCGGGCACGGCGGCCGTCTCGTGGACGATCACCGCTTACGCGATCACCTTCGCCGCCACGCTCGTCCCGGCCGGCCGGATCGCTGACCGCGCCGGGCGGCGGCAGGCCTTCAGCGCCGGGCTGGGCAGCTTCGCCGTCGGCTCGGCCGTCTGCGCTCTAGCGCCTGACCTGCCCATCCTGCTCGTCGGTCGCGTGCTCCAGGGTGCCGGCGCCGCCGCTGCCCAGCCGGCATCTCTCGGTCTCCTGCTCGCGGTCACCCCGACCGCTCGGCGCGCCTTCTACGCCACCCGCTGGGGCGCGGCGGGCGCGGTCGGCATCGCCTTGGGCCCCGTCGTGGGCGGCGCCATCAACGTGCTGATCTCCTGGCGGTGGGCGTTCTTGGTCAACCTCCCGATCGTGGCCCTCGCGCTGGTCCTGACGCCCCGTGCCTTACCCGAAACCGTTCGTCATCCCGGGCGCTCGCTGCCCGATCCCCCGGGCGCAGTGCTGTTGGCCGGGGCGGCGGCGCTGATCTCCCTGGCCGTCTCACAGGTGACCAGCTGGGGCCTGGTCGACGTGAAGACCGTCGTCGCTGCGGCGCTCGGCGTGATCCTGGGCCTGGCCTTCGTCAGCCGCTGTCGTCGAGTTGCCGATCCGGTGCTTCACCTCGGATTGCTGCGTGAGCGGCGGCTCGCGCTGCTGACGGCGACAACCGCCCTCTACGCGGCCGGGTTCTTCGGCCTGCTGTTCTCGTTCGTCCTGTTTCTCACCAACGTCTGGAACCTGTCAACCGTCGAGGCCGGACTGTGCATCACGCCGATGGCCGCCACCGTGGTCGTGCTCTCCTCCCGGGTCGGCCATCTTCCCGCGCGCATCGGCTTTCGCCCGCCGCTGGCCATCGGGGCCGGGCTCATCGCCAGCGGGCTGATCGTCGACGCCGCGATCGAGAATGGGCATTCGTTCCACGTCGTGTGGCTGTTCGTGGCGGTCCTGATCGGCGTCGGGCTCGCGCTGTGCTACCTGCTTCTGGGCGCGGCCGCGGTGGCCAACACCGCCGCCACCGATCTCGCCGGCGTCACCGCCATCAACCAGTGCGCCCGTCAGCTCGGCGCGGCCCTGGGGGTTGCCTCGACGGTGGCGGCAATTGGCCCGCACGCCCATCGAGCCGCAAATTTCCACCTCGCATGGCTGATCTGCGCAGGCTTTTCCGCGCTGGCCGCCGTGACGGCGACTGCGCTGGGCTCAGAGCGAGTCCGCCGTCCCGGCTGGCGGGCGGTTCAAGCCGGCCTGGTGGGGAGTTCGGAGGGCGCCAGGGACGCCGAATGAAGCTCCGGCCGGCAGCTCAGCTCATCGCCGGCGCGATCCGGGAGCTCGAGCCGCGCCGGACCGCCCGGATCGCCGCCGCCAAGCGGCGTATCCCCTCGTCGATGCGGTCCTCGTCAAGCAGCGAGAACGACAGGCGAAGGCCGATCAGGCCGTCGCCCTCGACGGTGATCGCCCCGCCGGGGGTAAAGGAAACCCCCTGACGCAGGGCCTCTGAGAGCAGTAGCCGTTCGTCCACGGGACGGCGGAAGGCGACCCACACGTGATGGCCGCCGCGGGGGACGGCGACCACCACCTCGTCAGCCAGCCGTCGCTGCAGCGACAGCAGCATCGCCTGGCAACGGCGGGCGTAGACGGCATTGATCCTCCGCAGATGGCGGTCGTGAGCACCACTGGCCAGCCAGCGTTGGGCCAGGTGCTGGGGCAGCAGCGCACTGTGGTAATCGGTGCCCAGCTTGAGCTCGGTCAACCGGCGGCGGATCTCCCCGCTGGCGGCCACCCAGCCCAGCCGCAGGCCGCCACCGATGGTCTTCGACAGCGAGTCGACGTAGACGACGTGATCCGGCGCGCGGGAGCGAAGTCGCGCTGGCTCCGGCGCGCCAAAGCGGACCGTGCAGTACACGCCGTCCTCGACGATGAAGAACGAACGCTCGCGCGCCAGCTCCAGCAGACGCTCGGCGCGGTCGGCACTCATGTCCTGGCCGGTTGGGTTCTGAGATCCGGTCTGGACCGACACCAGCTTGACCTCGTGGCGGGCCAGGATCGCCTCCAGCGCTTCCACGTCGATCCCGTGGTCGTCGTAGGGGACGCCCAGGACCCGAGCACCGCAGTCCTGCATCGAGGCCATGGCGCCCATGTAGGTCGGCGATTCGGTCACCGCGATGTCGCCCGGTCGCAGGATCGTCCGGCAGACGAGGTCGATCGCCTGCCGGCCGCCGGTGGTGACGACGATCTCCTCGGCGCCGGTGGCAAAGCCGGCGATCGCACCGCGGCGCGCCACCTCCTCACGCAGCGCCCACAGGCCGTCGGGCTCGCCATACATCAGCGCCGCCGCGCCGTCGGTGGCGAACACCTCAGCGCTGAGCCGGGCCAGCTCGCTGACTGGATGAAGCTCGGCCGACGCCCAGCCGGTGGCGAGATTGACGTGAGCCGGGTCACTGGGCGGCTGCCAGGTGTCGGCGACGACCTGGTTGATGTAGCTGCGCCGCACCTCCGGAAGCACCGCGTGCTGCCACCGGCCGTCCAGCCCGGTCAGCGCCGGAGGGGCCTGCCGAACGAACGTCCCCCGCCCCCGGGCCGCGGTCACGTACCCCGCCTCGGCCAGACGCCGGTAGGCCCGCACCACGGTCAGATGGTTCAGCTGCGCCGCTTCGGCCAGCGCCCGAGTGGTCGGCAGCTTCTCGCCCGGGCACAGGTCGCCACGCTCGATCGCTGACCTCACGAGTTCGATCAGTTGGGCGTTTATTGATGTATCCGTGCCGCGCTTCAGGTGGGACAAGTCAAGCTTGTATGACATTGACGCCGCCGATCAAGTCGGGATCATGTAATCAAGATGCTACAGAGATCAATCAAACGGTGGGGCAATTCGCCGCGGCGGTCGCCACTGGACGATGGCCTGGGGTTCACGATTCGCTTCGCCTCTCCCGAGGACGATGCCGCCCTGCGCCGGCTCGCCGCCCTCGACTCCCAGCCCCTGCCCCCGGGCCCGCTGCTGGTGGCCGAGGTCGCCGGCGAGCTCTGGGCCGGCATAAGCCTCACCGATGAGCCGCGAGCGATCGCCGATCCCTTCCGCCACACGGCCGAGCTCGTGGTCTTGCTGCGCGAACGCGCGGACCGGCTCGTCGGCCGCGGGCGGACCGCGCCCAGTCGGGCGCAGCCCGCGCCCAGGTTGGCCTGGCCGTGACCGCGGTCCTGGCCTGCTTCGCCCTGACCGCGCTCGTGCTGAGCGTCGGATGGGCTCTGTTGCTGGCCGGGATGCGGGCCGGTGATCGGCTCGGCGACACCACGCTGGCCGCCATCGCGCCCGATCGCGACGGCGGGGGCGTCCGGGTCACGGTCCACAATCCCGGCGGCCAAGCGGTGCTCCTGGGGGCGAGCGTCGTGCGCCGCAGCCTGCGGCTGCGCTGCGAAGCGGGGTACTTCGTCACCGTGCCCCGCCGCGCCTCGCAGCAGAGGCGGCTGGCCCGGCGCCACCCGCTGATCCGGGCCGTCGCCGCCGGCGAGACCGAATCGGTGATCGTCCCGGTTTGCCGCGGCACCTCGGGGCGAGCCGAGCTGATCGTGGCCGTCGGTGAGCCCGATCGGCTGCGCGTTCTCCACCGGGCCGTCGACCTCACCGGCCCGCAGCCCCGGGGACATCGGCAGCCAAGCCGCACCGGCGCCGCGCCACGGCCGCAGAGCACCCTGGCAGCCCGAACTGGACGAGCTGTCGAGCCTCTGGGCGGCCTCTAAAGCCCGGCGAAGCTCCCGTCGATATCGTGCGGGTACGTGTCGTCCCGGTCTGCTTTGACACCGACGCAGTTCGCGCTCAGCCATCGCGCGCTAGATGCCAGCACGGTCGTGGTCACCCTCACCGGCGAACTCGAGCTGGTATCGGCTCCGGCCCTGAAGCGAAACCTGCTGGAGCTGCGCCAGGCCGGCCACAGCCGCTTCGTCCTCGACTTCTCGCGGGTCACATTCCTTGACTCCACGGCGCTCAGCGTGCTCGTGGGCTTCCACCGCGGCCTCGATCGCGGCGGGCTGCTCGCTCTCGTCGCCCTGTCGCCCTCAGTCCGCACCGTCTTCGAGGTGACCGGCGTAGATCGAGTGCTCAACCTGCTTCCCACCGTCGAGGCGGCGCTCGAGCAGCTCCCGGCGAACCTGCCGTCCTCCGAACATCTGGACGCTGCCAGCGACCGGCCCAGCGATCTCAACCTGACCCCGGCCGCCGCACGGCGCCAGGCGAGCCCCCCACCCGCCGGCGAACCGCAGATGCCACTCACGGAGGATGCTGCCGTGGTCCTGGGTATCGCCGCCACCGCGATTCCCTTCGCCATCTCGCCCGACGCCCAGGCGGAGCGGTGGCTTCGCGCCCTGAGCAGGTCCGGTGACGCCGGCGTCACTCTGTCGGTGCTCGGCGCCCGCGAGGAGGCCGGTGAGCCTTCAGGCGCCGGGACTTCGCCGTCTCCCGCCGGCGGCGGTGATGTGGTTGGCGCTGTCACGCAGCGGGCTCGCGAGATCGCCCATGGGTGTAATCGCCGCGCGATCCACACCGCGGACTTGCTCGGTGCCGTGGCCGATGTCTACGGACCCGTGTTTGACCGCGTCCTGGCCCGGCACAGCGTCAATCGCGAAGAGCTGCGCCAACAGTTGCGGCCGGACGGATAGCGGCGCGGCAATCAGCGGCGCGCCGCGCGGTTCACCACTGCCGCATAGGCCCGGCACGGCTCGTTGCGCAGGCTCTGACAGGGCGGCAACCCGGTCGGCACAGCGACTCCGCCGACCACCGGGAGGATGAGGCTGGACGGCGCGTTGGCGGAGAACTTGACCGATACCGCGGCCGTGCCGGCGGCCGGCTCGGTCTCGCCGAACGACCACACGGGCTGGGTTCCGTTCGGCGCGGCGATCGTGACCCTGACTCGCGAACCGGCCCGGTAGACGTGACCCTCGAAGTAGAGCGGGATGACCACCTCGACGAACCGGTCCGCCGGCATCGGCGCGACGTCGGCCGCGCGCTCGCTGGGGACCGGCTCGAGCAGGGTGCTGGGCTGCTTGAGCAGGTTGTTTGCCGTGGTGGCTAGCCTGCGCTCGCTGGCCCGGATCCAGCCGTTCTGCACGAACGTCTCATTGCCGTCGGGGCGCACCTCACTGATCGTCGCCTGCAGATCGACGTCCGAGGTCGAGGACCGCACCCAGAGGTGGACGGCGCCGCCCCCGATCACAGCCGTGTTCGTTACCAGCGGGGCGGAGACGTAGGAGAGGGCCGACCCCGGTGGATACTGCTTCCAGCGCCACTGCCACTGGGACGCGTTGCCCCACAGCCCGCCCGCACCGGTGTTGCCGGTGTAGTCGGTCAGCGGCAGCGCCTTGGCGTTGGCGGTGTAGGTGTTGACGGCCTGCTGGCTGGCCGGACGGTCGTTGAGGCTGCCGTTGGGCCCGAGGTACCAGAATCGCGCGGCCGTGCCGGGGATCGGGAACTTGGCGAACGACTGCTCGAACCCCGGATACGGGTCCCCGGCCGTCGCGGTGCCGGTTGGCGACGTCCCGGCGCCGTTGTCGAACAGCACCCGAACCTCCGGAAGTGCCTCGAAGGCGGCGAGGGCGGACTGATATGTCGGCTCGGCCTGGATCGGGTCCAGGGGCAGCGTGACGGCGTCGCTGCTGGGGAGCCCCATCGCCGACTGGTAGATGACCGGGGCGGCGGCCCGGATCGCCGCCTGGTTGACGATTGGCGCCTGATGGGCGACGAACAGCTCCAGGAAGTCATACCAGCGGTCAAAGGTGTAGGGGTCGAGCGAATCGACATGGACACCGTTGGTGAACGTGAACCACTTGCGGTTGGTCCCGGTGAAGTGCTGGGCGAGATCGGGACAGTGGCCGCCGGTCTGCTCGTCCTCCCATTGGCAGGCCAGGAATGTCGGCACCTTGATCTTGTTGACGAACGTGACCGGATCCAGCGGGTCGGCCGCAGATGGGTTGTAGTGGGCGTTGGCCCGGATCTTGTCGATCAGGCTGGCCGCCTCGCCGTGAAGGGCCTGGTTTGCCCGGCACGTCTGATCGCCCTGCTGAATGCGCTGGTAGGCCCACGGCTGGCCGCTGTTCGGGCCCGCCGGCTCGGCCTCCTGCTGGCGCTGCTGGGCCCAGGCGACCGCGAACCCGGTGTTGAGGGACCCGCCTGGGTAGAGCGTGGTGGCGGTGGCGTCGATCGTCGACAGAGGCGAGATCGCGGCCAGCCCGGGTGGGTTGAGCTGAGCGGTGAACAGCTGGCTGATGGCGCCGTAGGAGATCCCCATCATTCCCACCTTGTGTCCGAGGACCCACGGCTGCTGGGCAATCGTCTGGATCACGTCGTAGCCGTCGAGGTTCTGCAACGGCTCGAAGAAGTCATACGCGCCACCCGAGCATCCCGTCCCGCGCATGTTGACGTCGACCACGGCGAACCCCATCAGATTTGCCAGCACCGCGATGCCGTTGACCGGCCCGGCCGGATCCGCGTAGCCGTAGCCCGAGTACTCGATCAGCGTGGGATAGGGCGGGACGTAGCTCGGCCTCGGCAGACCCTTCGTCGCTGGGCCCGCGACCGGCAGGCTGGGCAGACCGGGCAGCTTCAGCAACGGTGGGATCGTCACGCCGGACGGAACGCCGGGCTCGCCGGCGGGGCTGGTTGGTGGATGCACGTCGATGGCCAGCTGGGTGCCGTCCCGGGTGGTCAGATACGTGTAGCCGTTGTCCGGGATCGACTGCTTGTAGATGCTCGGATCCCACGGAGCCGCCGCGTTGGAGTGGACCGTGATCGGACCCGACTCGGGACCCTGCGGGAAAGGCCGGACCCGGTAGCCGCTCGCCGGCGCCACGTTGCGGAACAGCAGCCCACCGAGCGAGTCGGCCGCCCGTGTGGCGAGCGTCTTTCCCGCCGGCGTCAGCAGTGAAATGCGCGCGCCCGGCGCAGCACCGGTGACGTAGACCTGCTCGGCGCTGCCACGGGCGCTGAACGCCGGCGCCGACGGGCTTGCCGCCGATGCCTGAGCCGCCGTCAGCGCGGCGAGCACGAGCGCCGTCAGGACGGCCGTTCCGGCTTGGCGCAACCCTCCTCTCCGCATTGCACCGCTTTTTACCTACTTCGGTTTCGGCGTGCGCCGGTTGCCGCCCTAACCCCGATCTGAGGGTCCCGCTCCGAGACGGACGCGATGCCGGTGGCCACATATACTTGGGGGCGATGACTCGGGGCGATGTGGCTGGGAAGGCGGCTGAAGTTGGCGAAGCAGCGGCGGGCGGTGGAGTGCCCGGCCCGCAGGATCTCATCGTCCTGCTCCACGTCCCCAAGACCGCCGG
>DASXJY010000169.1:0-15639 GCA_036497115.1 Solirubrobacteraceae bacterium
CGGTGGCGCGCCGAGGGGGTCGGCTTCGTCGACCTTCTCGCGGTCGTGCCGAACCAGCGCCGCCGCGGCATCGCCACCGCGATGCTCAGCCGCGCGTTCGTGGGGTTTGCCGACGCCGGGCTCGCCGAGGCCCAGCTCGGAGTGGCCTCGGACAACGCTCGCGCCCTCGAGCTCTACGAACGGGTCGGCATGAAGGCCCGGTTTCGCATCGAGACCCACGAACGGCCGGTGGAGGTCGCCTTGCCAGCAGACATGCGCCGGCGCCAGATCTAGCGCGGCGGGCGCGATCAGGCGTCGCGCGCGATCACGCGGTCCATTTCGACAGCCTCGCCGGTGCGCGTGTCCGGGTAGACGACGAGGACCATGGCGGGTCCCCCGAACCAGGCGCTGGTCTCGCCCTCGCCGACGTATTCGGCCGCCCGCTCGCCGCCGTCGCGCTCGATCACCCAGACGGGCTGTCCCTTGTGAAACTGGCCATCGCCGATGTCAGTCATCGCCTCTCCCGCCGGTGTTGTTTGCCCTCAAGAGCATACGGTTCGCCGGTCAACCCGGAGCGTCGAGGATCTCGTCCAGCGTGCGGCCGCTGAGGACCGATCGGGGGCTTTCGGCGACGATGTCCGATCCCGGGCGGGCGGCGTCGTCGCGGCGTTTGACGAGCAGCCACTGAGCCTTGGCCCCGGGCCGGGTGCGCTGCAGGGCAAAGCCGCCGCACAGCTTCTGGCCATGAAGGACGAACACGGCGTGCCCACGGCGCAGTGCCTCAGGCCAGGGCACCCTCCCGCCCTGCTCATAGGTTCCACGATCCCAGACGATCACCCCGCCGCCGCCGGTCGGCCCCTCGAACTCGTTGTGGTGCTTGTCGTGATCCTCCACTGCCACGGCCAGGCGCTTGGCGGCCGGGTCCAGGGAGGGGCCCTTGGGAACCGCCCACGACACCATCACCCCCTCGACCTCGAGCCGGAAGTCGAAATGGTGCGCCGTGGCGGCGTGCTCTTGGACGACGAACTCGCCGGCGCTGACGCCGCGGATCGCGAACTGCTCGTGACCCTCGGCTCGTACCTGCGCCACCTCCACCTCAGCACCGGCAGCGAGGGGCCCGCCATCCAATCCGGCGACCAGGTCATCCACCGCGGCCGCCTCGCCTTCGGCGTGGATCCGCGCGCTGCCGGGCTCGTCGGCTCGCACCCAGCCCTCGACGCCCGTGTCGCGGGCCCATTTCACGACGGCCTGCAGGAATCCGGCATCCAGCGCCTCGCCTCGCAGCTGGACACGAATCGCGTACGGGGCTTTACGGCGGGCGGGGATGCCACGAGCCTAACCCCCCGGCGCCGGTACCCGAGCGCCGCTGGCTAGGATTGCCTCGATGGCAGGGCGAACGTGGCTGATCACCGGAACCGCGAGCGGGTTTGGCCGCGCGATCGCCGACGCCGTCCTGGCGCGGGGAGACAGTGTGGCGGCGACCGCCCGGCGGCGTGAGCAGCTGGCCGAGCTGTCAAGCCGGGAGGGCGTCCACGCGATCGAGCTCGACGTCACCGACGCTGAGTCCCGCCAGGCGGCAGTCGAGGAGACCGTGGCTCGGTTCGGCCGGATCGACGTGCTGGTCAACAACGCAGGCCGGACCCAGGTGGGGGCGGTCGAGGAGACCACCGACGACGAGCTGCGAGCGTTGTTCGAGCTTCATTTCTTCGCCCCGGCGGCCCTGACGCGGGCCGTCCTGCCGCACATGCGCGCCCAGGGCGGCGGCGCGATCGTCCAGATGTCGAGCGTCGGTGGCCAGACCACGGCGCCGGGATTCAGCGCCTACTGTGCGACCAAGTTCGCGCTCGAGGGACTGACGGAGACGCTGCGAGACGAGGTCGCGGCGTTCGGGATCCACACCTTGATCGTCGAGCCGGGGGCGTTTCGAACCGGCCTGTTTCGTCCCGGGGCCGCCTACGAGTCACCCGAGATGCCCGAGTACGCCGAGATCGTGGGCCCCACGCGCGAGTACGTGCGCGGCAACCACGGGCTGCAGCCCGGGGACCCCGCCAAGGCCGCCCAGGCGATCCTCACCGCGCTGGATGGCGATCCACCGCCGCTTCGGCTCGTGCTCGGCGGCGATGCCATCGCCAACATCTCGGCGCGGCTTCAGAGCGTCTCCGACGAGCTCAAGCGATGGGAAGACGTCGGCCGGCAGACCGCGTTTGACCCGTCGGCCGCCGGCTAGATGACCTGCCCAGGGACGTTGTGAGCGTCTGAGAAGACGTCCGGGCCCGTCCTGAGAGTTGTGGACCTGCCAAGGAACACAACGAAGGAGGGCCCGGATGGGTCAGCACGCTAGAGGACGTCTCGGACCGGCTGGTCGCTGCGAGTTGGTCAGGCTGATGTGTGTCGTCGGGGTGAGCGAGAGAGAGGCGGCCGCCTCGCTCTCGGTCGCGCCGGCGACGGCGCACAAGTGGAAGACCCGGTGGCTCGCCGCATCGGAGGCTGAACGAGCGGCTGGGCAGTGGGCGTTGGATCGCTCCAGTCGTCCGTGTCGCTCGCCGCGCCGCAGCTCCCCGGAGCTCGAGGCGTGTGTGTGTGAGGCGCGGGAGCGGACGGGCTGGGGTCCGCGGCTGATCGCGGGTGAGACTGGGGTGTCGCACTCGACCGTGCACGCGATCCTGCGCCGTCACGGCCGGTCTCGGACTCCGCGGGCATCGAAGGCGCAGTTCGTGCGCTATGAGTGGCCATGTCCCGGTGATCTGCTGCACATGGATGTCAAGCGCTATCCACGGTTCCGCCGGCCCGGTCACGCCGTCACCGGCGACCGCCGGGATAAGCGCCAGCGCCATAACCCGCTCGGCCACGACTACTTCCACGCGATCGTCGATGACCACTCCCGCTTGGCCTACGGCGAGCTGCTCACTGATGAGACCGCCGTGACCGTGACCGGGTTCGTGGCTCGCGCGCTGGCGTGGTTTGACGAGCGGGGGATCCACGGCAAACGGCTGATGACCGACGGCGCCTGGTCCTACACCCACAACCGCACCCTGCGCAAGCTCCTCACCGACCGCGCGATCGGCCACATCGTCACCCCGCCCTACACGCCCCGCTGGAATGGGAAGGTCGAGCGCTTCCACCAAACCATGCAACGCGAATGGGCCAAGGGCGTCCGCTACCGCAACAGCACCGCCCGCAACCGAGCACTGCCACACTGGCTGACCTACTACAACGAGCAAAGACCCCACAGCTCACTCGGCAACCGACCACCCATCAGCCGCGCTCACAACCTCTCCGGGCAGAACAGCTAGACCGTCGCGTCGGCCTCAGCCGCCGCCGTGCCCGGTGAACTCGATCACCTGCTGGAAGGTGGAGCGGTTGGTCCAGCGCATGGTGAACGGGATCAGACCGGGGATGAAGTGGATCCGCTCGGCGGTAGCGCTCGAGTGCCAGGCCGCTGGGTCGGGACCCTGGGTCCTGCGCAGCCGGGCCGCCGCGGACTGAACCGCTCGCCACAGCGCGATCTGACAGGCCTTGAGGCTGCCGCGGCCGCAATAGTGACGGCTGTAGGCGCCCCGCACCTTCATTCCGAGCTCGCTGCGCAGGTCCTTGGAGACATAGCCGAACCACCCGGGATCGAACGACGGAGTCGCGCTGGTGGGGATCAGGTCGGCGAGGTTGTTGGTCAGCGGTCCCAGCACCGGGCTCATCACCGCGCGGGCGATCCCGTTCCAGGCGCTGTCCATCACCGCCGCCCCAGGGGCATCGATGCTCCCGTCCAAATTGAGGTCGAGGCGGCTGGCTCCGCGGGCACGCCAGCGGTCGATCAAGGCGGTCGCCTGGGCCGCCAGGCGACTGGGAGGCCGCCGTCCGTCGAGTACGCGCCGGATGATCGGCCAAACCTTGATCGCGCGGAGGTCCTCGGTGGCGGCTCGGTTCATGATCGACACGTCGTCGTTCTCGTGCATTCCCCGGCGGAAGCCGCGGTAGAGCTGCACGCGGTGGACCGATCCGTAGGCGTAGTTGTCCGAGGCCGCCCCCCAACCCGGCGCCGGCTTGTTGTTCCAGTTGGTCAGGATGTCCGAGCGCGGTCCGACCAGGTGCGGATGGCGGTTTAGCGGCAACCACCCCCGCCAGTCGTATTTCCCGGTGCCCAGGGCCGGGAGACTGGCGTCGGTGCCGGGGGCCATGATCGGCAGCCGTCCCGAGGAGAAGTAAGCGATGTGGCGGCTGTCCACGTAGGGCCAGTTGAACGTGGTCCCGAAGTGGTTTACCGCGCGGAAGAACTGCTGCGGTGAATGCACGCGATTTGAATCGAGCGAGCTGAGCGCCAGCTCGCCGGTCGGCTCATCGCCGCGCGTGGAGCGGTCGAGGCTCACCGCGTAGGGCCGGCCGTGAACCGTGACCGTCCCGCCGACGGGACCGTGGACCGTCTCGTAGAAGGTCAGCTCGTGGGCCGGTTGCCCCCCGCCGGCGCCGAGCTTTCCCGCGTCGACCCGCTGCATGGCACGGCAGCGGCCCTTGTAGATGTAGTGCGTTGACGCGCGGGTGGGGGCGCTGCGGTTGGGGTTGCAGAGCTTCTCGAGGAACTGCTGCTCGTTCTCGGAGTCGGCGCTGGTCAGGCTCCAGGCGAAGTCGCGGCCACGGCCGATGAATACGTAGGGGGAGATCGGGGCGATGATCCCCCGGGCATCGACGCCCCCGCCATGCAGGTCGCCCTGCATCACGATCTCCGGGTAGTAGTAGCCGAGCTGGGGGCCCATCACAGCGAGGGGATGCCGGTCGGCGGAGTGGGCGTGGCCGGCGATGATGAAGTTCGAGGCCAGGCGGTGCGCGGCGGCGGTGGCGCGGATCGCGTTGCCGGCGCTGCTGCGCTCCGAGCCCGGATCGACGACCATCGCCCCGGGCGTGGGGCCTTTGGGGACGCCGTCGTAGCGAAACGGCTTGTCGATCGTCGTCGGGGCCTCGGGATCGTTGACCTCCCGCAGGTCACGGAAGACCCCGGTTCCCGACTTGGCGCCAAGCCGGCGCCGCAGGCGAGCCAGGAAGTCGGCGTTGGCCACCTCGTTGCCGCCACCGTTGCCGAAGATCGAGCCGATGAACGCGAAGCCGGCGAGCGCATCGGTCAGCTTGGCGTGGGGCAGCCTGGGTCCCGCCTGTGCGGGCGACGCCTCGTAGGCGTTAATGCCGTCGACCCAGTCCTGCAGGTCGCGCAGGACCTGGCGGCCCTGGGAGCCGGCGCGCCGCAGTACGTTCTCCTGCCGCGCCACGAAGCGGATCGTCTGGGCGCTGGGGGTGAACGAGCGCGCCGACGTGACAAGGCTGAAGGGGTTGATGCCCGGCACGTCGAGGGTGGCCAGGTAGGCCGGCCCCAGGCCCTCGAGCAGCAGCAGCCCGCGGTCCTCGGCGGCAACCCAGCCCGAGCCGAACATGACGGCGTCCCGCGTCTGGCCGTAGACGTGCGGGACGTCGTTGCGGTCCCGCAGGATCTGAAGTCCGGGTCGGCCGGTCTGCTCGCGACGGATAACCGGGCCGGTAACGCCGAACTTCTCCGACAGGTAGTAGCGGCTCACGTCGGCCGGGGTGACTTTGCCCTGCAGAGGGGTCAGGGCGTCATACAGCTGCCCCTGGTCGGTGGAGTACTGGTTGGCGGGAATCCCGCCGAACTCACCCGGGGCCAGAATGTTGAACGCCGGACCCGAGAAGTCCACGCGCGCGGCGGCGGAGGCGGCGAGCGCCAACGCCACGACAAGGACGGCGGCCGTGCCGCCGAGCAGCCTCTTCAAAGCAACCTTCCTCTCTCTGTCCAGGGCCGAAACCATTCGGCGGCCCGGGCAGCATAGCCGCCCGGTCAGGCTCCGGCCGCACCGACGGCCATGGATGTCTGCCCGGGGGCGCCGTCGTCCTGGCCGGCCACCTCACGACAGAGCGCGGCGAAGGTCTCGAGCAGCGGAGGGTGATGTCGCTCGTTCCAGGCCAGGACGAGCTCGGAGGGCGCGATGTCTGAGACCGGGAGCATCGTCACGCCGCCGCGGTCGAAGATCGGCTGGTTGCCGGCCGCCAGCAGGCAGATGCCGATCCCGCTGGCCACCGCCTCGTAGGTCTCCTCGGTGTCGTTTATCTCGGCCCCGATGCGGACCGGATGCCCGGCCCGCTCGTCGATGGCGAGCCAGAAGTCGCGCAGCGGACCGGCGCTCGATGGCAGGGCCAAGAACGGCTCGTCGAGCAGGTCGGCGATCGACACGCTGTGGCGTGAGGCCAGCCGATGGTCGACCGCCACGGCCACCAGACGCGGCTCGCGGGCGATCGTCACCCAGCGGTAGCGGGGGTGGGGCAGCGGCAGCCACACGAACGCCGCGTCGGTGCTCCCGTCGGCCAGCCCGGCGGTCCTGTCGGCCCAGGCGATCTGCCGCAGCTCCAGCTCGACACCCGGACACGAGGCGACCATCGTCGCGCGCACCTTCGGCAGCAGCCCCCGGCCAGGACTGGTGTGCATTCCGATCACCAGCGTGCAGTCACTGACCTTCGAGAGCGCGAGCTTCGCGGCGTCCCATCCGTCCACTAGCTGCTCGGCGTGGCCGACCAGCTCCTCGCCGGCCCGGGTCAGTCGCACACCTGCCCCGCCGCGTTCGAACAGGCCCACGCCCAGCTGTCGCTCCAGCACCCGAATCTGCTTGGAAAGCGCGGGCTGGCTGACGTAGAGCGCTTCGGCCGCGCGGGTGAAGCTCAGCTTGCGGGCGACCTCGAGGAAGTAGCGCAGGTCGCGCACGTGAACGTCCATAGCCAGCGGTTATACCAACAGGTCTTGGACAAGCCGGACGCTGGCGGGCAAGATCGAACCCAATGCGAGCGGCGATCGACGATTCCAGCCTCCCGCCGCGGTCAGGCCGGCGGTGATTCTGGTCACCGGCGCCACCGGGAATGTGGGCCGGGAGCTCAGCACGGTCCTGGCGGCAGACGGGGTCCCCGTCCGGGCGGTGGTCCGAGATCCTGCTCGGGCACGGTTGGCGCCCGGGGTGGAGGTGGTCGCCGGCGATCTCGAGTTTCCCGAGTCGTTGGCGTCGGCGCTCAGAGGATCGCACGCCGTGTTCCTGCTGGGGGGTTGGAGCGACATGCCCGGCCTGCTGCGGCAGATCGCCGGCGCCGGGGTGGAGCACGTGGTGCTGTTGACCTCGCGGTGCGTGATCGATGGACGCCCCGACAATCCGGTGACTCGGATGTGGCTCGATGCCGAGGCCGCGGTTCGGGGCTCGGGGGTCCCGGGGACCTTCCTGCACCCGAGCGGGTACCAGTCCAACGCCCTGCGCTGGCTGGCGCAGCTGCAGGCGGGCGATGTCGTGCGCGCTCCGTGGCCCGAGGTTCCGATCGCGGCGATCGATCCCGCCGACATCGCCGCCGTCGCCGCCGCCGTGCTGCTGGAGCCCGGTCACCAGGGCGCGGCCCACGAGCTCAGCGGTCCCGAGCCGCTGACGCCGGGCGATCAGGTCGCCATCCTGGCCAGGGTCCTCGGGCGCTCGCTTCGCTATGAGCCGCTGTCTGACCAACAGGCCCGGGCCGAGCTCGCCGCCACCACCCCGGCCGCGTACGTCGACGCGTTCTTTCGCTTCTACTCCGACGGCGAGTTCGACGATTCGCGGGTCGTGGACACCGTCGAGCTGATCGCCGGGCGCCCGCCGCGGCGCTTTGCCCAGTGGGCCGAGGCTCACGCCGCGGCCTTCACGCAGTGAGCGCCGGCGCCTAGCGGGCGTTGGATTCTGACCGCGCCGGCAACCGAACAGGTGGCACAGTGCACGGGTTCCTGTCGCCCATCCCCGGGCGGTCGATCGGATCCGAGCGATGAGTCAAGCCCCCGCCACCCAAAAGCTGAGTCTCGCCCGCGCGCGGCGGATCGTCCTGGCCGCGCAGGGGTTTGCCCGGCCGCGGCCGGCCCGGCCTCCAAGCTCTCGCCAGATCGTGGCGCTCGTCCGGCGCCTCGGCGTGCTCCAGCTCGACTCGGTCAACGTCTTCACGCGAGCTCACTACATGCCGATCTTCTCCCGGCTGGGTCCCTACGATCGGTCGCGTCTTGACCGGATCGCCGGCCACGGTCAGGGCAAGATCGATCGCCGCCTGGTCGAGTACTGGGCTCATGAGGCGTCGCTGATCCCGGTCGAGGTGCACCCCCTGTTTCGCTGGCGCATGGCGGCCGTTGACCGCGAAGCCTGGGGCTCGATCCGGAGGATCGCTCGCGACCGGCCCGAGGCAGTCGCCGCGACGCTTGCCCTGGTCGCCGAGCGGGGGCCGATTCGTGCTCGCGACACCGGCGCGGTCCGGCCGCCACCACGGGCGGGGCATATGTGGAACTGGCACGAGGGCAAGGTGGCGCTCGAGTACCTGTTCTTCACCGGTCAGGTGGCGGCGGCCAGCCGGGTCAACTTCGAGCGGCACTACGACCTCGCCGACCGGGTGCTCCCGGCCGCCGTCCGCCAGGCGCCGGTGCCGGAGCCGTCAGACGCCCAGCGCGAGCTGGTGCGGATCGCCGCCCGGGCCCTTGGGGTGGCCACCGAACCCGACCTCGGCGATTACTTCCGGCTGCCGCGCGCCGACTCCAAGGCCCGCGTCGCCGAGCTCGTGGCGTCCGGCGAGCTGATCGAGGTGCAGGTCCAGGGGTGGTCTGCCCCGGCCTACCTGTGGCCGCAGGCTCACCAGCCACGACGTGTCAACGCCCGGGCACTGCTGTCGCCCTTCGACTCGCTGGTGTGGTTTCGCCAGCGGACCGAGAGGCTGTTCGGGTTCCGTTACCGGATCGAGATCTACACCCCGGCCGCCAAGCGCGTCCACGGCTACTACGTGCTGCCGTTCCTGCTCGGCGACACGCTGGTGGCCCGCGTCGACCTCAAGTCCGACCGCCAGCAAAGCGCCCTGCTGGTCCAGGGGGCCTTTGCCGAGGACGGTGTCGATCGCGGCTACGTCGCCGCCGAGCTGGCCGACGAGCTTCGCCTGGTGGCGGGGTGGCTGGAGCTGAACGAGGTCCTCGTCCGGCGGCGAGGCGATCTCGCCGCCGAGCTTGCCGCGGCCATCGGCGCAGCGGCGACTGGCGCCGGTGCGGACCCGGGCAGCCGCGGCTAGTAGAAGCCCTGACGGCGGGCGTAGCGCTCGGCCCGCTCGCGGTCGTAGCGCTCGGCGTCGAACTCGGAATCCTTGAGCGAGCGCAGGATCGCTCCCGAACTGGGCAGCTGCGAGCGGTCGATGTGACGCTCCGGGTTCCAGAGATCGGAGCGGATCAGGGCCTTGGGACACTGCGAGTAGACCTCCTCGATGGAGACGACGATCCCCAGCTTGGGCACCTTGCCCTCGACGGCGCTGGCCGCCAGCAGCTCCTGATCGTCGGTGATGAACGCGCGGCCGTTGATCCGGAAGGTGTCGCCGATCCCCGGGATCAGGAACAGCAGTGCGATTCGCGGATCGGCGAGGAGGTTGGTGAGCGTGTCGGCGATCCGGTTGCCGGGGCGGTCGGGGAGGAGCAACGTGCGCTCGTCGAGGATTCGCACGAAGCCGGTCGGATCACCCCGCGGGCTGATGTCCAGGCCGCCATCGGGGCTGGCCGTGGCCACACACAAAAACGGGGAGGCGTCGATGAACTGACGCGTGAGGTCGTTGAGGTGGTCGGCGATCTTGTCGGTCACCCCGGCGACTGGCGCGCCGATTCTGTCTCGCAGCTCCTGTTCGTCATCGATCCTTGCCGGCGGGGCGATCATGCTCGCCGACGATACCGGCTGGCGCCGGGTCAGCCGCGTCTGAGATCGCGCAGGTTACCGAGCAGCAGCGCCAGGGCGGCGGCGCCGATCAGCAGCGAGACAGCGATCCGCCAGTGCTTGATCAACAGGGCGACGAAGCCGACGATCAGGGCGATCGTCACGATCAGCGACAGCAGGCTGCCGACGAAGGACAGCAACCGCCGGCGAGCCATCGCCTCGACCGCGGAGAACGCCGCCACGAGGACGGCGACGGTGGAGATCGTGGCCAGCGGCGAGGCCAGCAGCGCGACGATCACGCAGCCGAGGAGCAGCGGCGCGCTCAGGGCGGCCCACAGCTTCAGAAACCGCGTGCGCCGCTGCTGCTCGTCGACGTGGGGACGGTGGGGCCGGCGAACGTGGGCCTGCGGCGGCTCGGGGGGAAGGCCGGCGGCCAGCGTGGCCCGGTGGGCGGCTCGCTCCTCGGCCAACCGGGTGCGCAGCGCGATCGTGTCGTTGAGCGCACCCTCGCGCTCGACGACCTTCTCCCGGCGCTTGGACGCTGCCGAGCGGTCGTAGTCCTGGGCGCTCAGCGATCGCGCCTGGGCCTGCAGCCCCCGCAGGGCTGTCCGCTCGGCCGCGATCGCCGCATCGAGCTCGGCCAGCTGACGCGTCAGCGCCTCCACGCGCGCGGTCAGGGCCCGCTCGAAACCGCCTTCGTCGGGCGGGACCTTGAGGAGTCCGGCCCAGCCCAGGGGGTTGGCCCACGAATCGCGGACCGATCCGTCGCGCTCGTATCGCGGACCCGAGGGGGCGCGTTCCCCCCCGAAACGATCCCGAGTGTCAAGGCCCCAAAGCCCACGGTAGTCCCGGACCCAGGGCGTCTGGTCATCGATCACCACCGGGTGCCATTCCGCCTCGTGGCCAGGGCCCACCGTCACGCCGTCGCCGCGCGCGTAGTCGACGAACGGGATCCCCAGCCCGCCCGAGCTGCCGGTGTAGTGACGCCACGGGACCAGCAGGCGCTGAAGGCGACGCAGGAGCCGGACCGCGGCCTGCAACTGCGGCGCATCGACCGAAACGACGTAGTCGCCGGGGATGAACGCCCCGGAGTGCGACCCGGCGCCCGCGAAGACGACCGGCCGCTCGCCCTCACGCTGAAGCTCGGGGTCGTCCCAGCGCCGCCGCAGGTCGTCGCCGGTGTAGTCGTGGGAGGAGAAGGCCACCCAGGCGGGCCGCGGCGGCCCGTCGTCGCGCTCGACGAGGTAGATCGACACCATCTCCCAGTCGGCCTCGTGATCGTTGATTCCGCCGAAGGTCGAGCGCCAGTCGTTCATCGCGTAGAAGAACCAGTACTGCAGGCAGGCGTAATCGCCGTCACGAGCCACGCGGCCGTAGTAGGTGCAGCGCGTCGCCTCGAGGTGCTCGCGGTAGGTGGTCTCGGCGGCGGCGGCAAGGCCCGACGGGACCTTGCCGCGCATCAGCAGCGAAGCCCGCATGCCGGCGTCGATCAGGCGGCCGAACACCCCGGTGGTGGTAAAGCGCCCGCTGGCGCTCATCCGCTCTCGCGGCAGCCGTCGCCAGCGCAGGTATTCCCGGCGTCCCAGCGGCCGGTCGACAAAGCGCAGGAACAATGGCCGGTCGCGGTGGCGCCGCGCCTCCTCGGACAGGCGCTCCAGGTCCAGCTGCCCGACCGAAGCCAGAAGCGTGGCGTCGCGGCTGCCCGATCGTGCCCACAGGCTGCATCGGGCGACGTAGGGACCGACCGCGGTGGGGAAGAAGAGCTCGCCCTTGGTGTAGCGAACCACCGGCTCATGGGCCCGCAGCAGGGCGAGGTCGGAGTCTGGCGCGGTCGTGTGGCGAGCATAGAGCCAAGGAACGGCCGCGACGGGCGCTGCCGACTCGACGCGGGCCCCCCGGCGCGACACAATTAGGGGCGCACCACGTACAGCAGGAGGTCTCATGAGCAGCGAGTACTGGCTTGCCCACGGCGCGCACGCCACGCCGGACGACGGACGGTGTGCGATGGAATGGGTCAGCTATCTGGCCGGCGAACCGCACAACGACCAGCCGGCCTGCGTCAGCCCGGCGCTGCGTGCGTTCTGCGTATCGCTCAACGACAATCTGGCCGGGGAGAGGCGCCAGCGGCTGCGACCGTATCTGACGCGCACGATCGGCACCGCCCAGGACGGTCTCGACGGCGCCCGGGGGTGGATGGCGGCGGATTGGCTGATCCGGGTCTATACGCCGGCCTGGCTGGAGCTCGCCGGCGCCGGCGAGGCGGCGAGGCAGCTGGCGCTGCTGGCACCGCTGCGAGAGGCTTCGGACCTTCCCCGCAGCCTCGATGCCCTGATGCAGGCCCGGCGTGACGCCCGCGCCGCGCTGAAGCACGTCCTGCGCGCCTCGCGAGTTGCCCGCTTGGTCCCCTCGGCCACCGGGCGGTGGGCTCGCAAGGCGGCCTGGGCCTCGGGAGAGGCCGCCGTCTGGACGGTCGCCCGAGTCGGTGTGGGCGGCGTGGTCGGCGAGCAGGTCCGCGACGACGCGACAGCTGCCGCGGGCGACGCCGCCGCCGCAGCCGCGAGGGCGGCAGCTGCGCAGACCGGCGGGGGCGGACGCCGAGACGCTGCTCGGGCCGCGCTGGCGCCGACTGTCCGGGCGCTCGAGCGATCCTCGGTGGCGCTGCTCGACCGCATGCTGCCCACCCAACCTCTGTCGGAGTTGCCGCGGGTGATCGTGCCTGCGTGAACCGTTTTCGCATCCCGGCGGGTCTATTTGACATCACAAGACCGAAAGGATGCGAGTTGTTTTCCTTCACAAACAAGCACTCTGAGAGCCCCCGCTCCGACCGGGAACCCGGGCCCTCAGAGCTCACGGGCGCGCAGCGGGCGACCTTCGCGGCGGGATGCTTCTGGGGCGTCGAGGCCTCATTGCGCGAGATCGAGGGCGTTCTGCGGACGAGCGTCGGCTACACCGGTGGTAGTGCGGCTGACCCCAGCTACGAGCAGGTCTGCTCCGGGACCACCGGGCATGCCGAGGCGGTCGAGGTCTGGTTTGACCCCAAGATCATCACCTACGGGGAGCTGCTGAGCGCGTTCTGGTCGATCCACGACCCCACCACGCCCAACCAGCAGGGCTGGGATATCGGCAGTCAGTACCGATCGGCGATCTTCTTCCACGATCCAGACCAGGAGCGCAAGGCGATCGCCTCCCGCGACGAGCACCAGACGGCCCTGAACCGACGCGTGGTGACCGAGATCGTTCCCGCCGCCGCGTTTCACCAGGCCGAGGGCTATCACCAGCGGTACTTCGAAAAGCACGGCGGCGCAGTCTGCGCCACGACGTTGCGCTAGCGGTCCGAGTCAGCTCTCCTCGAGCGCCAGATAGGGCTCGAGGAGGGCGCGCAGCTGCATCCGCCCGCGATGCAGGCGGCTCTTGAAGGCCGCCTGGCCGACGCCGGCGATCGCCGCTGCGTCTTCGGTGGAGAGGCCCTCGATGTCTCGCAGGACCACCGCCGCGCGCCAATCATCGGGCAGCTGCGACAGAGCCCGCTCCAGGGTTCGCTCAAACTCGCGGTCCAGCGCCTGGGCCTCGGGACCCAGCAGCCGAGATTCCGGAAGTGTGGCGACCGGATCCTCGCGATCTGGATCTGGCGCGGCCTGGGCTGGCCGGCGGCGCGCCAAGCGTCGCTGAGCCTCGTTGAAGGCGATCCGGTAAAGCCAAGTCGACAGCTGCGCCCGCTCTTGGAAGCGGGGCAGGCCGCGCCAGGCGCGCAGGAAGACCTCCTGGGCCACCTCGTCGGCCTCGCCGGAGTCGAGCCCGAATCTCCGCAAGGCGCCGTAGACGCGATCGGCGTGGATTGCCACCAGCTGCGCGAAGGCCTCCTGGTCACCGGCGCGGGCCCTGGCAAGCAGCTCATGCTCGGAGGACGGCACGCCGCTCACGGCGCGGTTATACCGCCTCGCCGGCGGGGGGCACAGCACTCCGGCGGCGATACGCGTCAGGGCGGGCGACGCCGGACCGCGACGCCCGCCGCTCAGCGTCTGTTCCTAGTGCTCGTCGAGCGCGAGCGAGCAGGAATTGATGCAGTACCGCTGGCCCGTCTCGCCGGGACCGTCATCGAACACGTGGCCGAGGTGGCCGCCGCAGGCTGCGCAGGTCACCTCGACGCGACGCATGCCATAGCTGCGGTCCTCGTGCAGCTCAACGTTGGCCCGATCGGCCGGCTCGGTGAAGCTCGGCCAGCCCGTGCCCGAGTCGAACTTCGTCTCAGACGAGAACAGTTCGACGCCGCAGCCGGCGCAGCGATACGTTCCGTCGCGCTTTTCGTCCACGTACTGGCCGGTGAACGGACGCTCGGTGCCCTTGCCGCGCAGCACCTCGAACTGCGAGGGGCTCAGTTGCTGGCGCCACTCGCGCTCTGACTTGTCGATGCGCGGGCTGTTGGTCTGATTCTGGGTGTGGGTGTTGTCGTTCATGGTCCTTCTGACCCTGCTCGGGCAGTGGACGGTTCAGCCCGGCTCCGGCGGCTCCCGGAGCCGGTTACGGACTGAAGCCACGATCGCCACCGGGTCTCCGGCCGGGACGGGGAGACGATGAAGAGCGTCGAGCAGGCGGCCAAGTCCGGCCAGCAGGCGCCGGCACTCACGGCAATCGGCGAGGTGGCTCTCGATCCGCCGGCGCCGATGCGCAGCGAGGTCGCCGTCGAGATAGTCAGACATGTGGCGCGGGGCCCAGCGATGGTCGCGCCGGAAGCGTGCGCGGGCCAGCAACTCACTCATCTGCGCTCTGACCCGGTCAGGCGCGGCAACGATTCCGATCGCCGTGGCCAGGACCGATCACCTCAGCCGCTCGGGCGGCGGGCCTATCCTGATCGCCATGAGCTCAGGCAGCGACCGGGTGGCCCGCTTTATGTCCTCACTCGAAGGCGAGGTCCGCGAGGTCGCGCCCGGGGAGTGGGGGCTCACCCTCGACGCCGCCGGCTACGTTCTGGACGTGGGAGTGGCGATCAGGGGGTCGCTGCTGCGAGCCCAGGCGGCGGTGCTCCCAGCGGGCCTGATCGACCCGCATCAGCTGCTGTACTGGAACCGCCAGGCGCCCCTGGTCTGCTTTGCCGAAAACCGCGCCGGCGAGGTGTTCGTGTGCGGAGAGCTGGCCCTGGAATCGCTCGATACCGAGATGCTCGACCGCTTCCTCGGACTCCTGCTCGCCAGCGCCACGCGCGCCCGGGAGTTCGCGATCCAGAACGCCTGAGCCGCAGCTCGGCCCCGGTGTCGAGCCTCGAGCTCGTCAGCCGGGTGGTGATACGGCGGTGGGGGTTGGATGGCGCTGCATCCAGGCCACCAGCTCGGCGGCGACGATCGGTTTGGTGAAGTGGCCGTCCGCCCCGGCTTGGTGGACGGTCTGCACCGTCTCGGCGTCGCCGTGAGTGGTCAAAAAGACGACCCGGAGCCCGCGATGCTCGGGAACCGCCCGGATGCGACGGCACAGTTCGATGCCGTCCATCTCGGGCATGTCGATGTCGAGGATCACCAGTTCGGGGGCAATCTCCGGCAGGCGCGCCAGGACCCGGCGAGGGTCGTCCTCGGTGACTACCTCCAGGCCCCGGGCGGTCAACAGTGACCGCAGGCTGTCGAGAATCAGCGGGTCGTCATCGACGGCCAGGATGCGCGGGCCCGAGCCCTCGACCGCCTCGATCTCGCTCGCTTCGGGGCCACCGCCTCCCAGCTCGGATCCCAGCTGCCGCGCCAGCGCTCGCAGAGCGGGCCCGGTGGCGCCGGCGGCCGCGAGCCCGGCTTCGAGCTCTCGCGCCATCGCCGTGGCGCGGGTGAAGCCGAACGTGCCCACGGTCCCGGCGAGCTGGTGGGCGGCGCGGGCACCCTCGGCGCGCAGCTCCGGTCCGGCCCCCGGCTCGGCGGCTTGCTCGATCGCGGCCAGGCGCGCCAGCACCACCCCCCGGTGCCGAGCC
>DASXJY010000170.1:0-31380 GCA_036497115.1 Solirubrobacteraceae bacterium
GCTTGGTGGCGGAGTTCGGAGTCCCGGCGCCGCAGCTCTCAAACCACTTGCGTCGCCTGCGCGAGGCGGGGCTGGTGTCGGTGCACCGTGACGGCCGGCAGGCCGTCTATAAGCTGGCCGACCCCGGGCTGGAGCGGCTGCTGCCGCTGCTGGACAGCATCACCGGGCGAGTGGCGGGGCGCTCGAGCGCACCTGGGCAGGCGGCCGATGTCGCGTCGCGGACCTGCTACGACCATCTCGGCGGCCGGATCGGTGTGGCCCTCTATGACGCGCTGAGGCAAAAACGGGCGGTGCAGGGCCATCCCGACGGAATCGTCGAGCTCGGGCCGGCCGGGCCACAGACGCTGGGGGCACTCGGCGTCGATGTCGATGCCATCAAGCCCCACCGCCAGCGCTTTGCCTTCGAGTGCCTCGACGCCACCGAGCGCGCGCCGCACCTCGCTGGTGCGCTGGCCGACAGCTTGGCGCGATCGTTCATCGACCACGGCTGGATTCAGCGTGAGGCCAACAGCCGGACGATCGTTCTCAGCGCGGTCGGCCGGGCCAAGCTCAAGTCGATCCTCGGCGTGGTGCTTCCCGCGGCCTAGGGCGGGCCGGGGGACTGGCCCCGCTGCTCCTTATCGCTGGCCAGCCACCGGGCCAAGGCGTCGCGCCCCACCAGCGTCACCGCGCCGTCGGCGGCGATCCAGTCTCTGGCCCGCAGCTCACCGACCAGGCCCAGCGCGTCGTGTGGCGAGGGACCCTCGCCGGTCGTGTGCAGCACGTTGCTGCCCGGCTCGACGGTCCAGCGGCCGGAGTCGAGCGCGCTGAGCGCCAGCCCCTGCTCTTCGGTCGGCAGATCCAGGGGATGGGGACCGGTCGAGCGCGCGGGTGGGGCGGGTTCGCCGCGCCGGCCGAGTACCTCCCAGAAGCTGGCTCCTTCGCCCAAGCTCTCGGCGCGCTCGTTGAACCAGCGCTCCGCCGACTCGGCGAGCTCGCGGGCCCGAGCGGGATCGACGCCGATCGCCTCAGCCAGCTCGTCCATGTCCATCTGGGACATCCGCTCGACCGAACGGCCGACCTCGCGGGCGATCGCCTTGATCCGCTCCTCGAAGCTGTCGTCGTCGCTCACGGGTTAGATGATCGCACCTCCGGGGTGCTGGCACGACGAAGCTTTGCCTCACCGATAGGCCACCGGCTTGGCGGCCGTCGAGCCGGATCGCGTCTTCTGGGTCACGAACACGCAGATCGCGACTATCACCGCGGTGAACAGACCCTGCGCGTCGATGCTCTCGCCCAGCAGCGGAATCGACCAGGCGATCGTCAACAGCGGCTGGGCGAGCTGGAGCTGACTGGCCCGCGCCACCCCCGCTTCGGCCAGGCCGCGGTACCAGGCGAAGAAGCCCACGAAGGTGGAGATCGTCCCGACGTAGAGGAAGCCGAGCACGGCCGCGGCGGTGGGGCCCCGCACCGGACTGGTCGCCCCGGCCGCGATCGTCAGCGGCAGGGCGATGGGAAGGGCGATCAGCAGACCCCACGCGGTGACCTGCCACCCCGGCAGAGTGCGGGTGAGGCGACCGCCCTCCGCGTAGCCGACCGCGGCCACCACCACCGACGCCAGCAGCAACAGGTCGGCTGGATGCAGAGAACCGGTCCCCCGCGACAGCGCGTAGCCGGTGACGGCGACCGTGCCCACCAGGCTCGCCGCCCAGAACACCGGACCCGGACGGTCACCGACCCGGATCACGGCCACGATCGCGGTCGCCGCCGGTAGCAGGCCGACCACCACCGCGGCGTGGCTCGACGTGGTCCGGCCCAGGGCGAGGGCACTGAGCACGCCGAAGCCGATGCCACAGCCCAGCGCCACCGCCAACAGCCCGGGCCAGTGCTCACGCCGGGGCAGCGAGATCCGAGACCGGCGCAGGCACACCAAGGCGATCGCCGCTGAGATCACCGAACGCCCGGCGCCGACAAGCAACGGGTCAAAGGAGCGCTCGGCCAGGGTCGTCGCCGGAAACGTGAACGAGAACGCGAGCACGCCGAGGGCGGCCCAGCCGAGACTGGGGAGGGCGATCCGGCCGCCGTGGCCGTCTATAGGGCGAACTCCAGCGCCTGCCGAACCCCCGACTGCGCGGAGCGCAGGATCGCCTCACAGATCACGGCCGCCCGGTAGCCATCCTCGAAATCGGCGCCGTGGGGCGTCACCGGCTGGTCGTGGGCGATTGCGCTCAGCAGGTGGTGCAGCTCGTGCACGAAGGTGTGCTCCCAGCCGATGATGTGACCGGGCGGCCACCACCAGGTCATGAACGGGTGTTCGGGAGCGGTGACCAGGATGCGCTGAAAGCCGGGCTGGGGAGATTCGGCGGCGGCGAACTCGAGCTCGTTGAGGCGTTCCAGGTCAAAGGCGACCGAGCCACGTAAACCGTTGACCTCCAGGGCCAGGTGGTTGAGCCGCCCGATCGCCATCCGCGACGCCTCGAGGGTCCCACTGGCCCCGTTTTCGAACTCCACCGTGGCCTGAAAGGCGTCGTCCACGTCGACGGCGTGGCCCGACCGCTGACCGATGAAGGTGCTGGTGAGGCCAGTCACGGCCGCCATCTCCCCCACCAGGTAGCGACCGAGGTCGATGATGTGCGCCCCCAGGTCGCCGAGCGCCCCGGAGCCCGACCGAGCCCGGTCAAAGCGCCAGGTCATGAGGTCGGAGTCGACGCCCCAGGACTGCAGGTAACGGGCCCGGAAGTGGCGGACCTCCCCGATTTGGCCATCGGCGATCATCTCCCGCGCCAGCCGGATCGCGGGGACGAAGCGGTAGTTGAAGGCGCACATGTGCTTTACCCCGGTGGCGGCGACCCGCCGCCAGATCTCGTAACTCTCGGCCGCGTCGAGGCCGAGCGGCTTCTCGCAGATGACGTGCCGGCCGGCCTCGGCGGCAGCGATCGTCGGCTCGCGATGCAGGCCGTTGGGGCCGGCGTTGTCAAACAGGCCGACCCGCTCGTCGCCGATCGCGTCGCGCCAGTCGGTGACCGCGCTGGCGAAGCCATACCGCCGGGCGGCCTCGCCGACGGCGCCTGAGTCGCGCCCGGCAATCGCCACCAGCGCAGGGAGCAGCGGGGGCGGCCAGGCCATGTAGGACAGCGTCCGGTACGCGTTGGCGTGGGCCTTGCCCATGAACGCGTAGCCGAGCATGCCGACGCCGATGGTGGCGATCTGATCGCCCGGGCCGGCGCCGCTCACGAGCCGGGGCTTTTCGGATCCCCCCGGTTACCGTTGGCGTGAAACGCGCGCCAGACCCGCTCCGGGGTCATCGGGAGCCGCGTCACGCGCACCCCTCCGGTGGCCGCGGCGATCGCGTTGGCCACCGCCCCCGGCACGCCCACCACCGGCGCCTCGCCGACCCCCTTGGCGCCGTAGGGTCCCTCGGGCGCCGGAACCTCCACGATCTCGGCATCGATCGGCGGCGTGTTGCCCGCCGTCGGCATCGCGTAGTCGACAAACGTTCCGGTGGTCAGCTGCCCGTGGTCATCGTGAGACAACTCCTCGAACAGCGCCCAGCCCAGCCCCTGGGTCGCTCCGCCTCGCATCTGACCCTCGACCAGCGCCGGATTCAGCGCGCGGCCGACATCCTGGGCGATCACGTGGCGCAGCAGGGTGACCGCACCCGTGTCGGGATCGACGCGCACGTGGGAAAGGTGGGCGGCGGCCTGGGGGGCCTGTGGCTGCGCGGAGCGCCCATGCCCCTCGACCGGCATGTGGGGGCTGCCGAAGGTCAGGATCTTCGGGGCCAGCTCGTCGATCGCCATCGCCTTGGCGGGCACCCCCACCGGCTGCACCGATCCCCCCACGATCTCGAGATCCTCGGGGCCGATCTCCAGCTCGTTGGCCGCGACCTCGAGCAGGCGGTCGCGCGCCTCGATTGCCGCCCGCTCGACCGCGCGCCCGACGGTGTAGGTCACCTTGCTGCCGCCACTGGTCCCCGCGTAGGGGGCGCTGGAAGTGTCGGCGTTGACAACCCGGACGCGGGAGACGTCGAGCCCAAACGCGTCGGCGGCGATGGCGGCGAAGCCGGTCTCCACGCCGGTCATATCGGCGGCTCCAGTGATCACGGTGAGGTTGCCGTCGGCATCCAGTCGGCACGCCGCCGCCGCCGGCTCGTAGCCCCCCGGCCACCAGCCGATGGCCACGCCGATCCCCTCGCCGTTAGACACCTCGCCGCGCCCCGCCCAGAGGGGATGGGCGCGCACTCGTTCCAAGCAGGCGCGAGCACCGAAGACCGGGAACGGCTGCCCCGACGGGGCCCGATCACCCTCGTCGGCGACGTTGCGCAGGCGCAGCTCGAGCGGGTCGATCCCAAGCCGGCGGGCGAGGTCGTCGAGTAGCGACTCGACGGCAAACGCGGCCGGTGGCGCGGTCGGAGCCCGGTAGGCCCCGAACGTCACCCGGTTGGTGGCCACGCCGAGCGCGGTCAGCTCGTGGGCTGCCCACTTGTACGGGCCAGCGGCCAGCATCGCCGCGATCGACTCCACCCCGAAATCGTCGGTGGACCCGCGATCCACGTACACGCGGGCGCGAATCCCGGTCAGCTGTCCGTCGGCGTCGGCGCCGAGCTCCAGCGACATGACCTCCGCGCCGGCCGGGTTGCTGGCCGCGATGTCCTCGCTCCGGGTCAGCGCCAGGCGGACCGGCCGCCGGACCGCCAGCGCGGCCGAGCACACCAACGGCTCGATGATCATCATCTTGCCGCCGAACGCGCCGCCCAGGACCGTGCTGCGCACCCGCACCCGCTCCACCGGCAGCCCGAACAGCTTGGCCAGCGAGTCGCGGGTGGCGAACGGAGCCTGCGTGGCGGTTCTCACCGCCAGCTCCCCGTCCGGCTCCAGCCATGCCGTCGCGGTCTGCGTCTCCAGGTAGCCCTGGTACATCCAGGGCGTCGTGAACTTGCCTCGCACCACGACTTCGCTGCCGGCGAGCGCGGCGTCGACGTTGCCGTTCTCCAATCGAGCCGTGCCGAGCACGTTCTCAGACAGGGCCTCGCCCTCCAGGCCGGCCACGGCCACGGAGGCGTGGGCGTCGCCGATGTCAGAGCCCGCGCCCTGAGCCGACTCCACGACGCGGGCCTTGGCCGCGCCGGGCGCAGCGGCGGCCTCGACGTCGAGCACCGGCTCGAGCGGCTCGAGCTCCACCTCCACCAGCATCGCGCCATCCTCGGCCAGCGCCTCGGTCTCGGCGACGACGATCGCCACCGGCTGGCCGGCGTAGATGACCTCCTCGCGCGCCAGCGGCTCGTACAGCCGACCCTTGCCGCTGGCCACGGTGGGAAGATCGGCCGCGGTCAGGACCGCAACCACGCCGGGAATCTCCAGCGCGGCGTCGCTCCGGATCGCCAAAATCATGGCGTGGGCTTCGTGGGCCAGAACCAGCCTCGCCTGCAGCAGGCCCGGAACCGGTCCATCTCCGGCGAAGCGCGTGGTGCCGCGGACCTTGGGCTCAGAGTCCCGACGGGGAGCAGAGACGCCGATTGCGGGCACAACTTCAACCTAGCATCGCGGCTTGGGCCCGCCGCGCCCCTCGGCACCGGCTTGCCGGGTGCGCCGCCGTCCTAGTGTTCAAAGCCAGCCCATGGCAGTCTCCGAACACGCCCGCTCGCCACGTCCGTTCACCGGGATGGCGCTGGACCGCGCCAGTGTCGAGCGCAAGGATCCCGAGTGGGTCAGCGGGCTGATCGAGAACCGGGAGGCCCGCGCGGTGCTCGGTGGCCGTGATGGTGTCGTGATCGATGCGGGAAGTCATCCCGAGCTGCTTCGGACCCGACCGTCGGCCGACCACCTGCGCCAACCGATCCTGCTCGGACTCGACGACGGTCGTCCCCTGTTCGCGGTCGACCTCGACGGGCTCGGCGACGGCGCCGCCTCGACTGAGGGTGACGGCGTCGCTTCGGCGGACGGCGCGCGGGTCATCTCGCTGCGCGATGCCGGAACGCTGCTGCCCCACCCCGAGGCCGGCCTGGCCGCCTATCTCACCGCGCTGTTGAACTGGCACCGCCGCCACCGTTTCTGCGCCAACTGCGGCGCGGCGACGGAGATCGCGGAGGCCGGCTACTCGCGCCACTGCCCTCGCTGCGGCGCCACCCACTTTCCCCGCACCGACCCGGTGGTGATCATGACCGTCGAGCACCGCGACCGCCTGCTGTTGGGGCGCCGCGCGGGCTGGCCCGCCGGCCGCCTCTCTGTCCTGGCCGGATTCGTCTCCCCGGGCGAGTCCGCCGAAGAGGCCGTCGTCCGAGAGGTGCAGGAGGAATCGGGCATCGTCGCCCGCGATCCGGTCTTCGTCTCCTCGCAGCCGTGGCCGTTTCCCGCCTCGCTGATGCTCGGATTCCACGCCGTCGCCGACGGCGGCGAGCCACAGGCCCGCGACGATGAGCTCGACGAGGTCCACTGGCTCGACCTCGAGGCGGTCAAGCGGGCGATCCGGGACGAGAATCCTGACTTCAAGCTGCCGCCTGCGGTCTCGATCGCACGGTTTCTGATCGAGCACTGGGTCGCACTCAAGAGCACCGACGGCTCGGAGTAGTAGCCCCGACCGGCTTGCGACGGCTGGGCGCGCGGGCCACTGCCGGCCGCCCGCTGCGGGCCCGCCAGGGGCCGCAAACGTCCCAATCGACCACTCCCGTCCGAGCATTGGGACGTTTGCCGACTGATGGGAGGCAAACGTCCCAAACGATCTCGCCCGCGCGAGCATTGGGACGTTTGCCGCGCTTATGACGGCCCGGGTTAGCCGCCCGAGCGCCTTGACGACGACAGAGCGCGCCGGTCAGCCCCCCGCTTCGGGCCCGCCAGGCGGGCGCGGGCGAGACCGAAAGCTCGTGGAGGGGCGCTGATGCGAGCATGTCGGCATGGGTCATGTGGTGGTGTCACGTCTGGCGTACGCACATCCGGGGGGAGAGATCCTGTTCTCGGATGTGTCGTTTCGGATCTCCCCCGGCCAGCACGTGGGGCTGGTGGGCGCCAACGGCGTCGGCAAGAGCACCCTGCTGCGGGTCCTCACCGGGGCGCTGGCGCCCGATGAGGGAGAGGTGTCGGTGGGCGGCAACGTCGCCTACATGCCCCAGGATGTGGGGGTCGCCGGAGACTGGCGCACGGTGCGCGAGCTGCTGCTGTCACTGGCCCCCGGTGCGGTCCGTGCTGCCGGCGAACGCGTCCTTGACTACGAGGCGCGGCTGGCCGGTGGCGACGCCGCAGCCGGGATGAAGCTCGGCGAAGCGATCGCCGACTGGTCGTCGCTCGGCGGCTATGAGCTCGAGGGCCAGTGGGATGCCGCCTGCCGGCGGATCGTGCGCAGCCCGTTCTCGGAGCTGGCCGACCGGCCCGCGATCACCCTCTCAGGCGGCGAACGCAAGCGGCTCGTTCTGGACGTCCTGTTCTTCTCCGACGCCGACGTGCTGCTGCTCGACGAACCCGACAACTTCCTCGACGTCCCCGCCAAGCTCGAGCTCGAGCGGCGGGTTCGCGCCACCAAGAAGACGGTGCTGATGATCTCTCACGATCGCGAGGTGCTCGCCGGTGCGGTGGCGGCGATCGCCACCCTGGAGGGCAACGGCGCCTGGATGCACGGCGGCTCCTACGCCACCTACCCAGAGGCTCGCTCCGAACGCCAGCGCCGGCTCGGCGATGCGGTCAAGCGCTGGCGCGACGAGGAGCGCCGTCTCTACCGGCTGATGAAGACGTTCAAGGAACGCGCTCGCTATTCAAGCGACTGGGCCAAGAAGGCCGACGCCGCCGAGACGCGCTGGCGGCGCTTCAGCGAGGCCGGCCCACCGCCCGCTCCCGTCGTCGACTCCCCGATCACCGTGCGGATGCGCGGCGGCGACTCGGCGCGTCGCGTGCTGGACCTGCGTTCGATCGGGATCAGTGGCCTGGTGTCGCCGTTCTCGGAGGAGATTCACTTCGGCGAGCGCGTCGGGATGATCGGGCCCAACGGCTCGGGCAAGAGTGAGCTGATGCGAGTGATGGCCGGCGCCCGTGAGCCCGACGGCGGCGAGCTGGTGGTCGGCCCACGCGTGTCCACCGGGTTCTTCACACAGCTTCAGACCCGCGGTGACCTGGCCGGGCGGGTGGTGATCGAGGTCGTGCTGGAGCGCGTGAGGGGCGGCGGTGTCCAGGCGGCGATGGGAGCCCTGGCGCGCTACGGGCTGGCAGACGCGGCCCGCCGCTCCTACGAGGTCCTGAGTGGCGGCGAGAAGGCCCGGCTCGAAGTGCTGGTCCTCGAGCTCGAGGGCCACAATCTGCTCCTGCTTGACGAGCCGACCGACAACCTCGACCTCGACTCCTCCGAGGCGCTCGAGAACGCCCTGGACAGATTCGAGGGCACTGTCGTGGCGGTCTCGCACGACCGCGCGTTCCTGCGCACGATGGACCGCTTCCTGATGGTTCTGCACGACGGCACGGTGCTGGCGCTGCCCGATTACGACTCGGCGCTGGCGGCGATCATCGATCCCAAGCGCGCCGGGGACGTACGACTCGCCAAGGCGCTCTAGCGGGGCGGTCACCGCGCTTCAGCCAGACAGCTCCCGGCGGACGAGCGCCGTTCCCGCGCTGAGCGCCCGCAGCTTGGCCAATGCCCGGTCGCGCGGCAGGTACTTCATGCCGCAGTCCGGCGCAGCCACCAGCCGCTCGGCCGGGACGTGGCTCAGCGCCGCCCGGATCCGCTCGGCCACGAGGTCGGGGCTCTCGACCCGGGAGTCGCCGAGATCGATGACCCCGAGCACCACCGTCTTGGCCCCCAGCTCAGACAGCTGACCCAAGTCGAGCCGCGGTTGCGCCGCCTCGATCGAGATCTGGTCGGCCGCGCTGTCTGAAAGCTCACCGAGGAAGTCGTAGCGGTGGGCCGACTTCGGGCCCACGATGGCCGCGTAGCCGAAGCACACGTGCACGGCGGTGGTCACCGATAGACCGGCCAGCGCGCGGTCGATGGCGCGGACGGCGATCCGGCGTGCCCCCTCCGGGTCGTTGCGCACCCATGGCTCGTCGAGCTGGATCACGTCGGCCCCCGCCTCCTGCAGGGCATGAGCCTCGCGGTTCACCGCCGCGGCCAGGTCCATCACCAGCTCGTCGGGCTCGGCGTAGGCCTCGTTGCTGGCCTGCTGGGCGATGGTGAACGGCCCCGGCAGGGTGACCTTGGCGCCACGATCGGTGTGAGCGCGCAGGAATTCGACGTCACGTGCCTGCACCGGCTCGCGCCAGCGCACCGGCCCGATGATCCGAGGCACCGTCCGGGCCCGGCCGGCCCGGTCGCGGATCGTCGCACCGTTCTCGGGGTCGACGCCTTCCAGGGCGGTGGCGAACCGGTTGGAGTAGCTCTCGCGTCGGATTTCTCCGTCGGTGATGGTGTCGATCCCGGCCTGCTCCATCTCCGCGATGGCCAGCAACGTGGCGTCGTCCTGGGCCTGCTCCAGGTACGGCTCGGGAATCCGCCACGCCTCGCGCACGCGCACCCGCGGGACCGAGCTCGCCGCCAGCGCGGCCCGGTCGATCAGCCAATCCGGCTGCGGATAGCTTCCGACGACGGTGCAGGAGAGCGGAGGCACGGCGGCGACGATACCGACACGCCGGGGATCCAAGGTAGAGTGCTCGCCGCTCCCAACCGGTTGAGGTTTGTCATGCCGTTCGCCGACGTCAACGGTCAGCGCTTGCGCTTTGAGGACAGCGGAGGAGACGGATCTGCGGTGATCCTCTCGCACGGCTTCCTGATGGACCGCGAGATGTTCGCGGCGCAGGTCGAGGCGCTCGCCCCGGAGTTCCGAGTCATCACCTGGGATGCGCGCGGACATGGGGAAACCGAGTTCGACGGCCAGCCGTTCACCTACTGGGACTCGGCCCGGGACTGCCTGGGCCTGCTCGATCATCTGGGGATCGGAGGTGCCGTTCTGGGCGGCATGTCGCAGGGCGGATTTCTGTCGATGCGCGCGGCGCTCCTGGCCGCGGACCGGGTTGCGGCCCTGGTGCTCATCGATACCCAAGCCGGCCCCGAGGATCCCGAGCGCCTCCCCGTCTATCGGCAGATGCAGCAGACCTGGCTCCAGGCGGGGCCGATCGACGACCTCACCGAGGCGGTCGCGGGGCTGATCATCGGCAACCCCGCCCACAACCGGGCCTGGATCGAGAAGTGGCGGCGGCTGCCGGTCGAGAGCATGCGCGAGCCGGGAAACACCCTGTTTGAGCGCGAGGATCTCACCGACCGGCTCAGCGAGATCTCCTGTCCCGCGATCGTGTTCCACGGCACCGCTGACATGTCGATCGAAGTCGAGAAGGCCGAGCGGTTGTGCCAGGGGCTGTCGGGATGCACAGGGCTGGTGACGATCGATGGCGCCCCGCACGCCTCCAACCTCACCCACCCAGACCAGGTCAACGGGCCGATGCTGGAGTTTCTCCGCTCGCTCTGAACCGGCTTGTGTCGCCTCGAGAAGGTCCGGCCGCGGTTAGGTCGAAAGCAAATGCAGGCCATGTCTGCGCACGGCGTAAACGGATCGGTTCCGTCGAGCTCGAAGGACCCAGAGCACCCCGCGCCAGCACCCGGCGCCGGGACGGCCCCGACCTGGCCGGAGCACGTCTCGGCGGTGGCCCGGGCGTTCTACGAATGGGTTTCTCAACCCAGGGTCAGGGTGACCCTGATCGGCGTGATGCTGCTGCTGATCGGCGGGCTGGTCATGGCCAGCTCCGTCTGGACGCTGCCGTTGGTGGTGGTGGGGACGCTGATGGTGGTCGTGGCCTGGGTCGGACGACGCCTTGATGGCCGGTTTGCCGTCGAGTGGGGCGAGAGCGGGACCCAGCTCGAGTTCCGGGCCAGGATCCGCGCGCCCGAGCCGGGGCGTCCACTGCTGGCCCGCGCACCCTCGGCGCGCGACCATCCTTCGCCCGCGGCCAACCCCGACCGCGACGCGGTGATCGACGGCCATGCCCGCACCGTCGAGATCGAGGTGGCCGAGCTGAGGCGCTGATCGCGGCGGTCGAGACCGGCAAGGCGCGCACCGCGCCCTGACCGCGGCGCGCGGCGTGCTGACGCCCGCTGCCGGAGGCCGCCGCCTGAGATCGGCGGCGCGAGCCTACGCTTCGTCGCCCGAGCTCATACGGTGGATCGGATTCAGATGCTCTCGCAGCCTCAGCAGACTCGGCTGCGGATCGTGTGAGTCGATCATCACAGCCGTTCCCGGCCAGCCGTGGCGCAGGTAGGCGAGATACGCCTGCCGTGAGCTCAGATCCGGCTCGTAGATCCAGGAGCCGGTGTTCCAGTAGCGCACCGACCCGCCCGGCGCGGTCACGCCGTCCAGAGCCTGATGGGTGTGGGCGAAGACAATCTTGTCGGTCTCGCGTGCCCAACCGAGATTGGCGACGACCTTGTCGAAGGCCTCGACGGCCGCCATCGCCGAGTCACCGGGATTGACCAGGCGGACCAGGGCCTGGCTCGCCGCCTCTCCGCCGGTCGGGGCGCCGGTCCGTCGCCGGCGCGCCGCCTCCTGCGAGCGCGCGTTCAGGTAGCCCTCCGTCTCGCGCCGGCTGCGCCGACGTCGCCGCCTGGCCGCGGCCGACGTTGCCCCCGCGGCGAGCAGGTCACCGGCCTGCTCGGTCATCCTGGCCGGGCCCTTGCCGAGCCGGATGGCCCGTTCGAGCGTCTCGAAGGCGGCAAAGGCCCGACGCTGGGCGTGGGTCCCGTTGGGGAGCTGGGCGATCGTAAACAGCAGCGACGTCAACAGGGTGATCGTCGCCTCGTAATCCTGGATCGTCGGAGTGTGCTCCTCGCCGCCGACCGCGATCGACCACAGGACGCGAGCCAGCAGGCGGCCCGGCGCTGCGCCGCTGCGGCGAGCGTGGAAGTCGAGATAGTGCCCGTGCGTGCACAGGACACCGGCAAAGGTGTAGGTGGGATAGCGGATGTCGACCTCGACCCCCGGAAGCCGGCGCTCGAGGATGCGGCGAAAGAAGTCGATGCGCTGCAGCTCGTCGTGCAGCTGATCGGGGGACTTGCCGGTGGCCAGCTCCAGTCCCAGCAGCTCTTCGGCCTCGCGCCGGACGAAGTAGTGGTCGTGGTTGCCGGCCAGGAACACGAACCGCTTTCCCTGAAGCTTCTCGCGCAGCAGCGCCAGCAAGCCCTCAGAGGCGGTGAAGGCGTCGCGAAGCGAGCTGAACATGAAGTCGAACATGTCGCCGAGCAGGATGACCTCGTCCACGTCGAGGTGGGGTTCGAGCAGCGCCAGAGTCTCCGGCTGGCGCAGGATGTCTTCGCCGGTCCAGGCGCCGAAGTGGGTGTCAGAGATGACCAGCGCCCGCACTGTGGACCGCCCCCCTGCCCGCCTCGATCCCGTGCCCTCTCACCACCACAGCTTATGCGAGCGCAAGGCGATCACTGCGACTTCCCGGTCGTGGTCAGACGATCGGAAATGCCGGCCGGCCGCGAGCCGGCCTGCGAGGATGGCGCGGTGATTGACTTCATCGGCCCGCTGCGGGTCGCCCTCGAACCGGCCGACTCGGAGAATGGCTCCGGTCCGCTGGCGCGGCTGCCGTTGGCGGTGAAGGACGTGTTCGACGTGGCGGGCGTCGCCACCGGGGCCGGCAATCCGGCCTTCCTGGCGGCGGCGGCGCCGGCGGCTCAGCACGCCGTCCCGGTCGCCCGCCTGGTGCAGGCGGGCGCCGTGGTGATCGGCAAGGCCCACACCGACGAGTTCGCCTTCAGCCTGTCGGGAACCAATGCCCACTACGGGACCCCGCGCAACGTGTCGGCACCCGGCCGAGTTCCCGGCGGCTCTTCCTCGGGATCGGGGGCAGCGGTGGCGGCCGGCCTGGCCAGGATCGCCCTGGGCACCGACACCGCGGGCTCGACCCGCGTGCCGGCCTCCTACTGCGGGGTGTACGGGCTGCGGCCCACTCACGGGCGGGTCCCTCTGGCCGGGGTGCTCCCCCTGGCGCCGAGCTTTGACACCTGCGGAGTGCTGGCCGACACCGGGGAGCTGCTGGAGCGGGCAGCGCTCAGCCTGCTGGATGGGCGGGCCTCACAGCCCCCGGAGGCCTTGGTGCTGGCCTCCGACCTGCTGGCCGAGGCCGATCCCCCGGTCGGCGCCGCGATTGCCCACGCCGCCGCGGGGCTGGCGCGTCAGCTCGACGTGCCGCTGCGCTCGGCCGAACTCGCGGCGGGGCGCCACCAGAGTTGGCTGAAGGCGTTTCGGGGCCGCCAGTTGGTGGAGGTGTGGCGAGCCCTCGGCGCGTGGATCGAATCTCACCGTCCGCCATTGGGACCCGGCGTGGCCGCTCGCTTCGCCGCCGCCAAGGCCACGCCCGAGCGCGACGGGATAGCGGCAACGGCGGTGCGAGCGGAGGTGCTCGAAGCCCTGGATCGAGTGCTGCCGGCGCGCGGCGCGTTGATCCTGCCGGCTACCGCGACGGTGGCGCCGCCCCCGACACTGTCGAGCGCCGGGAAGGAGGATCTGAGGGCGCGGACGATGCGCTTGACCTGCGTCGCCGGACTGGCCGGCGCGCCGGCGGCCAGCCTGCCGCTGGCCACGGTGGGTGGACTTCCGGTGGGCGTGTCGATCGTGGCGCGGCCCGGAGAGGACGAACGACTGCTGGCGGCCGCCCGGGCCATCTCGGATCCCGAGCCCGGTACGTGAGATCGCCTGCGAGCAGCACTCGGCGCCTGTACCGTGTCCGCGACGGCCGGCACCCGCCGGACCCCGCGAGCTACCGAGAGACGGAGGAGAAATGGCGACCGACAGGCCAATGCAGCTGGGAATGATCGGGTTGGGGCGGATGGGTGCCAACCTGGTCCGGCGGCTCATTCGCGATGGGCACGACTGCGTCGTTTACGACGTCAGCCCGGACGCCGTCAAGGCGCTGGCCGATGAGGGCGCCACTCCGTCGTCCTCGCTCGAGGAGTTCGTCAACGAGCTGACACTGCCACGGGCGTTGTGGATCATGGTGCCGGCCGGGATCGTGCAGGCGACGCTCGATCAGCTCATGGGCCTGCTGAGCGCCGGTGACATCGTCATCGACGGGGGCAACTCCTACTACCGCGACGACATCGTCCGCGCTCGGCAGCTCGCCGCCCACGACATGCACTACGTCGACTGCGGCACCAGCGGAGGCGTGTGGGGTCTCGATCGCGGTTACTGCCTGATGATCGGAGGCGAAGCGGAGGCGGTGCAGCACCTCGATCCGATCTTCAAGACCATCGCCCCCGGCGAGTCAAGCGCCGAGCCCACCCCGGGGCGCACAACCAAGGAGGGGACGGCGCCGAACGGGTACCTGCACTGCGGGCCGAACGGGGCCGGACACTTCGTGAAGATGGTCCACAACGGCGTGGAGTACGGGATGATGAGCGCGATCGCCGAGGGGCTGAGCATCATCGCCCACGCCGACGCCGGCAAGACGGCGCCCGCCGAGTTCGACGCCGAAACCACTCCGCTGCGCGAGCCGGAGGCCTACCAGTACGACATCAACGTCGCCGAGGTGGCCGAGGTGTGGCGCCGGGGCTCGGTGATCGGGTCGTGGCTGATGGACCTCACTGCCGACGCTCTGGCCCGGTCGCCCCAGCTGGATGACTTCGCTGGGCGCGTGTCGGACTCCGGCGAAGGGCGGTGGACCGTGGAAGCGGCGATCGACACCGGCGTCCCGGCCTCGGTCATCACCGCGGCTCTCTACGAGCGCTTCGAGTCACGCGGCAACGGTGAATTCGGCGCCAAGTTGCTGTCGGCGATGCGCTCGGAGTTCGGCGGTCACGCCGAGAAGGCCGACTGAGACCACCGCAGCACCCGGCTGGCCCCGTCGTCAACCGGGCAACGTCGGGATTCGGGGGTATGTTGGCCGACGTGGAGCCGCGTTGGCTCATCGACATGCCCCGCCCGCTCGGCGCCTTGCTCCTGGCCGTGGCGCTGCTGGTCGCGGGCTGTGGCGGCTCCGGTGGTGGCAGCGATCGCCACCGCTCCACGGCAGCGCCCGCCGCGCCATCGGCACAGTCAACGTCTACCGCCAGTCGGTCCGCCCCGCCGCAGCCGACGGTGAAGCTCTCGGTCGAGGTCAACGGCGATCTGCTGATTCACTCGCCCGTCTGGGAGACCGCGCTCCAGGACGGCCACGGCACTTACGACTTCTCGCCGATGCTCCGCGAGGTTGCTCCCTACATCCGGCGCGCCGATCTGGCGATCTGCCACGTCGAGACGCCGATGACTCCGCGTCCGCCGACCGGGTATCCGATCTTCAACACGCCAACTCAGCTGGCCCACGCGATCAAACGAGCCGGCTGGCGGATCTGCGATACCGCCTCCAACCACTCGCTCGACGAAGGGCAGTACGGGATCGACCAGACCGGCCGGGCCCTCGATCGGGCCGGTGTACTCCATACCGGCTCGTTCGGCTCACAGGCGGCCCAGAACCGGACCGTGATCGTCCGGGTGAAAGGGATCCGGGTGGCCTTTCTCGCCTACACCGAGATGACCAACGGGATCCCGCTGCCGCATTCCTGGTCGGTCAACCTTGCCCACGTCCCGGCGATTCGCCGCGCTGCCCGTCGTGCCCGCCGTCGCGGCGCCCAGGTGGTGATCGTCAACCTCCACTGGGGCACCGAGAACGTCTCGCAGCCGAGCGAGTTTCAGCTCCGCACGTCCAGCGCGCTGGCTCGGGATCCGGACATCACGGCGATCGTCGGCCAGCACGTTCACGTCGTGCAGCCGATTCGACGGGTTCGCGGAAAGCTCGTGGTCTTCGGAGAAGGTCAGCTGATCTCCAACCAGTCAGCCGCCTGCTGCCCGATCCAGACCGAGGATGGAATGCTGGTGTTTCTCCACATCCTCGTCAACGGCGGGCGCTCGAGGGTCGCCACCGTCACCTACATGCCGACGTGGAATCGCCATCCCGACTACACGGTCCTTCCGATCGCCGACGCGCTGCGCCGCCACGAGGCTCCGGCGGCGATCCTGCGCGACTCCTACCGCCGGACCACCGGAGTGGTCGGCCGCATCCCCCGTACCGTGACTCCGATACCGGCGCGCCTTCCCTGATCGGCCTCGGCGCGGGCTGGCGACGGCACACCCCCCGGCTGGTCACTGCGGGGCCACTGCGGCGCCGACCGGCTCTGCGACCGGGTCAGGACTCGGCCTGAGCAGCCTCCAGCTCAGCCCGGAGGCAACCGCGGCGAGCAGCGCGGCGACCAGCATCGCGGCGCGAAACCCCGACACGAATGCGGAGGCGGCCGCGTTCTTGACCGCCGCCCGGTGGGCTGGCGAGACGGCCGCGAGTAGATGCTGGACGTGGCGGGAATTGGCGAGGATGCCATCGAGGGCCTCACGCCGGCGGTGTCCGAAATCCGAGTCAGCTCCTCTGAGCAGCTGGCGTCGCCGAGTGATCTCAAGCGCGGTCAATGTGAGCCCCAGCACCGCCACACCCATCACCGCCCCCAGCTGCCGGGACTGCGTGACCAGCGAAGTCGACAGGCCGCGGGCCGCCCGGGGAATCGCGGCGACGGTGCCAGCGGTTGGCGCGACCGTGGCCACCGGTCTGGCCACCCCGAAGGCCAGGAACGCCGGCAGCAGCAGCAGGACCTGGCGCTCGCCGGAGAACAGGGCAATCCAAACCAGCGCCGCCGAGGCCAGGAGCATCGACCCCGCGACCATTGCCCGAGTACCTGTGCGGTCCGTGCGACGTCCCACCGGGGCAGACAAAAACGGCGCCGCGAGCACCAGCGGCAGGGCCAGCGCCCCGGCGGCCGCCGGGCTGTACCCGAGCACGTTCTGCAGGTACAGCGTCAGGTAAACGGTCAGGCCGAGGATCGAGAACTGGATCGCGAACAGAGCGCAGAGCGATCCCGTTACGGCATCGATCCGCAGCAGCTTGAGATCGATCAGCGGGTGCTGGACACGATGTTCGACGATCACGAACCCGGCCAGCAGCGCCACCGCGGCGATCAGTACCGCGATCGTCACCGGCGCCCCCGGCCCCCAATCCTGCATGTTCAGCAGCGCCGTCGTGAGGCAGACCAGTCCACCCACCAGCAGGACGAACCCGGTCAGATCCAAGGGCTCGCGTTGGTCCGCGCGGCTCTCCGGAAAGACGCGCAGCGCGATCACGATGATGGTCAAGACCAAGGGAACGTTGAGCAGAAAGATCCACCGCCAGCCGACCAGGTCGACCAGGCTGCCTCCCAGCAGCGGTCCGACAGCCAGAAGCACCGTGGCGCCGGTCGAGACGATCCCGATCACCCACCCCCGGCGCTCCTCGGGAAGGTCGGCCGTCGCGTTGGCCAGACCCAACGGGATCACCAGCGCTCCGCCCACGCCCTCCAGGGCCCGCGCGGCGATCAGCCAGTGCTGATCGGGAGCCGCGGCGCAGGCCGCCGATCCGGCGCCGAACAGGACGGCTCCGATGATGAACAGACGCCGGCGGCCGTAGAGGTCAGCGAGGCGACCCGTGGCCGCCATCAATGACGCCAGGGCCAGCAGGTAGCTGCCCATCACCCACTGAACCTGAGAGTCGGTGGCATTGAACTCGCGCTGGATCGTGCGCAGCGCCGTAACCACCGCGGTCTCGTCCAGGAACGCCAGCCCCACCGCCAGGCTGGCGGCGAGCAGAATCCAGCGCTCGGGTCGCGTGAGCGGAGCCGGCGCGACACCAGCTGGATGTGGCTCGCCGCGGGAGTGGATCACCGTTGCTGCGGGTAGCTTCCCTTAAAGCACACCTAGGAAGGGAGAATCGATGGGCGATCGGAAACAGCGAGCCAAAGGAAAGGCCGAGGAGACCAAGGGCCGATTCAAGCGCCAAGCTGGCATCGACGCAGGGCGCCCGGGTACCGAGGCACGCGGAGCCGGCGAACAGCTGAAGGGCAAGGCTCGCAATGCGATCGGCAAGGCGAGCAGCGCGGTCAAGAAGAAGACGCGCTGACAGACCGTCTGATTGGCGTTCCCGCTAGGGCCGGGTGGTGCGGCGGCCAGCGAGTGGCCGCCGCGCTTCGAAATTAGTACCCGCTCGGTGCCCCGGCTCCGTAGGCACCGCCGGAGGAGCCGCTCGAAGAACCGCTCGAGGCGGCCCCGGCAGTGATTGCCGTACCCGAGGGAGCGACCAGCCACCACTTGGCACCGAAGCCGTCATTGCCCTGGCCAGTGGTCATACCCATGCCGGAGTCCGCACTGAAGTAATACAGCGGGTGACCTTTGTAGGTGACCTGCTTGGCGCCATCAGAGCGTGTAGTCGCCCCGATGTCACTGGCGGCCACGCCTCCGGACGCGGTGGGGGCCGACTTCGCCAGCAGCGGTGGCCAGACCTTGGCGCAGGCGCCCGAGCAGCTTGACTTGCCGCTGGTGTCGGCGACCCAGAGATACAGCGCGCGACCCGAGGGTCCCACCAGGTAGCTCCCGTGGGCGCCCTTGGCGGTGCTGATCGAGGCGGCGTTCGTCGACGCGGCGTTTGTGGCCGCTGCGGCGCTGCTGTTGGCTGCGCTCGGGGTTGAAGTGCTCGAGCTGCTTCCACACGCCGCGACCAGTAATGACACACCGATCAGTGACGCGACGGCAGTGGCCCGGGATTTCATTTTTCGTGTTGCCATCATGTTTGCTCCCAGTAATTGGTTACGTCTGCTGCCGTTGTCTGGCAGTCACTGAGAGAGACCCCGCGGGGGCGAAATCCTTCCGCGGTCATGCGGACCGTTCGCTGACCATCACCGGGTCGTCCGGGACCGCCAACGGTCCAAGTTCGCCGCTGTGGGCCCTGAAATGGTCGTATCGTGTGCTCGACGATTCGACCGGCACGACACCGAGCGGGTGTGAGTCCCACCATCGTCGCCACCCAGGGCGAGCTGATCGTCGAACGCGACCCGTCGTCCCGGTCCGGGCGGCTGCTGCGCCAGGGCGACATGGACGCCTCCTACGTCGATCTCGCCGATCCATCGCATCTGGAGTTCGACTACCTCCGCTGGATGCGGATCGTGCTGCGAGTCGCCCGGGCCCGCCGGGTGCTGCATGTGGGCGGCGGCGCGTGTGCCCTCCCGCGCGCGCTGGCGAGCGAGGATCCCGATGGCCGACAGGAGGTCTGCGAAGCCGACGACACGGTGCTGGCGCTGGCCCGCGAGCACCTGGGGCTGCGCCGCGCCCGCGGGCTCCGGGTCCGCCACGCCGAGGGGCGCGATTTCATATCTGGCCAACCCGAGGCGAGCTGGGACGCAATCGCCGTCGACGCCTACGTGGGCGCCGCCGTGCCGCCCCGGCTGATCACCGTGGAGGCGCTGACCGACGCCGCCCGGGTGGCCCCGGTGGCGCTGGTCAACGTCGTCGACAACCGCTCCGCCCGTCAGGTGCGGACGGTGGCGGCGGGACTGGCCGAGGCCTATCCGAGGGTGTTGACGGTCGGGGGGCGGGCGGGCAACACGATCGTCGTCGGCTCCGCGCTGAGGCTGGACCTGGAGCGGATCGGCGCGCAGGTGGCCGCCGATCGTTCCCCGGCCCGGGTGATTGCGCCGCGAGCGCTGGCCCGCCTGGTCGCCGGCACGCCCGCGCTGCGCGACGAGCCGGGCGGTTCAGGCGGCTAGCTCAACCACCCTTCACAGATCCGCGCGACATGGAGCGCGTTCGTCCCACAGCAGCCGCCAAGGACGCGCGTGCTGCCGAGGTACGGCTTCAGGGCCCGGTACTCGGCGCCGAGAGCGTCGGGATCCCCGGAATCGAGCTCGGTGGCCTGGTCGAGCTCAGCGTGGCTCTTGGCCGAGGCGTTGGCCCGGACGCCGCCCAGCCGGGCCAGCCACGCGCCCCCCTGTTTGACCACCGGTCCGAAGTGGGTGGGATGGGCGCAGTTGATCATGAAGTAGGCGGGCGCGCCGCCGGTCGCCGCGTCGACCTGCCCGATCGCGTCGCCGACGCTCTGGCCGCTCGGCAGTAGCCCGTCGGTCTCGATCGTGAAGGAGATCGAGACTGGAATTCCCGAGGCGGTGGCCGCCCTGACGATGCCAATCGCCTCCTCGGCGTAGGCCAGGGTGTAGGCGCTGACCATGTCGGCCCCCGCCTCGGCAAAGGTCTGGATCTGGGTGGCGTGATACTGCTCGGCGACCTGTGGGGACATCGCCGCGACGGGATCGTAGGCATCGCCGCGCGGCCCGATCGTCCCGCAGACCGCGATCGGAGTTTGGTCGGTCTCCTCGGCGGCGCGGATCTGCTCGCCGAAGCGCACCGCGGCCCGGTTGACCTCAGCCAGATCGTGCGGCGAATAACCGAGCTGCTGCCCCCAATCACGGCTGGCCCGCCACGTCGGGGTGTCAAGCGTGAAGCCGACGCCGTAACGGTGCGCCAGAGCAAGGTAGCTGCGGTAGTAGGTGCGCAGCGCGTCGGTGCCGACGCGGTCGCCGAGGAGCAGGAAGGAAGCGAACAGCGGCAGCTCGATCCCGACGTCGAAGATCATCGTCGTCTCGACTCCCCCGTCGCCGATGAAGATCCGCTCCCGGTCCAAACGGGGCAGACGCCTGTCGCTGTTCACGGCCGTGAGCCTGCCCGCGCGGGCTGCTCGAGCTGCGGCTTGACCTCGGTGATGAACAGGTCGAGGGTGCGCCGGGCTTCGTCCAGCGACATGTCTCCGGTCGGCAGCATGAAGCAGATGTAGTCGGTCATCCCCTCTTCGAGCAGGCCGGCCAGCCGTTCGGCGATCTGCCCCGGCGTGCCGGCGCCGGCCTTGATCGCCAGGTCCACGTTGGCGTGGATCGCCCGCAGCGGAGCCTGGGCTGCCTCGCACTCATCCTCGGGCAGCACCAGCCGATCAAACCGGTGAGCGTTGCGGGTGCGGCGGATCAGGCCGCTCATGCCGCGCCGGGCGATGTCGGTGGCCTGGGCCTCGGTGGGCGCAATCGCCAGCAGCATGCTGTAGGCGACGCGCGGCCGGGAACCGGGTCCGTCGAGGCGAATCGGATCGTCCTTGTTTTCCTGCCACGCCTCGACGTATTGCTCGTACGCGGCGCGGTCGATCTTGCCCGGCCACATGAGACTCATCCCGTGGCGCCCGGCGGTCATCGGACTGCCCGGATACCAGAAGGGGATCTGATCCTGGAAGGGCTTGGTCGCCAGCGGCATCCGCGGAAAGTCATAGAAGCGGCTGCCCTCGCTCGAGATCTCGCCGCTGGCCAGGGCGCGCTGGATGATCCCCAGCACGTCGACGAAGCGCTCCCTGGAGCCGGGCCACTCGCGGCCGAACCAGTAGTGCTCGATGGGGACCGCGCCACGCCCCACGCCGAACTCCAGCCGCCCTTCGGTCAGCTGGTCCAGCACACAGAGGTCCTCGATGATCCGCACCGGGTGATGCATCGGCAGAAGCTTCACCATCGGCCCGAGCCGGATGTTCTTGGCCACCTGCGAGGCCGCGGCGATGAACAGCTCCTGACCTGGGGCCATGCAGAGCTCGCTGCCGTGGTGCTCGGCCAGGTGATAGCCGGCCAAGCCACCCTCGTCGGCCATCTTGATCAGCGCCAGCCGGTCGTTGAACAGCCGGCTGGTCGGAGTCCCCGGGATGTCCTCGATGTGGTCGAAAATGCCGAAGCTGGGCGCGATCAAAGTCCATCCGTCCTTTCGGCGCGAAGCATCGCAGAGTGGCTGGCCGCGGAAGGCGCCGAGAACGCCGCCGGCTGGGCAGTGCCGGTGGCCGCGAAGCGCAGCGCCTCGGCGACGCGAGCCGTCGGCTCAGCCACGGCGCCGGGAAGGCGAGCCAGGATCAGGCGCCGTTGTTCGTGCGGGCCGCCGCGAACTTCGAGGACCTTGACTCCAGGCGGGACCGCAGGAGCCAGCGAGGCCGGGAGCGTGGTCAGGCCGCACCCGGCTGCGACGAGGTGAAGTTTGGCCATCCAGTCAGAGACCGTATGGGCGATCTGGGGACGCTCGTCGATTCCGGGCCAGACCCCCATCGAGCTCTCGCCGCCCGACGCCGGGCCGGCGATCCAGAGTTGGCCGCGCAGCTCCGCCACGCCCACCGAATCGGCTCGCGCCAGGGGGTGGGCGGCCGGCGCCGCGACGAGCAGGGTTCGCTCGGCCAGCGTCTCGAGTTCCAGGGGAGGCGTCTCGCTGTCGGGAGGCCGGAACGGCGGCGCCGACGCCAGGACCGCGAGGTCGATGCTCCCGGCCCGCAGTGCGCGCACAAGCGCGGGAGTGGTCGCCCCGCGGGTGATCACCGTGATCGCAGGATGATCGGCCCGCAGCGCAGCGATCGCTGTGGGGACCAGAGCCACCCCGGCACTGGTGAACCAGCCCAACCGCACCGTACCGCCGTCGGGCGGTAAGCCCGACAGCTCACGAGCCGTGGCATCGATCTGATCGATCACGTCGGCGGCGCGGCGCAGGACGACTTGCCCGATCGGCGTCAGCCGGACTCCCTCGCGCCGGCGTTGCAGCAACGGGCCGCCGGAGGCTCGCTCCAGCGAGGCGATCTGCCGGCTGACCGCCGACTGCGTGTACCCGAGCGCCTTGGCGGCAGCGGTGAACGTGCCCCGGTCGGCGACTTCCCTGAACACCCGCAGCGAGACGAGTGACACGTCTCCGAAGTTCATGACAAATGCGCATGGTACATGTGCTGTAGTCTCGTTGGACGCATGGTGTTGAGAGCCTTAGCCTCGACATCATGAAAACTGAACGCATCGCCCTCGTGACCGGAGCCAACCGCGGGTTGGGCTTCGCGCTTGTCAAGGGTCTGGCCGCCCGCCTCGATGACCGCGACCTGGTGTTGCTCACCGGCCGCAACGCCGAGCGGGTGGCTGGCGCCACCGAAGCCGTCGGAGGGATGCAGGCGACGCGGAGCCGCGTCGAGGGGCGGGTCCTCGATGTCGGCGACGCGGGCGCGATCGCCGGGCTGGCCACCGAGCTGGCCGAGCGCTACGGAGGCGTCGACATCGTGGTCTCCAATGCCAGCGCGCCGCTCACCCGGGATCGCCCGCAGGCCGAGCAGGCGCAAGAGTTCATCGCCGTCGCCAACCATGGCACCCATGCGATGCTCCGCTCGTTCGGCCCGCTGCTGAATCCCGGAGGCCGCCTGATCGTCGTCGCCAGCAGCCTGGGCACGCTGGGCCACCTGCAACCACAGCTCCGGCCGTTGTTCGACGGCGTGTCGCTCGATCAGGTGCAAGCGGCGGTTGAATCCTGGCTCGCGGCGATCGGCGACGGCACCGCCCAGGAGCTCAGCTGGCCGCGCTGGCTGAACGTACCGTCCAAGGTGGCCCAGGTGGCGGCGGTCAGAGCCGTCGCTGCCGAGCGGCGAGCGGGCGACCTGGCCCGCGGAACGTTGATTGCGGCGGTCTGCCCGGGCCTGGTCGACACCCCGCTGTCGCGACCTTGGTTTGAGGACTTCAGCCGCGCCCAGTCACCCGACCGGGCGGCGCGGGCAATCGTCGAGCTCATCTTCTCCGACCGCGTAGATCCGGCGATGTACGGCGAGCTGGTGCGGTTCGGCGAGGTCCTGGACTGGCGCAGCGGAACCCCGCCGCGCTACCAGGATCAGCTGCTGGCCGCCTAACGCGAGCTGAAGATGGCCTCCGGGAGCAGGGCACTGACGATGTACTGCCCGGCATCGACGATCTCGGAAATCTTGAGATCGACGGCGAGGCTGCAGAGCAGGTAGGCGTCCTCGCGCCCCAGCTCGTAGCTGGAGGCGATGTGGTCGACCATCGCCCGTACGGCATCCTGCGCCGCCGCGTAGAGGTCTGCACCGACACCGGTGGTGCCGTAGAAAGGAGCCGAGTCGACGCGCCGGGTCAACGGCGCTGGGGTGCGGTACTGCGGTCCCGGGATGGAGCGGCTCTTCTCGAGCGTGAACCGAAGCGAGGCGAACATCGGCGCCTCGAGTCCGGTCACGCAGACCTCACCGTCGCCCTGGGCTCCGTGGGCATCTCCGCACGAGAACAGCGCCTGCTCCACCTGGACCGGCAGATACAGCGTTGACCCCCGAACCAGCTGGCGCGTGTCCATGTTTCCCCCGAACGTGCCGGGCGGCATCACCGGCTGAGCGCTGGCGCCGGCCGGACATACGCCCATGGTCCCGAAGAATGGCTCGAGCGGGATCGCGATGTCGTCTCGCATGTAGGCGACATCGCCGTGCCTGAGGTCGAAGATCCGCAAGTAGGGGTCCGGGAAATCCTCGGCCAGCAGCCCCAGGCCGGGCAGCACCGCGGTCCAGCCCCACCCCTGGGTATGAATGTCGAGCACCTCGATCGCGAGCGTGTCGCCGGGCTCAGCCCCCCGGACGGCGATGGGGCCGCACAGCGGATAGACCCGGTCCCAATCCAGGTCCGCGATCACACTGGTGTCGGAGTCCGGGCCGATCTGGTTGTCGCTGACGTCGCGCGTCCACACCACGACCGTGTCGCCCGAGTCGACGACCAGCACCGGCTCGTTCCCGGTGTCCCATTGAAAATGCACCTTCTCGTCCGGCAGGTGATGCGTGCGGGGCATCGGCGCAACCTCCAAGATCGGTGATTGGCCAACGCTATGTCATGGCCCCGGGCCCGGGCAAGTCAACTGCGCCCAGTCGCCGGTTCTGACTCGCGGTGATTGCGACGGCCCGCGGTGGGTAGGTCACGAGCATGGGTCTTATCGCCTATCTGATCATCCTGTTCGTCTTGGGGCTGTTCGTCGGCGCGGTGGCGCGTCTGCTGCTGCCCGGACCGGATCCCATGGGGATCTTCATGACCGCTGCGGTCGGCGTCTGCGGCACGTTCGTCGCCGGCCTGTTCTCCTGGTATGTCCTTCACCGCCACGGCGCCGGATTGCTGCTGTCGATCCTATTTTCGATGCTGCTGGTGTGGCTGTACCGCCGGACGCGGACCGGTGGCTACGGTCGCAGCGGTTCCGGCAACTGGCGCGGGCGACGCCTGTAGGGCGCGCCGGCGCCGGCGGGGCGCTCGTCGCGTGACCAGGGTCGCGTGACCGGGCGGTCAGCCGTCGAGCACCGCATGGGCGAACCGCACCACCATCGCGCCGTCTCCCACGGCGCCGGCGACGCGGTTCGATGCCCCTGCGCGCACGTCGCCGGCCGCGAAGACCCCGGGGCGAACGGTCTCCAGGAGGTGCGGTTCGCGCTCGGGCAGCGGCCAGCAGAGGTGGCCGTCTGACTCCGCGGCAGCGGCGCCGCAGAGCAGGTATCCGGCGGGATCGACGGCCAGGATCCCGGTTGCCGCCTCGGTGCAAGGATCGGCTCCGATCATCACGAACACCGCCGTCGCCGCCACCTGCGCCACAGTTCCATCGCGGCGGTTGACCAGGCTCACGGTCTCGACCGTGGCCGACCCGTGGATCGCCGAGACCTCGGTCTCGGTCATCACTTCCACCCGCGGCGAGCGTTCAATTCGATCGAGTAGGTACTGCGACATGGTCGCCTTCAGCGCGTTGCCGCGGACCACCACCCGTACGCTGCGCGCTCGGGTGGCCAGGTGCAACGCCGCCTGCCCGGCCGAGTTGCCACCCCCGACGACGATCACATCCTCGTCTCTGGAGCGCTCGGCGTCGGTCGCCATGGCCGCGTGGTAGACGCCGGCACCGCGGAAGCGGTCCACACCGTCGGCGTCGAGCTCGCGCCACCTGGCCCCGGTGGCCATCACTACCGAGCGGGCCAGCACGTGCTGGCCGTCGTCGAGGTCGACCCGGAGCAGACCTTCGGGCCCATCCGCCAACTCCACCGCGCGGTGAAAGCTCGAAAGTACCGCGTCGAAGCGGCGCGCCTGCAGCGTCGCCTTGCGGGTGAGGTCGGTCCCGGAGATCCCGCTGGGAAAGCCGAGGTAGTTCTCGATCCGGGTGCTGGTGCCGGCCTGACCTCCGGGGGCCCAGGCCTCGGCGACCAGGGTTCGCAGTCCCTCCGAGCCGCCGTAAAGGGAGGCGGCCAGGCCGGCCGGGCCCGCCCCCAGGACGACAAGATCGAAGCGCTGGCCATCGACGTCGGCGCGCAGGCGCAACGACCGCGCCACCTGGGCGGCGGACGGGTTGCGCATCACGTTGGTCGAGTGCACCAGCACCGGCGTCTCCGAGCGGGGGATGTCGAGCCAGCGGAGCATTTGGGCGCTCTCGTCGTCGCTGTCGACGTCGTACCAGTGCACCGGCAGCAGATTTCGCTCCAGCAGGTCCCGTACCTCGAAGGCCCGCCGCGATCCGCGCGGCGCGATCAGGCGCATCACTCCGTGACCCTCGGCCTCGTGCCAGGCCCGGCGGGCCAGCAGCGTACGGAAGACGTGCTCCCCGAATTCCGGCCACCGAGCCAGCATGCCGCGCAAGCCCTGGCGCTCGAACATGATCACGTCGGTCGGCTCGACCGCCACGCAGGCGCTGAGCGTCGGCTCCCCGGTGAAGGCGGCGATGTCCCCGATGAAGGTCCGGCTGTCGGCCTGGGCGATGTAAACGTCCTTGCCGGGCTTTCGATCTATGAACTCCACCAGGCCGTGCTCGATGACATAAAACGGCGCGTCGCGTACCGCATGCTCGTAGAGCACCTCGCCGGGCTCGAAAGTCCGCCGCTCCCCGCGCTTGGCCAGCCACTGCAGCTTCCCGTCGGAAAGCCGCGGGAACAGCACCTCGTCGTTGAGATCCGGGAACCGCTCGCTACGAAGCACCTGCGTCGTCGCCATACGCTCAGGCTAGCGTCCGACGTGTTGAGGCGGTGAACGCTTCGCCGCCCGCCGCCGAGCTCAGCTCCCCAGCGAGACCGACTGAGCTTGGAACGAGCATTTGGCGTCGTCAGAGGTCTCGAAGACGTCGATCGTCGCCATCTGACCGCGGGCCCCAGTGCCTCGACTGACCTGATAGGTGAGGTGGTTGAGAAACCGATTCGGCGTCGCAGGACTCAAGGCCCCGTTGTCGATCGTGTTGACGGCGGTGAAGGCCACGTCGTCCATGAACACGGTCACGGGCTGGCCGGAGGTGTTGTGAAATTGCAGCGTTCCCGCGAACGGTGCGCAGCTGGCGACCAAGCTGCCCAATCCGGCCACCGGCAGCAGCGTGCCGGAGCCGCCCTGGGTCAGCGACAGGCGGCCGAAAGTGGCGCCGCCCTTGCCGGTGACAACGTGGGAGGCGAGCTTGTCCAACCCGATCGCCCCAGGGGCCACCTTGGGGTTGGTGACGGCCCCCGCGGCCAGATCGTTGGCGCCGAGCGATCCGTCCACGACGTTGTCGTTTGCCGCTGCGGGCTTGATCGATCCGAAGATCGTCCCCGGGGCGATGTCCTGGTTGGAGTTGACGACGACGGCCGCGGCGGCGGTGCCGCCGAGGGCGACGAACAGGGCGAGGCTGGCTGCGACATTCGCGTAGCTCAGCCGCGGTCGGATCCGGATCCGGGGGCGGGGCATGGTCTCTCCTGGGTTCGAGTTGACGCCTTAGACGCCGGGGCCCGCCACGGCTTTCCGGCGTGTGCCGGTTCTCACACTCCGCCCTGGGCGGCGACTGCCGCCGAGCTGCTAGCGGTCGTCGAGGCTGGCCGCGATCATCAGCGCGGCGCGTTCGTGCGCGGCATAGGTGGCGCGCAACTCCCGTACCGCTTCGCGGCCTTCACCACCGAGCGGAGGAGGATGGGCCACGAGCACCCTGCGGACCGCTCGCCCCAGTCGCTCCCCACCGACGGCGTCGGCCAGGGCGCCCAGCGCATCCGCCCGGACTCGGGCCCCCTCCACGAACGAGCCGATCACCGTCTCGCGGGCCAGCGGTGCGCGCCCGAACACCCGAGCGTGCAATACGGCCGGGTTGACGGCGTGGGGCTGGACCAGCGCGCGGCGCTCGGCGACCGTCAGCCCGGCCGCCGCGGCCAGGTGGTCAATCGCCCGGGTGACTCCCTGAGCGTCCACGGGCAGCGAGGCCTGCAGGTCAGCCGGCAGGCGCGAGACGAGCTCGGCGTGCTCGACCGCGGCCTGACGCAGCAGCGCCTGGACGCGGTCGGTATGGGTCGGCTCCATCCACCCCACGGTAGACGCCGCAAGATGCAACCGAGTCGCGGGCCGGTCACGGGTCGGCTCCGGCGGGGTGCCCCCGCCGGGCCACGGTCAAACGCCGGCTTCAGCGAAGGTGACCAGCCGGCCGCACCTCTCGTCCCACAGCTTGAGTCTCACCGCACGGAGCCCGTCTTTGAGCGTCAGGGTCGGCACACTTTGAAAGACCGCGTTCTGCTCGTGGGCGCGCTGCAGGTTGTAGTTGGGGATCCTGACGCTGAGATGGTGGATGTGGTGGTAGCCGATGTTCCCGGTCGCGAACCTCAGCGGCGCCGGAAGCTTGAGGAACGAGCTGCCCCGCAGCGCGGCGTCGGCGTAGCTCCAGTCGTCGCCGCGCTGCCAGTAGGCATCCTCGAACTGGTGCTGCACGTAGAACAGCCAGATCCCCGCGGCGCCGGCGAGCATCGCCGCGGGCGCCCAGACGAGCAGTAGATCACCGAGGCCGATGGCCCAGATCAGGGCAGCGGCGAGCACGGCGAGGGCGGCGTCGGTATAGAGCACGCTGTTGCGAAGCCGCCGCGGTGCGCCCCGCGCGACAAACCGCGGGCCGACGATCATCGCGATCACCGGGCCCAGGCCGAACATCACCGCTGGATGGCGGGTAATCCTGTAGGCCAGGCGACCGCGGGACGAGCGCTGGCGATACTCGGCGACAGTCAGCGTCTCCAGGTCTCCGATGCCTCGCTTGTCGAGGTCCCCGGAGGTTGCATGGTGAATGGCGTGATCGTGACGCCAGCGCGCGAGCGGCGAGAGGACGAGCAGGCCGCAGATCGTTCCCACCCAAACGTTGGCGCGGCGAGAGGCCAGAAATGAGCCGTGCGAGCAGTCGTGAAAGATGATGTAGGTGCGAAGCAGGAAGGCAGCGCTCAACGGCGCCAGGGCCAGTGTGATCAACACCGATACCTGCAGTGCCAGGTACATCACCACGCTCAGGAACAGGTATGCCCCCAGCGAGGTGACGAGGTCAAGGCAGCTTCGCCACAATCGCGGCGCAGCGTATTCGCTTAGTGACTCCCGCCAGAAGGCTGGGTCCTGGCATGGTGTCGTGTCCGGCTTACCCCGTTCCACAGCGCGGGGTTGCGCGGCGGCGGTCGCGAGTTGATCGATCATTGGTCTAGGTCCTCTCGGCGGTGTGGTTCGGTGTTGTCTGGTGAAGAGGTGTTGGATCGCTTGTCACTGGCGGCCCCTAAGGCGCGGACGGACGTCGATCACGAGCCGCGGAGGCAAATCCGCGGCTGCGATGCGCCCCATATCTGGAAAATCAGGCGACGGGGTCCCCTAGGCCGCGCCGTGTGGGCTCGGGGCCGGTCGCAGAAGCCCGTAGCGGCCCGGATCGCCGGTTGTGTGGGCGCGCACCGGACCCGGGATCAGTGCGCTGCCAAAGATGACGAGACAGAAGGCCAGCATCCTCGCCGCGATCTGCGCCGAACCGGCACCCATCGAGTCGTGGAACACCAGGATCCCGCCGCTGATCGCCACCAGGTTGGCCGCGACCGAGGCGAACGCGATGACGCCCAGGGCCGGCCCGATCTGCAGGCTGCGGGCCGAGACGTAGAACGCGATCACCGACGCAGCCACCGCCACGAGCGGCCATGGGCTGACCACCCCGGCGAGAACGCCGCCCGCCAAGGCGTGGGTGACAAACTTCATCGCGACGTCGCAGACGCCGAACAGGGCTCCGGCCGCGAGGCCCAGGGCGAGCCCGTTCTCGGCCAGCGGACCGCTGCGCTTGACGGTGGCGATCACCACCAGCAGGCTGGCGGCAAAGACTGTCGCTTCGACAACGATCACCGCGGGCACCGAGGGTGCGCCCTGTCCCGAGGGTCCGGTGGTGATGGCGATCACGGCCAACCCGAGGGCTGTGGCGACGAGGCCGATCCATTGGCGGCGGCGCAGCTCGAAGCCGAAGAAGCGCTCGGCGAGGACCGCCAGGAAGACCAGGCCACCGGAGATAACGGCCTGAACGAGGGACAGCGGGACAAGCGTCAAGGCGCCCATGTGCAGTAGCCAGGCCACGATCGCCGCCAGCCACCCGATCGTCCACCACTTCGACGCAAACAGCCCGCGGGCGCTGCGCAGTGGATGACGAGCGTCAACCGCCGGAGCCGCGACGGCTCCGCGATGGCACAGAAGGCACCCGGCCGCAGTCACGCCGGCGCAACTGACGGCCAGGATGAGGCCCAGGAGCATCATCGCGCCAGCCCACGTCCGACCGTTCGACACTGTCTCGGGTAGCACGTCACGGCGATAGGCTCACGCCGTGGCGCAGGAGAGGCCATCTCGCCATGTCGGACAACCGTATCATGAAAAGCGCGTCATGCTTTGAGAGTAGTCTTGCCGTGTGGCCCAAGCAGAATCCCCGCAATGGGAGTTCCTAACCAAGCATGCCCAGGTGCTGGTGTGCGTGGCTGGCGATCCCGGTATTCGCCTGCGCGACATCGGCGACCGCCTGGGGATCACCGAGCGCGCGGCGCACCGGATCGTTGCTCAGCTGAGAGCCGCCGGATACCTCACCCGCCAACGGGAGGGGCGACGCAATCACTACACGATCGCGGTCAACCTTCCGGTTCCCGATGGCGTCGCGCAGGAGCGGAGCATCGGGGACCTGCTCAAGATCCTCACCGACACACCGCGGGCCCGGCGCAGGCGCGGAGGTGCCGCCCCCGCCGCGATGAACTAAGGAGGCTCCCCGAATGGACGACGAAGCGATTCACTCTGTAGTCAAACGGCTGTCGCGCCAGCATCCCTCTGGGGGGTATGTGATCGAACGGGCCGCGATCGTCGCCGAAGGCGCCGATTCCCAGGAGATCCTGGAATGGATCGCCTCTCACGACGGCAGGCCCGAGGCCCAGGTTTCGGGCGCTCCGAGTGGGGGGCTTCACCGCGAGCGCATGGAAGCCGGCCGCGCCACCAGCTCAGCGGGTCCGCGGCGGTACGTGTTACCGCCCGGGGCCGTGAACTGAATCGGGCACTCGATGTCAAGCAGTGAGGTCGGACCTGTCAGGCCCGTCCCCGAGCACCTGCATACCGTCACCCCATGATCACCGATGAAGGCGGCGATGGCGCACCCGCCGCCTCGCCGGCCTCGCTGGGCGGCGTCGTCAGCGCGATCATGGCGACGTACTGGGAGGACGTGGACGCCGCGTGGGAGCGGGCCGTCGCCCCCGGGGCGGAGGTGGTCTACCCCCTAGATGGCGCGGCGCGCCGCCAGCTTGTTCGCCTCGGCTAAAGCCGGTGCCGCCCACCCGCGCCGGACGTGATGCGAGTGACTGCCCGTATAGGGAAGTTAGGCCCATCACGTCCCGGCACTGCCGGCGTTGCTCAGTCAGACCTGCGCACCGGCCGGCGATCCGGCTCGCGGGTCGGTCGACGTTCGCGTTGCGGCCGCAGGCTGGGGCGCCGGCCATGGTCGCGCAGTCGGGTTCGAGCCGGCTCGGCATCGTCCAGCGGGACGCC
>DASXJY010000171.1:0-25021 GCA_036497115.1 Solirubrobacteraceae bacterium
GAGCCGGAGGACCCAGAGCCGCCCACCGCTGCCGCGATGCTGCTCCCGCACCAATCGTTCCATATCGGCGGACGTACAACGAACCCGAGACCGCGGAGGTTCAGCGTTCGATGCACATCGAAACAGACGCGCGTCCCACGGTCGGAGCTTCGGCGGCACGCTTCTGCATTCCATGCGTACCGGGCCGGGGTCTGGGGCGGGATGCTTCGCCGATGACTACTTCTCAGTTTCTCGATGCCACTGGTCGCCGTCGCTCGCCCGCGGCCATGCCCGGCTTTCACTGCGGCGGCCCGCCGCGTAACAAGGGCTGTAGCTATCCCGCCGATCCGCCGACGGTGGAGGAGATCGTGGCGGTGATGCGCTGCGCCGGCGATCGACCGTATGGTCTGCGCACGCGAGCGTTGGTCGTGGTTCTCTGGCGAGCGGGGTTACGGATCAGTGAGGCGCTCGCCCTCGCCGAGAGCGATCTGGACCCGGTCCGTGGCAGCATCATTGTCCGCCGTGGGAAGGGAGGCAAGCGCCGCGAGGTCGGAATGGACAGCTGGGGATGGGAGCACGTGAACCCTTGGCTCGAGCTGCGCGTCGCGATGCCGATCGGTGCGCTGCTCTGCGAGATCGGTGGTCCCACGGCCGGGCGAGCATGGTCGCCGACCGCAGCTCGGGCAACGCTGCGTCACCTCGCCGTGGTCGCTGGCGTGCGCCATCGCTTCGCACCGCACCAGCTTCGGCATGCCCATGCTGTCGAGATGGCTCGCGAGGGCGTCCCGCTGATCGTCCCGCAGCGCCAGCTGGGACATGCGAATCTCGGGATTACCAGCGTCTACCTCGAAGGGATCGACAGCAGCGAGATCATCGACACCGTCAATCGACGGCCCCCGCCAGTGCTTCCCGCCAGCGCGGGACTGCGGTTGAGCACGCCCGTTATGGCGAGCTCGTAGGCATCCCGATAGCCCTCCGTCGCGGAGCTGACCTCCGTGCTCCGACCCGCATTCGATAAGCAGCTGCGGGCGCCCGCGGCGCGGGATGGCCGTCGCCTCGCCGGACGGGGCTGCGCTGGCGATGATCCGTCGCCCTGATTCGATAAACCAGCGGCTGTGCCCGACGACGTGATTGAGCTGCTGGTGACCGAGGCGGCCCTGGGCAAGCTCGGCGCGCGGAGCATCTCGGCAGAGGAGGCGGGGCAGCTGCTACGCAACGCGTTTGTGCTGGTGCGCAACCCCCGCTCGCCTGCACCCGGGAGCCGTAGGCTGCTGATTGGCCGCACGCACGGTGGGCGCTGGCTGACCTTCGTGCTGGAGCAGACCGTCGAGCCAACCGCCTGGCTCGTGATCACCGGCTGGGAGTCCACACACGCGGAGCGTAAGCTAATTCCCAGCACGTCATGAGTCCGACGCCTTGGACAGATTTGGAGCCTCAGCCTGGCGACTTCGACGCTGACCTGGCCACGATCGATCCTCGCTTCGTCGAGGTGCATCGCCGGGACCCGAACGCGAAGGTGCGGATCGTGCTCAGCGTTGAGGGCAAGGACGCCGAGCGTCTTGAGCGTCTCTCGGCCGCTCGCGGTGAGAAGCCCGCCGAAGTGATTGCCGAGTTGCTCCGCGAGGCAGACAAACCCGCAGCCTGAGCCAGGCGATCCCGGGGCAGGCCGTCTCACGTATCACCGGATTCGTCGGAGCGGCCGGCGGTTCGGCACTGCGACGAGACGGTCATCGGGCCCGGTGCACCCGGCAGCGCCGGACTCCAGTTGCACACGCCTGTCAGGCCGAACCTCTAGGCGTCCGGATCCCCTCCGGGCCAGAGCTGACGTCAGCGCTGTCGACCCGCATGGATAGGAGAAGGGGGGGCGGTGGACCTGCCCCGCTCATCAGTTAGTGACGCAGCACCAGCGGATCTTACGTGCAGAGGCGAGAACTTCGGGCTGCTCTTGGGGACGGGCTATACATCTCGGCGCGGCTGATCACACCTGAACAACCGATCTGTACGGACGCATCGTCTCTTGCTCCTCGAACAGCCCGCGTTCGCGCATCCATCGCTGCGAGCGTTCGTACATCTCCTCGGTGTAGGGCAGAAACACGACACGCTCGCCAGGACCGAAGCGGCGGACGTCGATCTGGTCGTGGTAGCGCTCCGGAATCTCCTTCAGGTAGTAGTGCTTGTATCGCTCAGGCTCGAGGTCGAGTTCCATTTGGGCACGTCGCAGGGCGCGGAAGTAACGCTCGACCTCGAGCGGATCCGCGCCGGCACCGAACATGAATCCCGCCATGAAGGTTGTGTCGAGGATCCGTCGGCATCCGTGCTGCTCAACCAGATATGTGGCCGCGCCCCACACTGCTGCCGAAGGCACCTCACCAGCCAGCAAAGTGTCGACCCGGTCGTATGGAAAGCCTCCGAATCGGAGCTTTATCTCCTCCGAGGGGAGGAACGCCTCGAGCGCCTGAATCGTCGAGAAGTGACTGCCAGAGTGGTAGCCAACCGCGATGTCGACGCCCGCCAACTGCTCGGGTCGGCGGATCTCCGAATCCGCGGGAGTGTAGATGCCGCTTGGAAGCACCGAATACGCATGACCCCACATGCTCCCCGCCGCGTCCGCCGCAGCCTGGTTGACAGCCCAATGGCAGGCGCAGCTCATGTTCTTCTTCCCGCCCCCACCGGAGAGATACAGCTCATACGCCCCTACGCGGATGTCATGTTGCCGGTCGCCAGCGATGTCCTGGGCGGCGTTCTCGAGCGCCCGGACGTCGAACTCATAGTCCAGGCCCTCGTCCTCGAAGTAGCCATGCTCAACCGCGATCCAGTCCTGAAGACGGCCGTGGCTGGAGATGCGAAATCTTGCCATTTGCTCCTCCTTCGATCCTGACTTCATGATCGGTCCCGGCGTGGCTGGCCGCCAGGCAAGGGCCGCTCTCATACTTTCTCTCCCAGCTGCGCTATTGCAAACGCCCTCGCGCGCACGGCTCCTTGTTGTGGATCGGACCGAGCCAGTCCGCCATTAGTCGATCCGACTTGGGTCCAGTGTCCTGAGATTCATGCTCCGGTGGATGCTTCGCAGATCCGCAGCGGCACGCTTGAGAGCATCAGCAAGCTGGCTCAGCTCGCGTGACTCCTCATCCGCACAGCTCCCATCCCCACCAGCGCCTGCGCTTGCGCGACTCTGTCATCGACCTCACCTTTAATGCTGCCTGCACGCGTGCGTGGGTACGGGGGCTCGGTTTTGCTGACGTTCTGTGACGCCGACTGACGTCAGCCGCCTCTGCACTGCAAACTCAAATCTTGCGCTAGCGCAGGGAAACCCCAGCAGCGACGCGGCGAAGGAATCGAACCTTCCAAGCGGGGGGCTGCCCCGCCCTGCCGGTTTTGAAGACCGGATGAGCCACCAGGCCCCTGCCGCGCCAGTGATGATCCTACGCGCCGGCGGGCGAGCTGCCGAGCTCAGCCGGGCACGGGCGTCATCGTCTGCGGTTAGCCTCGCGCCAGCATGGACGGCTATCTGGAATTGCCCGAGGGCTGGGAGCGCGTGGGCTCCGATGGACCGGGGCCGTTTGTCACCACCGAACTGCTGCGACGTCCCGATGGCACGGTGGTGCGCTGGGAGTCGCGGCGCCAGCGCAAGGGCGCGGGCGGGCTCGTCGAGCAGCCCGGCCCGGCAGAGCGCGGGGGAGCCAGCGTCTGGTGGCGCCCGCGGCGCCGCAACTGGTGGATGTCAGTTCTGTTCATCGTCGGGTCGGCCTGCTTCATGTTCGGGGGCCTGGCCTCCCAGTGGTCGTCGATCTCGCTGACGGCGATCGGGATCGTCTTCTTCGTCGGCTCGCTGTTCTTCACCTCGGCGGGCTACCTGCAGTACGCCGAGGCGGTCAATGTCGAACGGCGGGTCGAGCCGCGCCAGGCGGCGCGGCGCTGGCATCCGGCCTCGTGGGAGCCGATCCGGATCGACTGGCTGGCCGCGCTGACTCAGTTGATCGGGACCGTGCTGTTCAACATCAGCACATTCGCTGCGCTCCAGCCGGACCCGAACGCGGCTCGGGTGTGGGCGCCGGATGTATTCGGCTCGATCGCGTTCCTGATCGCCTCCGAGCTGGCCTTCGCCGAGGTCTGCCACCGCTGGGTCAGTCTGCGCCACCGGACCCTGTCGTGGTGGATCGTCGCTCTGAACCTGCTGGGATCGATCGCCTTCGGCGTCTCGGCGGTGGCGTCGCTTGTCGAGGGGGCCTCGGGCGGTGACCTGAGTGCCCGGATCACCAACGGCGCCACGACGGTGGGGGCCCTGGGCTTCCTGCTGGCCTCCGCGCTGCTGATCCCCGAGGCAGGGGGCGAAGAGCAGGCCTCGCCGCTGTCGTCGCGTCAGCCCGTCGCGCCACCGCGAGCGCCCGCCGCCGATTCCTGACCGCTGACGCCGCGGGCAGCGAATCGGACCGTCAGCTGCCGAGCCCGTGCTCGATCGCTCCCTTGACACCGGCGTCCAGCGCGTTGAGCCGGTAGAGCGCCAGCGCCTCGACCGAGCCGAACCGGCCACCGGGGGCCGAGGAGGGACCGTGGTGGCACAGGACGCAGTGCAGCAGCGCCAATCGGCGCGGCTCGTCCAAGCCCGCCGACCGTTCGGCCAGCATCCGTTCCCCGATCACCACATGGCCGAGCAGGCGACCCTCGTCAGTCAAGCCGAGCTCCGCCCCGTAGGTGAACTCGCGCGTGCGCCCCAGGTCGTGGGCGATGGCCGCGGTCAGCAGCAGGTCAGAGTTCAGCCGGGGGTGAAGCGCGCAGGTCTCGTGGGCCAGCGTCGCCACCGCCACCGTGTGCTCGAGCAGGCCGCCCAGGTAGGCGTGGTGGCCGGCCACCGAGCACGGCGCCCGGCGCCATCCCGCCCGCAGCTGCTGATCAGACACCAGGCTGTCGAGCAGCCGGCGGTAGCCAGCGTCGTAGACCTCCCCGGCGAGGTGCTCCAGGAACCCGTCGAGCTCGTCGAGATCTCGGTAGGCGGAGGGAAGAAACCGGGCCGGATCGATCCCATCGGACTCCTCGGCCCGCGTGATCCGGGCCACCTCGAGCACCAGCTCGTCGCGGAACCGCTCCACCCTGCCGTCCACCCGCACCACGTCACCGCGGTCAAAGCGCCCGGCCAGCGCGTCGGCGTTCTGAAATGCCCGCGCCGGCACCGCGCCGGTCTTGTCGCGCAGCTCCAGGGCCAGATAGGGGGAGCCGGTGCGGGTCATCAGGCGATCCTTGCGGGTGCACGCGAACACCCCGTGGACCTCCTGGCCGGCCCGCAGCGCGCTGACCGCGGCCATTGTGGTGTCGCCAGGCGTCATACCCTCATGATGTACGGTGAGTCGGATGCAGCCATTGCAATGGGAGCATCGTCCGGACGGGCTCAGGGCACCAGCCCTGATCTGTGCCTTCAAGGGTTGGAACGACGCCTCCGACGCTGCCTCCAGCGCCATCCAGTTCGTAGGTTCGGCGCTCGGCGCGCGGCGTTTCGCGACCATCGATCCCGAGGAGTTCTACGACTTCCAGGCCACGCGCCCGCGCGTGAAGATGGTCGACGGGCAGGCTCGGGAGATCGTCTGGCCGGCGGTCGAGCTCTACGAGGCGAGAGTGCCACGGGCCCCCCGGGACCTGATCCTGCTCTCCGGTTCGGAGCCCTCGTTTCGCTGGCGCACGTTCAGCAAGCTGGTCGTCGAGCTGGCCGAGGTGCTGGGAACCCAGCTGGTGGTGACGCTCGGTGCCCTGCTGGCCGACGTCCCCCACACCCGCCCGGTTTCGGTGACCGGTCTCACCTCCGATCCGGCGCTGGTGGCCCGGCTGGGGCTGGCGCCGTCCTCGTATGAGGGGCCAACCGGGATCGTGGGCATCCTCCACGCTGCCTGCCAGCAGGCCGGGCTGCCGTCAGCGAGCCTGTGGGCGGCGGTGCCGCACTACATCGCGGCCACCCCCAATCCCAAGGCGGCGCTGGCGCTGGTGCGAAAGCTCGAGGGGCTGGTCGGCGTTGCCGTCGACGGCTCCGAGCTCGAGTCGGCGGCCGCCGACTACGAGCGTCAGGTCAACGTCGCCGTGCAGAGCGATCCCGACGTGCAGGCGTTCGTCGAGCGCCTCGAGCAGGCGGCGACCAGCGAGAGCGAGGACGCACCGTCGTCGCTGCCCTCCGGCGAGACGATCGCCCGCGACCTGCAGCGCTTCCTGCGCCAGCGCGGGGGCGAAGGCCCCACCGGCCAGTAGAGCCGCTCGGTCGCTCGCGCGGTCTCGCTCGCTCGCGCGGTCTCAGCGCTCGGCGGCCGGGCACACCAGCCGGTAGTCGCACAGCGAGCAGGCGGCGAATGACGGCGTGGGCTCAAATCCCTGCGATTGGATGCCCTCGGCCACCTCCACCGCCACATCGCAGACCCAGTCACCACGGTCGCCGCCGTCGCTCGGCACCGCCACCTTCTGGTCGTCGAGCAGGTAGTAGTAGGCCTGGCGCGAGGCCTCCAGCCGCCATGACTCACGTGCTCCCACCGCATACAGCGAGAGCTGGACGTCGTCGGCGAGCTGCTCGGCGGTCTTGGGACGGCCGGTCTTGTAGTCGATCAGCTCGTATTCGCCGCCGGGCAGCCGGTCCACCCGGTCGACCCGGCCGCGCAGCAGGTGCCGCCCCAGCTTGAACGTGAACTGACGTTCAAACCACATCGGCTTGGCCTCCTCGGATTGGAAGCGCTCGTGGTAACGGGACAGCGCCGAGGTGGCCTTGCCGCGGAGCTGGCGCTCCTCCTCGGAGTCGCCAAACCCTCCTCGCCGCCATCCCGCGTCCAGCAGCCCCAACAGCTCGGGGAGCGTCGCCTCCTCGCGGGCGTGAAAGCGTTCCAGCACCTGGTGGACGAGGATCCCGAACCGTTGATGCAGCGTGGGCTCCTGCGGGATCCGGAACACGCGCGCGAACTTGTACTTGAGCGGGCAGGTGCGATACGTGTCGATGTCCGAGGCCGATAGCACCACCCCGTCCCCGCGCCGCGGGATGAACGGTTCAAGCGAGGGCTCGTCGCGGGCCACGACCGCCTGGGCCCGGCGCCGGGCGTCGCGCTCGGTGTCCAGCAGATAGTCGTCCAGTGGCGAGGAGGCGAATATCTCCCGCTGCTCGGAGGTCACCGCCTGGAGGATCCGCGAATTGACGTCCCGCAGGGACTCCGCGACCCCCTGGCCCTCCGGCCGGGCGATCAGCGCCGCCAGCTTGAGCAGCTCCAGGTAGCGCACCACCGCGTGGGTGACATCCAGATCGGTGTCGAAACGCAGCTCGCCCAGGCGCCCTCCGGCGCGCGCGGTTCCCTCCAACAGCTCGTCACGAAGCAGACGGTAGGTGGAGTGAAGTGCCTCGGCGGGACCGAACAGCTCCTCCTCCTGGTCCTCCCAGGTGGCGCCCAGCCCCCGCCGCACCTCCTCCAGGAATGGCGAGGGGGCCAGCGCAGTGCCGCGATCGTCGGCCCGCGGGTAGGAAAGGACGACCCGCTGGCTGGCCCGGCTCACGGCCACGTACAGCGCCTGGGCGAGGATCGCCCCGCGGTTGTCCTCGTCGTCCGGGGGCAGCTCCTCGCGCAGGAGCGCGTCGGCGATCCGCTCTCCGGGGGGCGCGGCCAGCCCGGCGTGCAGGCCGATCACGTAGACGTGATCCGCCTCGAGCCCCCCCGCCGCCTGCAGCGTCAGCACCTGCACGGCGGCGGCGTCGTCGAGCTCGGGCTCCTCCTGCTCGCGCAGGCCGAAGTCGGCCACGGCGGCGATGGACCGCGCGAACTCCCGGGCGGTGGCCTGAGGCGCGCGCCGGGCGTGAGTCGCCGCCAGCTCGCCGAAGTCGGCCAGCGCGCGCAACCGCTCCACCACGTCGGCCTGGGCGGCGAACAGCTGCTGGCGGCGCAGCCCCAGCCGGTCGATCAACCGGTGAACGTAGAGATCGGGCCGGCTTGTGTCGAGCGCCTTCATGCCGGCGCGGTAGAGCTTGAGGAACACGCGTATCCGCTCGCGGGCCTCCGGGGGAACCTGGGGCGATTCGGTGGCCGCCGCCAGCGCCGCCACCATGTCGAGCTTGCGCCGGCGAGCGATCTGGGTGCAGCGGGCGATGTCGACCGATCGCAGCTCAATCGGCGGCCGGGCCAGCGCACGGACCACTGCCCCGGCGTCGGTGGGATCGGCCAGCAGCCGCAGCCAGGCCAGCAGGTCGCGGATCTCCGCCCGCTGAAAGAACGCCGCGTCGCCGATCAGCCGATGGGCGATCGCCCGCTCCTCGAGCGCCACGCCGATCGCCTGCCCTTCCTGCGTCGTTTCGGGCACCAGCACGGCGATCCGCCCTGGCGCCACCCCCCCGCGGGCCAGCAGCCGCTCGATGTCCACGGCCACTGACTGGGCCTGCGATCGGTGATCGGCACAGCGCCAGAGCTCGACCGCGCCACCGCCGGACCGGGGGCTCACCGCACCGGGCGCCCCGGCGCCGCTGGCCAGGGCCGACGCCGCGGCCTGCCAGATGCGCTCGGGGCATCGCAGCCCCTGTTCGAGCTCGACCGTGTGCGCGTCCGCCGTGGCAAAGCTCCGCAGCCGAGCGGCGCCGGCGCCGCGGAAGCGTCTCAGGGCGGCGCTGGGGTCACCGGCCGCGGTCAGCCCCGCCGCCCCCAGCTCGAGGGCCAGCTGGGCCGGGGCCAGATCGAGTTCCTGAGCGTCGTCGATCAGCAGATGGGAAAACCGCCGCGCCACCGCGGGCTGCTGGCGGGTCAGGGAGAGCGCGTCGGCGATCAGGTCACCGGCGTCTCGGGCCCCGATCTCGGCCAGCATCCGTTCGTGGGTGCGGTAGATCTCGGCAAACTCGAGCTCGAGCGAGCCCTCAGCCGAAGCTTGCGCCAGCGAGCGCGCCCACTGCAGGTACTCGTCGGGACCGATCAGCTCGGCCTTGAGGCGATCGATCTTGCGAACGAACCCGCCCAGCAGCGTGTTCGGACGCCCGCCGAAATCGTGATGCTGGAGTGAGAGCTCGTCGATCCGCTCCACCAGCATGGCCAGCCGGTCGCCGGCGGTCAGGATCGACGCCAGCGGCTCGATGCCTCCCCCCGCCGAGCGCAGGATCAGTCCCGCCAGCTCGGGCGGGGTGAGCACGAACAGCTCCTCATAGCCTGACTGCAGCGCCACCTCCAGACGTGCGGCGATCGCCGCCGCGCGGCTCTGGCTCGGTACCAACACCGCGATCCGCTCTGGCGCGGTGCCCTGGGCCACCAGCCACAGAAAGCGGCTCTGCACCACCCGGGTTTTGCCGGTCCCCGCCGCTCCCAGCACCAGCAGACGGCGTCCCTGGTGGGTCACCGCCTGGCGCTGGGAGTCAACCAGCGCGGCGAGCGAAAGCTCGCCGTCGGTCGTCAGCGAGAGCAGGTCGAGCTTCTCGCTGCCCGGGCCGCTTGCGTACTCCTCGCTCACCGTCTGACAGCATAGGTCGGGGATGACTCTGGCCCCATCGGCACTGCAGGCGGATTGGCTGGGAGCCTGCCGCCGCGCGGTGGCCGGGCTCGAGCAGCTGCTGGCGGCGACACCGACCACCGCCGAGCGGGTGCAGGAGACCGGGAGCCGGGGCAGCGGCGGGGACCGGACCCTGGTCCTCGACAGCGACGCCGAGGCGGTGGTGTTCGCCGAGCTCGACGCCCTGAGAGCCCAGGGGTTTCGCTTTCACGCCCTCTCGGAAGAGCGCGGCGAGATCGACTACGGCGATGGCGGCGTGCGGGTGATCATCGATCCCATCGACGGCAGCCTGAACGCCAAGCGCGGCGGTTCGCACTTTGCCCTGTCGATCGCCGTCGCTGACGGCGAGACCATGGCTGACGTGGCCTTTGGGTTCGTGCACGACTTCGGCGCTTCGGAGGAGTGGTGGGCGGCGCGCGGCGAGGGGGCCTGGCTCAACCGGGAGCGGCTTGACCCCACTCTGCAGGAACGGCGCTCACGCGACGGCAAGCTCGAGCTGGTGGGGATCGAGTCCGCCGATCCCCGCTGGGTGGCTGGGTCGATCCAGCCGCTGGTCGACAGCGCCCATCGACTCCGAGCCCTGGGGACGATTGCCGTCACGCTGTGCATGGTCGCCGCGGCGCGCTTTGACGGCATGGTCACGCTGGCGCGCTCCCGTGGCGTCGATGCCGCCGCCGGTCAACTGATCGTGCGCGAGGCCGGTGGCGTGGTCGCCTTCAGCGACTGCGAGCTCCCGCTGGGAGCCCCTCTGGACGCCACCCCGAGCTCACACCTCGTCGCCGCCCGCTCCGCCGAGGGGCTGCAACAGCTGGGACGGATTCCGGCGTGATCGACTGGATCCTGGCCCAGAAGATCGCCGTCTACGTGGCCGGCAAGAGCGATGCTGCGCCGCCAAAGGCCGACCTAGCCGCGCTGGCCGCGGAGTCCGAGCGCCGGGTCACCGCCTACACCGGGCTGCGCCCCACCCGGCCGCTGCCGCCGCCCGAGGGAATCGAACGCGACGAGTGGGTCGCCACCAACATCAGGGCGATGCGCAAGCTGCTTGACCCGGTGCTCGAGCGGGCCGGAGAGGGAATGGGACCACTGCGCCCCGCCGTGCAGCTGGCGCTGGGCTTCCTGGTCACCACCGAGGTGGCGGTGGTGCTGGGGTACCTCGCCCAGCGCGTCCTGGGCCAGTACGAACTCGTGCTGCTTGACGAGGGTGTCGACATCAGTCCCCCGCGGTTGCTGTTCGTCATGCCCAACCTGGGCCACGCGGTACGGATGTTCGAGGCCCGGGAGGACGAGTTCGTGACCTGGGTGGCGCTGCACGAGGTCACCCATGCGGTGCAGTTCGCCGGTGTCTCCTGGCTGCACGGCCACGTGTCGGGCCTGGTCGCAGAACTGCTCAAGAGCGCCGAGCTGCGGATCGACGCCGACCGCAAGCTCCGACTGCCCACCGGAGCCGAGATCCGGCGGGTGGGCGGTGCGCTTCGCCGCGGCGATCTGATCTCGGTCTTCACCACCAGCGCCGAACGCGAGACGCTCGACAAGGTGCAGGCCGTGATGGCGGTCATCGAGGGGCACGCCGAGCACGTGATGGACGCCGTGGCCCCCGATCTGCTGCCGTCGCTGCCCCAGCTGCGGGCCGCGCTAGACCGCCGGCGCAAGACCCAGTCCGGTCTCTCACGGCTGTTCGCCCGGCTGCTGGGTCTGGATCTCAAGCTCCGTCAGTACGAGCAGGGAAAGCATTTCTGCGACACGATCGTCGCGCGGGCCGGGACCCCGGCCCTCGTACACGTGTTCAGCGAGCCGACCGCGCTACCGACGCTGGTCGAGCTGCGCGACCCCGTGAGCTGGCTGCGCCGGGTTGGGCTGGAGGGCGCGCTGCCTCAGCGCTCGAGCGCGTAGAGGTGCCACGGCTCCTCGACGCCCTTCAGCGCATGGGCGCCGCGGTCGACGAACCGCAGTCCCGAGCCGATCACCAGATCCTTGACCGTGCTCGAGGCCAGAACCTCCCCGGGGTCGGCCGCGTCCATCACTCGCGCCGCGATGTGCACAGCGATACCTGCCACGTCGTCCTCGCGCAGCTCGCACTCGCCGGTGTGAAGCCCCACCCGCAGGCGCAGCCCCAGCGACTCCACCCCTTCGACGATCTCAGCCGCGCAGCTGACCGCCCGAGCCGGTCCGTCGAAGGTGGCCAGAAAACCGTCGCCGAAGGTCTTGACCTCCTGGCCGCGCCAGCGGGAGAGCTCTGAACGGACCAGTCGGTTGTGCTTCTCCAGCTCGGCCTGCCACCTGGCGTCGCCGACCTTCGACAGCCGCTCGGTGGAGCCCACGATGTCGGTGAACAGAACCGTGGCCAGCACCCGATCGAGCCGCGGGGGTGAGCGCCTACCGGTCAAGAACTCCTCGACATCGAGCATCCAGCGACTGTCGATCCACCCGTAGGCGTCCTCGCCCTCGCGCTCGATGAATCGTGCCCCTGGGATCAGCTCGGCCACCTCACGGCCGCATTCGACCGGGACCACCCGGTCGCCGATCGTATGGAGCACCAGCGTCGGCACCCGGATGGTCGGAAGCACGGCACGCAGGTTGGTGTGCGCGGTCATCTCCATCAGCTTGCGGGCCATCCCCGGGCTCACCGCCGATCGCTGCATCCGACCCCACCAGTCGGCGAACTCGGGGTTGTCCTGCTGGCTGGGCGCGAACAGCGAGATCAGGGCGCCATCGCCCCAGCTGGTCTCGATCGCGTCGAGCACCTGTTCGCGCGCCCGGCCGACCAGCGTGTGCTGACCGTCCGCGGCCACGCCGGACAGCACCAGCCCGCTCACCTGCTCGGGATAGGTGGCGGCAAACAGCGCCGACAGGCCCAGATCGCTGCCCCCGATCAGCGACACCCGCTCGGCGCCGACCGCGGCCAGCACCGCCCGCAGGTCGTCGACCTGCTGCTCGAGCGTTGGCGGCTCGCTACCGGCGTCCGATAGCCCGGTGCCACGGCGATCGTGCATGATCAGCCGGGCGAACTCGGCCATCCGTTGGAATGTATGGGCGGTCCGGGGCTCTTCCCACATCAGCTCCAGATGCGAGGCGGGGCCGGTGATGACCACCAGGTCGCAGGGACCGTCTCCCAGCGTCTGGTAGGCGATGCTGGCATCGCCGCTGTGCGCGTACCTGGTCGAGGGAGAAGACACTTGGCAACTGAAATGTAACCAGTCCCGGGCTGTGGTTTACAAACATGTGTTCGATAAATCGCAAGCGAACTGGCTAACATTCTGAGCACGATGGGAGCGAGCAAGACAGCTATGGCTACTACCAGCAACCCGGGCGGACAGAAGCCCACGACACGAAAGAGCACGGCGACGCGTAAGTCCGCGTCCACCAGGTCCACCGCTCGTAAGAGCGCGGCGACCACCAAGACGACGACCCGCCGGGCCACGTCACGGGCCACCTCGACGCAGCCGCAGAATCGCGTCGGGCAGGCTCAGCAGCTGGCCGAGCGCGCCGTCCTGGTCCCGGTTGGAGCGAGCATCCTGGCTCGCGAGAACCTGGTCTCGACGGTCAAGGGCTTTGCCACCAAGTACCGCACGCGGACTTCGCTTGAGCGTGAGCTCAAGCGCTACGAGCGCCGCGGCGCCACCGCGCGCAACCGGTTCGAGCGTCAGGTGCGCCGGACGCGGACCAAGTTCGAGCGCGAGCTGCGCCAGCGTCGTACCCGCGTCGAGCGGACCGTCAAGCAGAACCGACGTCGCATCGAGCGCGAGTTCGGTTCGGTCCGCAAGGACGTCGAGAAGGGGTCCGGCACGCTCACCGCGCGCGTCGAGAAGCTCGTCTCGGACGCCACCGACCGTATCGGCTCGGTCGCGTAGATCAGTTTCCCCCGCCCGGCGCCCGGGAGAGCGCCGAGGGCGGGACAGGTTCGCCGGCCTCATAACCTCGCCGGCGAATGCAGCACCCTCTCCTCCCTCAACCGCCGGGGCGTCACGAAAGTGGCGCCCCGGTCGGTCTTTAAATGCGGCGCTGGGGTATTACCGGCAACGGCAGCTTTCTCTGAGCGACGTCGGGAGGTCCGTCGGTGCAGGTGGGTTTGATGATCGAGGGGCAGGAGGACGTCTCGTGGCGGCAGTGGCTCGACCTCGCCCAGGCCTGTGAGACCCACGGCATCCCGACGCTGTTTCGTTCCGACCACTACATGAACCTCGATGGCCAGCACCCCGAGCGGGTGGCGCTGGACGCTTGGGCCACGATCTGCGGGCTGGCCGCGGTGACGTCCCGGCTGCGGCTCGGGACGATGGTCTCCCCGGCCACTTTCCGCCACCCGTCGATGCTGGCCAAGCTCGTCGCCACGGCCGATCACATCTCCCAGGGCCGGGTTGAGCTCGGGCTCGGTGCGGGGTGGCACGAGGGAGAGCACGCCGCCTACGGATTCCCGTTCGCAGCGACCAAGACCCGCATGGACGTGCTCGACGAGCAGCTTCAGATCGTGCTCGGAAACTGGGGCCGGGAGAAGTTCTCACATCGCGGTCAGCATTACCGCCTTGACGATCTCGACGCTCGGCCCAAGCCCGTGCAGCAGCCCCACCCACCGCTGATCATGGGTGGCCGTGCGGGCCCGCGCAGCGCCGCCCTGGCCGCCCGTTATGCCGACGAGTACAACACCGCGTTCCCGACCCTCGACGACGTGGCGCAGCGGCGCGGTCGCATCGACGCGGCCTGCCGGAAAGCCGGCCGCGACCCGATCCCTTTCTCGATCATGACCGGGGTGCTGGTGGCGGACGATGAGGCCGAGCTGCGCGACCGCGCCCGGCAACGGGCCGAGAAGATGGGAACCGAGGCCGACTTCGTCGCCGACCCGCCGGCCGGCTGGATCGTCGGCACGGTCGAGGCGGCGGCCGAGCAGCTGCTGGCATTGCGCGATGCCGGCGTCAGCCGAGTGCTGTGCCAGCACTTCGTCCACCAGGACCTCGAGATGGTGCGTCTGCTGGGCGAGCAACTGGCCCCCCGCGTCGCCGCCTGAGTCGGCTAGGGAGCGGGGCGGGGCCGCGACGGGCTCTGGCTGACCTCTTGGGTTGCCCCGGTGGCTACGGCGGGCAAAGCGGAGATTGGGAGGTTGCGGAGCGCCCGGCGGCACCGGCGCCCGGCGGGGCGGGCGAGACCGCCTCGGACCGACCGGCGAACACCAGGCACGGAGTCTGCGAGCAACGGCCGGCGGCGACGAAGCACGACGGCCCGCGCAACGTCAAACCCTCACGACGGTGCGCCGCCGACCATCCCGCGCGGGTCGAAGGCCACCCTGACCACGGCGATCTTCCCGTCCCGGGCGTGACACCAGTTCGCCACCGGCACCGGCGGCGCCACCGAGGTGTGCAGGTCAAACCAGGTCAGAGCGTCCTCCTCGTCGGCGAGGACCTTCTTGACGTCCAGCTCGGTGGTGATCTCGTACAGCCCCTGAATCGACTCGGTGTAGGCGTCGGCGCCGCTGACCTGCGCCAGCGGCCCGATGAACTGGACGTCCTCGGCCAGCGCTGGGCGCAGCAGCTGCGGGTCCTTGGCCCGCCAGGCGTCGAAGTAGGTCGCGGCAAGACGTGCTGGATCGGTATTCATCTCGGTTCCTCCGTTCCTCGTCAGGTGCGATCGAAGTCTGGAGCCGCTTTACGCATAAGTCAAAGACATACCACCTATGTGATGTAGAATGGTTGCTTATGGAGCTTCGCCAGCTCGAGTACTTCGTCACGGTCACCGAGCAGGCCAGCTTCACGCGCGCGGCGACACAGCTGCACGTGGCCCAGCCCGGGGTCAGCGCGCAGCTGCGCCAGCTCGAGCGCGAGCTCGGCCACGAACTGCTTGACCGCTCGGGGCGCCAAGTCCGCCTCACCGCGGCCGGGGCGGCCGTACTGCCGTACGCGCGGGCGGCGCTGGACGCGGCCGGCGGCGTGCGGGAGGTCGCCGACGAGCTGGCCGAGCTGCGGCGCGGCGAGGCGGCGCTGGGGATGGTCACCGGGTGCGGCGGAATCGGCGTCCCGGACCTGCTGGCCGAGTTTCACGCCGAGCATCCGGCGATTGAGATCAGCCTCGTCGAGGACGCTTCTGACCGGCTCGCCGCCGCCGTCATCGGAGGCTCCCTGGACGTGGCGTTGATCGGCCGCAGCGGGCCCCCGTTGGAGCGGCTGGACCGCCAGATCGTGATCGACGACACGCTCGTGGCCGCCGTCGAGCCCGCCCATCGGCTGGCTCGCCGGTCGGCGATCGCCCTGGCCGACCTGGCCGAGCTGCCGCTGATCAGCCTGCCCCGTGGCACCGGCCTGCGCACCGCGCTTGACGCCGCCTGTGCGACGGCGGGTCTGCAACCGACGATCGCCTTCGAGGCGGCGGATCCGAAGATCTTGGCCGAGCTGGCGCGGCGCGGACTCGGAGTGGCGATCCTGGCCGCGTCGATGGTCAGCAATGACCCGGCAGGGCTGCACGGCCTTGACATCGTGCAGCCACGATTGCGCGGCCGAATCGAGCTGGTGTGGCGGGCCACCGGGCCGATCAGCCCCGCCGCCAGAGCTCTGATCGACGCCGCCCGCAGGTTCTTTGCCCAATGCGGGCTGGGCGGCTGAGACAGGCCCTCCCGGGTTGGTTGATCGCGTCTGCTTGAATGGATCTCATGCCGACCAAAGACCAGGTAACGCAAGCTCTGCGCGCGGTGATCGACCCCGAGCTGCGCCGCGACATCGTCGAGCTCGAGATGGTGCGCTCAATCGAGATCCACCCCAACGGCGTCGTCGACGTGATGGTTTCGCTGACCACGGCCGGTTGTCCGATCCGCAGCCACTTCCAGACCGGGGTCGCGTCGGCGATCCGGGAGCTCGAGGGCGTCAGCGGCGTCAACGTCAGCTTCGACGTGCTGTCTGACCAGGAGAAGGGCGCGCTTGGACGCAAGCTGGGCCGCGGAGCGCTGCCCGAAGGCGCGCTGGCTCAGGTCAGGAACGTCATCTGCATCGGATCCGGCAAGGGCGGGGTCGGCAAGTCGAGCGTAACCGCCAACCTGGCCGCCGCGCTGGCCTCCGACGGCAAGCAGGTGGGGGTCCTAGACGCCGACGTGTGGGGGTATTCGCAGCCGCGGATGCTGGGTGTGGGAGCTGAGCGGCCGAGCGTCAACGCCGATCGCAAGCTGATCCCGATCACCGCCCAGGACGGCATCGCCGTGATGTCGATCGGCTTCTTCATCGAACAGGACGCAGCCGTCGTCTGGCGCGGGCCGATGCTCCACAAGGCGCTTCAGCAATTCCTCGAGGACGTCGACTGGGGTGAGCTCGACTACCTGTTGATCGACCTCCCGCCCGGGACCGGCGACGTCTCGATGACGCTCGCCCAGCTGCTTCCTCAGGCCAAGTTCGTGATCGTCACCACCCCCCAGCCGGTGGCCCAGAAGGTGGCCAGCCGCTCGGCCGAGATGGCGATCAAGCTCAAGCTCGAGATCGCCGGGGTGATCGAGAACATGTCGGGCTTTGTCACCCCCGGCGGCGAGCGCTTCCAGATCTTTGGTGAGGGCGGCGGCCAGCTGCTGGCCGAGGAGCTCGAGGTCCCGCTGCTGGCCAAGGTGCCGCTGACGATGGCGCTGCGCCACCAGTCAGACGCCGGCACCCCGCTGGTCCTCGCCGACCCCGACGATCCGGCGGCGCAGGCCCTGCGCCAGGGCGCGCGCGGGCTGATCGCCCTGTCGCCGCTCGAGCTGCCGGTGATGCAGCAGCCGGCTCCCGCCGCGGCTCCCAAGCCCGCGGGCATGTCGCTGCCGATGGCCTAGCGGTTCCCGTCGCCGAAACGCTGCGTGCTGGTTTTGGTACGCGATACGGCGAAAATCCAGCACGCAACCGAGTGGCTGCGTATTCCTCCGGGCCGCCGCCCCGTGCCTACTTGGCGTAGTACTGCGAGTTGATCTGGATGTACTTCTGCCACTCGTCCGGAAGCTGATCCTCGGCGAAGCACGCATCCACCGGGCAGGCCTCGACGCAGGCGTCGCAGTCGATGCACTCCTCGGGATCGATGTAGAGCATCTCGACGGCGTCGTAGTCGGGCTCGTCGGGAGTGGGATGGATGCAGTCGACCGGGCACACCTCCACGCACGAGTTGTCCTTGGTTCCGATGCAGGGCTCGGCGATTACGTAGGCCATGTGTGTCGGGTCCTTCTGTGGGTTTCGTTTCCGGGGTGCCGGCAGGACCGGCGCAACGGCCCATTCTAGGGACCGCGCGGTGCCGGTAGCCTCCCCCCGGTGCTGCTGCTGACAGGCGCCACGGGGACGGTAGGGCGAGCTGTCCTGCGACGGTTGACGGCCAGCGGTACGCCGGTGCGATGCCTGGTCCGCGACCCGCGCCGGCTGGGCCCAGAGCGCGTCCGGGTCCAGATCGCGCTCGGCGACCTCGGTGATCACCTCTCGTTCCGGCACGCTCTGCGCGGGGTTGACACCGTGGTGCACCTGGCCTCGGTGATCCGCGACCAGCCCAACGGCTCGATCGAGGAGCTGGCCGGGGTCGCGACCTGGCGTCTGGTCAGAGCCGCCGAGCGCGCCGGCGCGCAGCGGTTCGTGTTCTTCTCCACCCTCGGGGCTTCCACGCGCAGCCGGGCCCGGCTGATGCGGGCCAAGGCGATCGCCGAGCGGGCGGTGGTCGAATCCACCCTGGATCACACCGTCTTCGCCCCCTCGATCGTCTACTCCCCCAGCGATCCCTACCTGACGCTGCTGCAGCGGATGTCGTGGCTTCCGTTGATGGCGATCCCGGGCTCGGGCCGGGCTGAGTTCCAGCCCATCTGGGCCGAGGACGTGGCCGACTGCGTGCTGGCGGCGCTGCCCGGCGGCCCCCGCGACAAACCGTCGGTGGGCGCCCGCTACGAGCTGGCCGGCCCCGAGATCCTCACCCACGAGCAGATCGTGAGGACCGCTCTGCGCTCGTTTCACCGTCAGCGGCCGATCGTCAAGGTCCCGGCCCGGTTGGTGCGCCGGATCCTCGAGCTGGTGGAGCTGATCGGCGGCCCCACCGCGTTTGCGACCTGGGACGAGGCCGAGCTGCTCGAGGTTGCGCTGCTCAGTACCCGGGGGACCCGCGACGCCGAGGGCCTCGGCGTGCTGCCCAAGTCGATGCGCGCGGTCCTCGGCGTCGGTTAGATCCCGAAGCTAGGAGGCTCCGAAGGCGGCCAGATCGGGCCGGCGATCGGCCCACGGAAGTGCCTGCTCAAGCTGGCCGCCCAGCTGCAGCAGCACCTCCTCGCGGGCCGGCGGGCCGATCAGCTGCACCGCCACCGGAAGGCCGTCATCACCGTGATAGAGCGGCAGCGAGATCGCGGGCTGGCCGGTGACGTTGACGATCGCCGTGTAGGGCGTGAAGCCCGCCGAGCGCTCGTAGTTGCCCCACGGATCGGGGCCCCGTCCGTGGATCTCGCCGATCGAGACCGGGCGCTGCGCCAGCGCCGGAGTGAGGACGGCGTCAAAGCCGGAGAAGAAGGCGACCAGGGACCGGGCCACCGATTCGAGCCTGCCGGTGGCGCTCAGCAGGGCGATCGTGTCTTGAGCCCGCGCCGCCCGCCACATCTCCCAGGTGAGCGGCTCGACGTCGGCCTCGGTCGGTTCCCGGCCGGCCAGGCGGCCGCCGATGAACACGGTCATCGCGACCTGCGGCCCGAAGGCGGCGGTGAACTCGGGCAGCAGGTCCAGGCCCGACCACGGCGGCGTGATCTCCTCGACGTCGTGGCCGAGTGACTCGAGCAGCGCCGCGGCATCCGTGGCGGCGCCCGCGCTGACCGCGTCCAGGCCGGGGCCGTCCAGCGGCATGTTGAGGGCCATCCCGATCCGCAGCCGTCCCGGATCGCGCTGGGCCAGCTGGGCAAACGGCGCCGGCGGCGGGGGCGCCCAGTTGGCATCACCCGGCTCGTAGCCGGCGAGGACGTCGAGAGTGGCCGCCGTGTCGCTGACCGTGCGCGTAAGCACGCCGTCGGTGACCAGGAAGCTCTGGCCGCCCTCCGGCCCCACCGACACCCGCCCCCGGGCCGGCTTGAGACCGACCAGCCCGCAGCAGGCGGCGGGGATCCGGAGTGACCCGCCGCCGTCGTTGCCGTGCGCGATCGGCAGGATGCCGGCCGCCACCGCCGCCGCCGACCCTCCACTGGAGCCTCCCGGTGTGCGATCGAAGGCCCACGGATTGTGGGTTGGTCCAAAGCGACGCGACTCGGTGGTCGGCAGGATCCCCATCTCCGGCAGCGCCGTCTTGCCGACGATCACGAACCCCGCCTCGCGCAAGCGGCGAATCGAGAACGCGTCGTGGCCGACCACGAAGTCGCCGAACAGGTCGCTGCACATCGTGATCGGCATCCCGGCGACGGGCCGGTTGTCCTTGATCGCGATCGGAACCCCGGCGAACGGGCGATGATCGCCGGGGGTGATGGTGCTGGCGGCCGCCATGGCGCCGTCACCGTCGATGAACGTGAATGCGTTCAGATGCGGCTGCAGCGCCTCGATGCGGTGCAGGGAGGCCTCCACCAGCTCGCTCGCGGTGAGCTCGCCCGAACGGACCAGCGCGGCAAGCTCGACCGCCGAGCGCTCTAGCACGTCGGGCACGGTGGCCAAGCCTACCCAAGGTAGCCTGTGGCTCGGCCCCCCAGACTTTTAGGAGTAACCCTTTCCATGAGCGCAACGATGGAAGTCCAGTCCGGCCTCGAGGGCGTAGTCGCCTTCGCCACCGAGATCGCCGAGCCCGACCGCGAAGGGGGCGCGCTGCGCTACCGGGGCGTCGACATCGAGGAACTGGTCGGCAACGTCCCGTTCGAGCAGGTCTGGGGGCTGCTGGTCGACGGCACGCTGAAGCCGGGGCTGCCACCGGCCGAGCCGCACCCGCTCAGCGTGCGCTCCGGCGATCCCCGTGTCGACGTGCAGTCGGCGCTGGCGATGCTCGGGCCGCAGTGGGGCTTTCAGCAGCTGATCGACATTTCCGACGAGGAGGCACGCCATGACCTGGCCCGCGCCTCCGTGATGGCGCTGTCGTTCGTGGCCCAGTCGGCGCGCGGAATCGGCCGGCCGCCCGTCTCACAGCGAGAGATCGACAAGGCCCGGTCGATTCCCGAGCGCTTTTTGATTCGCTGGCGCGGCGAGGCCGATCCCCGCCACGTGGCGGCGATCGACGCCTACTGGAACTCGGCCGCCGAGCACGGCATGAACGCCTCGACGTTCACCGCCCGGGTGGTCGCGTCGACCGGCGCCGACGTTGCCGCGGCGCTGTCGGCCGCGGTCGGCGCCCTTTCCGGTCCGCTGCACGGCGGGGCGCCCTCACGCGTGCTGTAGATGGTCGACGACGTGGCGCAAGCAGGCGACGCCGACCGCTACGTCAAGGATCTGCTCGACCGAGGCGAGCGGCTGATGGGTTTCGGTCACCGTGTCTACCGAGCCGAGGATCCCCGGGCCCGGGTTCTGCGCCGCACCGCTCACGAGCTCGGCGCTCCCCGCGTCGAGGTCGCCGAGGCGCTCGAGAAGGCTGCCCTGGCCGAGCTCCAGGCCCGCAAGCCCGACCGCGTTCTCGCCACCAACGTCGAGTTCTGGTCGGCGGTGGTGCTCGACTTCGCCGAGATTCCGGCGCCGCTGTTCACCCCGATGTTCACCTGTGCCCGGACCGCCGGCTGGTCGGCGCACATCATGGAGCAAAAGCGCGAGGGCAAGCTGATCCGGCCCACCGCCAAGTACGTCGGGCCGGGTCCGCGGCCGCTGTCGGACCTCCGGTAGGCCCGCTGGCAGGCCGCCCCCCGGGCCGCCTCCGCGGACCCAGAGCGGTCCCAGCCACCGACCCAGCGCGGACCCAGCCACCAACCCAGAGCCGACCCAGAGCGGACCCAGCCGCCGACGCGACTAGCCGCCGGTCCGGTAGGGCCCCGCCACATACTGCGCCACCATCCGGGTGGCACAGAAGCGTGGCCCCAGGGTGCGCAGCGAGTTGCGCATCAGCTCGATCCAACGCAACGGGATGCCGCGCTCGTCGCGATCGTAGAAGGCGGGCAGGACCTCGCCGTCGAGCAGACCGTGAAACGCCGCGGCGTCGCGCTCATCCTGGGCGGCGTGGTCTGTGTCGACCTCGCCGGAGATTGCCCAGCCGTTGGATCCGTCGTAGGCCTCGGCCCACCAGCCGTCCAATACGCTCAGCTGCAGGCCGCCGTTGAAGGCGGACTTCATTCCGCTCGTGCCGCTGGCCTCGAGCGGCGGGCGCGGCAGGTTCAGCCACACGTCGCAGCCGCGGACCAACCGGGCCGCCGAACGCAGGTCGTAGTCATCGAGGAACACCACCCGCTCGCCGATGATCTGCGCGGACTTGAGGCCGAACAGGCTCTGCAGCGCCCGCTTGGCCTCCTCGTCACGGGGGTGGGCCTTGCCGGCCAGCACCACCTGAACGGGGCGGTCGCCGGCGAGCAGCGCCAGCGTCCACTCCGGATCACGGGTCAGAAGGTCAAGGCGCTTATAGGTGGCCACCCGGCGGGCAAAGCCAATCGTCAGTACGTCGGGATCGAAGCTGCGAGCGGCCGCATCGACGTATCCGCGTACGTCCCCCCGGACCAGCCGGTCGGCGACGCTGCGGCCGGCCACGAACTCGACCAGCTCGGCTCGCTGCCGGCGCCGAGCCGACCAGAGCTCCTCGTCGGGGACGCTGGTGACCGCCTCCCAGACCGCCGGGTCGGCGGCATGCGGGCACCAGTCCTCCGGCAGATGGCGGTCGAAGACCTCGCGCATCGGCGCCCCCAGCCAGGTTGGGACGTGGACGCCGTTGGTGACGTATCCGATCGGCACCTCGCCGAGCTCTCGGTCGGGCCACAGCCAGTGCCACATGGCGCGGGCCACCTCGCCGTGGCGGCGGCTCACTGCGTTGGCGGCCCGGCTCATGCGCAGGGCCGCCTGAGTCACCCCGAACGGGGTTGACGGCTCGCCGGAGCCGTCGCCGCCGAGGGTGATCAGCTGCTGCGGCGACCCAACCAGCTCAACCGCCAGCCGGCTCATCGCTGACTCGATCTGTTGCCGCGGATAGCTGTCGTTGCCGGCCGGAACCGGCGTGTGCGTGGTGAAAACGGTGCGGTCGCGAGCTCGGCCCAGTGCCGCCTCGAGCGAGTCGCCGTCACGCTGCTCGCGGGCCAGCTCCAGGGGCGCCAAGGCGGCGTGGCCCTCGTTGAGGTGGATGACGGCAGGCTCATAGCCCATCGCCCGCATCGCCCTCACGCCTCCGGCACCGAGCAGCGCGTACTGGGCCAGCCGGGTCTGCGGATCGCCGTCATACAGCCGCCCGGTGATCCAGCGCTCGATCGGGTCGTTGCCCGGACAGTCGGTATCGAGCAGAAACAGCGGCACGCGCCCCACCTCGACGCGCCAGATCCGCGCACTGACGTCAACGTCGCCGATCGGAACGGTGATCGTCAGCGCCTGGCCGTCAGCGCCGGTGACGAGCGCCGCCGGCAGCCGGTCGGGATCGGTATCGATCCAGTACTCGTGCTGCCAGCCGGATGCGTCAACGCGCTGGCGGAAGTAGCCCTTGCGGTACATCAATCCCACGGCGATCAGTGGCACCGCCTGATCGGAGGCCTCCTTCAGAAGATCTCCGGCCAGCGCCCCAAGCCCGCCGGAGTACACCGGCAGCGAGACGTGAACCCCGTACTCGGCGCACAAAAAGCCGACCGGATGCGCGGGATCGACCGGGGAGCTCGGCCACGGTCGTTCGAGGTCGCCACGAACCCGGGCCTCGAGCTCGGTGGCGCGATGAAGCAGGTCGTCGTCGTGGGCGGCCCGGCTCAGGACTCGGCTCGGTGACTCCTGCAGGAGCCGGACCGGATTGTCGAGACAGAGCGCGAACCGCTCGGCGTCGACGGCCCGGAACAGCTCCGGGCCGCCCGGAAGCCAGGACCACCGGTAGTTGTAGGCCAACCGGGCCAGGGGCGCCAAGGCGGTGGGAAGCCGCTCGGCCAGGTCCTCGGCGGCGAATTGGATGTCTTCGCGGCCGTCGTGTTTGATGGCGGTGGCGTCGGGCAAGGGTCGCGATTATCGACTAGTTGGGCACGGTGAGCGTTCCGGGGCGGTGGGGCTGCATCGGCTCCAGAGCGGGACGCTAGGCTGCCGGGTCCCTTGAATCACGATCCCGACGCCGATGGCGGATGCCGGCTGGGTGTGCTGGCGTTCGGCGACTCGATAACCAACGGCGGCGGCGAGCTGCAATGGGGTGTCGCGCTGCAATCCTGGGCGCTGTGGACGGCCCGGGCGCTGGGGCTCCCGTACACCGGCTACGCCGTCGATGGCGCACGCGTCGCCGCCGTCGTGCGCGAACAGATTCCGGCCTTCGCCGCCCGCTCGCCAAACCCCGAGGCGCGCTACGAGGTGGGCTGCCTGTACATCGGCGTCAACGACGTGCGCGCGCCGGCCTGGGATCCGGTGGCCTTCGAAACCGACTTCGCCGCGGCGCTCTCGTTTCTCGCCGCCCGCTGTGACCGGACCCTGGCCCTGACCGCCCCGCTGCGGCTGGGGCGCCCCTCGGCGGGGGGGAAGGTGATCGAGCTCAACGCGATCGTGACCCGCGTGGCGGCCGACCAGGGGGCGCTGGTGGTCGATCTGGAGTCCTTCGGCGCGCGCAACTTCGTTATGGCCGACCGAGTCCACCCCACCGCCTTCGGCCAGATCGCGATTGCCGAGCGGGCGCTGGCGGTGCTCGAGCAGGACGGGCTGCCGACGCGGGTGCAGCCGGCCTCGCTGATCCACTTCGACACCACCGGGCCGGCCAGGCTGCGCGGGGACCTGACCTACAGCTACCGGATCGCCAAGGCCTGGGCGCGCTTTGCTGCGCTGAAGCTCAGCCGCCGCCCTCTCTGAGCTTTCCGCGGTTGACGTCACGGGGCCGCCAGCCGTCCGGCCGCCTCGGTGACCTCCCGCAGCCGCCGAGCCAGCCGTGGCGTCAGCGCGCCCACGGACATCCGCCAGCGCCAGCTGCCCCCGGCCGTCGACGGGTCGTTCATCCGCGCCTCGCTGCCGATCCCCAGCACGTCCTGGGCCTGGAGCATCGCGATCCGCGCCGGCGATGAGAAGGCCAGACGGATCAGCCCCCACCACGGCTCGGCCGCACTGGCCATCCCGTGGCGCTCCAGCTCGGAATCGACAAACTTCCGCTGGGCGACCGACAGCGACTCCAGCCAGCCGCGGGCGGTGTCGTGATCGTGGGTCCCGGTGTAGACGACGCGGTTGGCGGCGTGGTTTTCGAGCCGATGGGGGCTGTCTGGCCGGTCGGGGTCAAGGCCGAACTGGATCACCAGCATTCCCGGCAGCCCCAGCTCATCGCGCAACCGCTCCACCGCCGGCGTGATCACACCGAGGTCTTCGGCGACCAGCGGCAGCTTCGGGCCCAGGCCGCGTGAGATCGCGTCGAACACCGCCCGGCCCGGCCCTCGCCGCCAGGAGCCGCCGATCGCATTCGGAGCCCCCTCGGGGACGGCCCAATAGGCGACAAAGCCCCGGAAATGGTCGATCCGGGCCAGGTCGAAGAGCTCCAACGTCCGCCGCACCCGCTCCACCCACCACCGGTAGCGCCGGTGCTGCAGGGCCGGCCAGTC
>DASXJY010000172.1:0-7668 GCA_036497115.1 Solirubrobacteraceae bacterium
CCCGCCAGGCGGCCAAGACGCTGCCGCCGGCCGAGCGTCGTTCGCCGGTTCCCGAGCGCGCCTAGCGCCGCGCGGGGCGCCGCCGCCAGGCCTTCGCCTCGGCGCAGACGAACCGCAGTCGCCGGACCTTCGGCTCGGCGCGGACGAACCGCAGTCGCCGGACCTTTAGGCTCGGCGCGGATGAACCGCGTCGCCGCGGCGGGCCGGCCGGCCGGGCGGGCGGCGAGCGAGTGATGCAAACGTCCCAATCGACCTGCCGCGGCCGAGCATTGGGACGTTTGCCGTCTGGAGCGGTGCAAACGTCCCAATCGGCCGCCGCGAGCCGAGCATTGGGATGTTTGCGCGGGTACCGAACGACCTCCGAGCCGGTTGTGCGTGGTGGCCCCGGGCCGCATCCGCCCACGGCCAGGCCCCGGGCCGCATCCGCCCACAGCCAGGCCCCGGGCCGCATCCGCCCGCAGCCAGGCCCCGGGCCGCATCCGCCCACGGCCAGGCCCCGCGGCCCCCAACAAACCCGCGCGCCCGGGCTAGCCGCTCTCGAGCGGGCCCATGGTGAGCCCGGCCTCGTCGAGCCGGGACCAGTAGGTCTCGGCGTCCTCACGCGCGCCACTCCAGACGATCGCGCAACCGGTGTTGTGTATCCGGTCGGCGATCCGGTAGCCGTCGGCTAGGTTGACGCCCGGAACCACGCTGGCCAGCGTCTCCGCCACGTGGTCGAAGGTGTTGTAGTCGTCGTTGAGGACCACAACCCTCCAATGACCTCCCAGCCCACTTCCCGGCCCCCCGAGGCGGGGACGTGGCAGCTGCACCGTCTGCGACATCCTGGCCAGCATACCGCCGCCTCGCCTCTAGCTCGTACCTTCGCGCTTGCTCCAGTAACGCTTCAATCCGGCGTACAGCTGCTCGGCCGGAGCGGCCTGCTGATAGGCCGCGGCGAGCGCATCTCCCCCCTCCCGGCGGATCTGACCCTGGATGCTGGCGATGAAGGACTTTTCGCTGTGGTCCCGGGCCAGCGTCGCCCAGTCATCGAGCCGAGTGGCCAGCTCGCGCAGCTGGCCGTCGACGTCGTCGCTGATCCCGAAGTGGGTGATGGCCAGCCGCTCGGGCTTCCAGGCGGCGATCCGGGCGATCGACTCGTGCCAGGCCTCGACATCGATGTCGGGGGGCGGGGTCGGCGGCACGGTCATCGTCTGCTCGGTGATCCTGACTCCGCCGGTATCACCGGCAAACGCGGTGCCGTCGTGCAGATACGACACATGATGCGACGCATGACCCGGGGTATAGGCGACCTCGTACTCCCCCCCGAGCAGCCGCTCGCCGCCGGTCAGGATCGTCAGGTTGCGCTCGGGCACCGGGAGCATCTCCCCCCACAGGGTGTCCATCTCGTCGCCGTACAGCCGGGTCGCGCTCTCGACCAGCCGGCTGGGATCGACCATGTGCGGCGCGCCGCGCTCGTGCACGTAGACCTCCAGGTCCGGCCAGCGCTCCACCAGCGACCCGGTGGCCCCGGCGTGATCAAGGTGGATGTGCGTGAGCAGCAGCACCCGGGGGCGCTCGTCGCCGAGCTCACGCAGCAGCACCGGCAGGCATGAGCTCGGACCGGGGTCGATCAGCACATCGCCGACCTGCCAGCAGCCGATGACGCGCTCGCGACCGAGGTGCATGAGATCGATCACGCGCACGGCGGGGCTACCGGCGGCGCTACTGAGAGGAGCGGCGGTTCGCGGCCTGGGAGGCCGGCGGGATCACCGAGCTCGACCGCGGCCGTGGCGGCGACGGTTCGGCGGGACCGGCGACATCGTCGTCCGGAACGGCCAAATTCTCGTCAGAGCCGGCCACATCCTCGCGCGCACCGCCCGCACTCTCGCCCGCGGCACCCGCATCCCCGACACCCTCGCCCACAGCGTCCGCGCCCCCGAGATCCTCGCCCGGACCCTCGGGCTCACCGGCCACATCCTCCCCCGCGCCGGATACATCCTCCCCATCAGGGTCGACCTGAAGCGGGGTGAAGGCCACCGTCTCGTCGCTCTCGGCTGGAGAGATCGCCTGCGCTGGCGCCCCCGGTCCGCGACCTCCAAATTCGAACCCTTCGTCCAGCGGCTCTTCCTCGGGCTCGTCGCCAAATCCACCCGCCACCGGCTGGCCGGCCTCCAGATCGCCGGCCGCGGCCGCTGCCGCCTCCTCCTCGGGAGTAACCATCGGTGCCCGGGTCGCAGCCGTCTCGTCGTCGTAGGGACCCATCTCGGCCGGCGGGAAGCGCTCGGCCGCAGTCTCAGCCAGCGCGATCAGCTGCTGGGCGAGCTCCCGGGCGTCGTCGACGATCCGGTGGCGCTCCACCCAGATCCGGTCGGTGTCGGCGTCGAGGTCGCTGACCCTGCGCTGCGCCGCAGCGGCGATCTCGGCCGCCTCGATGCGCGACTTCTGCAGCCGGTCCTCCGCCTCGCGTCGAGATTGCGCGGTGATCTGCTCGGCGGTCTCGTGCGCGCGCTGCAGGATCCCGGAGATCTGCTCGCCGACGCGCTCCAGCGCACGGCGCACCGCCGCCTCCGGAGACCTCGTGGCCTGGAGCTCGGCGACCAGCTGGGCGGTCTGCTCGACGTAGGCATCGACCGCGATCCGGTCGTACCCGCGCAGGGCGACTGGGAAGTCGGCGCTCACGAGGGCGAGCGGGTCGTCTGGCAGGGTCTCCAGCGGGGCGATGATCTCCGCGAGGATCGCGTGCTCGGTGGCGGCTGAGCTCTGATCTGGCATCGGTCGATCTGCGCGTATTGTCGCATGTGCGGCGGTCGGTCCCTGACTCATACAATGGCAGCCTGATGCCGGAGACACCCTCTCCACGCCTTCCCGAGCCCGACCGCCCGTGGATGATGCGTACCTATGCAGGGCATTCGGACGCCAGGCGTTCGAACGAGCTCTACCGGCGGAACCTGGAGAAGGGGCAGACCGGCCTTTCGGTGGCCTTCGACCTCCCCACCCAGACCGGCTATGACCCCGACCACGAGCTGGCCCGGGGCGAGGTCGGCAAGGTCGGCGTCTCGATCGCGCACGCCGGCGACATGCGGACGCTGCTGGACGGGATCCCGCTGGATCAGATGAACACCTCGATGACGATCAACGCCACCGCGGCGTGGCTGCTGGCGCTTTACGTGGTCGCCGCCGAGGAACACGGGATCGCACCCGAGCAGCTGCAGGGAACGACCCAGAACGACATCCTCAAGGAGTACCTCAGCCGCGGCACCTACTCCTTCCCCCCGGCCCCCAGCATGCGGCTGATCGCCGACACGATCGCCTACACCGTCCAGCACGTGCCCAAGTGGAATCCGGTCAACATCTGCTCGTATCACCTGCAGGAGGCCGGGGCCACCCCGGTGCAGGAGATCGCCTACGCGATGAGCAACGCGATCGCCGTGCTCGACGCCGTCCGCGAACGCGTTCCCCAGGAGCTGATGGGCAGCGTGTTCGGGCGGATCTCGTTCTTCGTCAACGCCGGCGTCCGGTTCATCGAGGAGCACGCCAAGCTGCGGGCGATGTCCCAGCTGTGGGATGAGCTGGGGCGTGACCGCTACGACGTCCAGGACGACAAGCACCGTCGCTTCCGCTACGGCGTGCAGGTGAATTCGCTCGGCCTGACCGAGGCCCAGCCGGAGAACAACGTGTACCGCATCGCGCTGGAGGCGCTGGCGGTGACCCTGGGTCGAGGCGTCCGGGCCCGGGCCATCCAGCTTCCGGCCTGGAACGAGGCGCTGGGGCTCCCGCGGCCCTGGGATCAGCAGTGGTCGCTGCGACTGCAGCAGGTGCTGGCCTACGAGACCGACCTGCTCGAGTACCCCGACGTGTTCGAGGGCTCGAAGGTGATGGACGGGCTGGTGGCCGAGCTGGCCGACGGCGCCCGCGAGGAGATGGGCCGCGTGGCCGAGCTGGGCGGAGCCGTCGACGCCGTCGACTACATGAAGTCCGCCCTGGTCGAATCCCAGCGCGAGCGGTGGCGGCGGATCGAGTCGGGCGAGCGCACGGTCGTGGGCATGAACCGCTTCACCAGCAGCGAGCCCTCGCCCCTGGTCGCCGACGCCGACGGCGGGATCCTCGTCGTCGACCCCGCCGTGGAGGCCGAGCGCCGCGAGGCTCTGGAGCAATGGCGCGCCCAGCGCGACCGCAGCGCCGTCGAACGAGCCCTGGAGGAGCTCGCCCGCGTGGCCCGGACCGACGACGAGAACATCATGCCGGCGACGATCGCCGCCGCCCGAGCCGGCGCCACCACTGGCGAGTGGGCCCAGACGCTGCGCGAGGTGTTCGGCGAGTACCGGGCCCCCACCGGCGTCGGGGAAGCCGCTGCGGTGCCCAGCGGGGACATCTCCGAGCTGCGCGACGAGGTGGAGCGGGTCAGCGAAGCGCTGGGACGCCGGCTGAAGTTCCTGGTCGGCAAGCCGGGCCTCGACGGCCACTCCAATGGCGCCGAGCAGATCGCGGTCCGCGCCCGCGACGCCGGAATGGACGTCGTCTACGAGGGCATCCGCCTTACCCCGTCGCAGATCGCCAGCTCGGCGGCCCAGGAGGGCGTGCACGTGGTGGGACTCTCGATCCTGTCGGGCTCGCACGCCGAGCTGATCCCGTCGGTCCTGCAGGAGCTGGACGAGGCCGGCGTCGGCAACGTCCCGGTGGTCGTCGGGGGGATCATCCCCGAGGGCGATGCCGCGGCGCTGCGCAGCGCCGGCGTAGCCGCCGTGTACACCCCCAAGGACTGGGATCTGAACCAGATGATGCGCGACATCATCGCGTTGGTCGGGCAACGCTACGGCGTCGACACCGCCGCCCCCGCTTGAGCGCAGCCCCGCCGGACGCTGAACAGCTTGCCGTCCGCCTGCGGGAGCGTGATCTGGCCGCGGCGCCGGCCGTGCTGAACCTGGTCGAGAGCCGCGGCGAGCCGGCGCGCGCCCAGACCGCGGCGCTGCTGGCGGCGGTCTCCCCGGGCGCGCTGGGCGCCGAGGCACCGGCCCACATCGTGGGGGTCACCGGGCCTCCCGGCGTGGGCAAGTCGACGCTGCTGTCGCGGCTGGCCGCCGAGTGGCGCCGCCGGGGTCGGACGGTGGCCGTGCTGGCGGTGGATCCCAGCTCGCGACGGTCCGGTGGAGCCCTGCTCGGCGACCGAGGACGGATCGAGCGCGATCCTTCCGACCACGGGCTGTTCATCCGCTCCACCGCGGCCGGGGAGCGGCTCGGCGGGCTGGCCCCGGCGACACGGGCGGCGGCGACAGCGCTGGCCGTGGCCTTCGACGTGGTGGTGATCGAGACCGTCGGGGTGGGGCAATCCGAGACCGAGGTGGCCGACGTCGCCGACACGGTGGCGGTGATCGTCCAGCCCGGCTCGGGCGACGTCTTGCAGTTTCTGAAGTCGGGGATCATGGAGGTCCCCGACGTGCTCGTGGTCACCAAGGCCGACCTCGGCCGGCCGGCGCAGCGGGCCCTGGCCGACTTGCGAGCAGCCTTGCGGTCGCTGGGCGACACCGATACTGCCGTTGTCGCCGTCTCCTCGCTGGCCCCCGGCTCGGGAATCCCTGACCTCGCCGACGCGCTTGACGACCACCGCGGCCGGCTTGATCTCCCGGCCCGGCGGCTGCGGGGAAGGCGCCTCCACGCGCTGGCCGACTTCACCGCCGAGCACGGCGAGCGCGGGCTCAGAGGCCTGGGCGGCCGCCGCGCCGCCGAGCGCTGGCTGGCGACCCAGGACCCCGGCAGCGACGTCGCGACGCTCCAGCGGGCGCTCGAGGAGCACAGCGCGTGGCCCGAATAAGGCTGCCCGCCGAACCGCTGGTCGACGGCGAGACGGTGCTCCGTCCCTGGCGCGACTCCGACCTCCGGGCGCTCGTGGAGGCCTGCCAGGACCCTGAGATCTCGCGCTGGACGCGGGTGCCGCCCAACTACGGCGAGACCGATGCCCGGGCCTACCTGCTGCAGCGCTACGACATGACCTTCCAGGGCCGGGCGGCGCCGTTTGCGATCGTCGGCGCGTCCGACGGGACGCTGCTCGGCTCCGTCGCCCTGATCCGGATCGAGTGGGAGCACCGTCGCGCCGAGGTCGGCTACTGGCTGGCGCGCGCGGCCCGCGGTCAGGGGCACGCCACCCGCGCGGTTCGCTTGATCTGCGACTGGGGCGTCCGAGCCCTCGGTCTGGAGCGCCTGGTGCTGCTGGCGGCGACCGAGAACCGCTCCTCCCAGCGCGTCGCCGAGCGGGCCGGCTTCACCCCCGAGGCCGTGCTGCGCTCCTACATGCAGGCCCGCCAAGAGCGCCAGGACATGGTCGCCTACCGGTTGCTGGCGGGCGACAACACGTGACCGCCTGACGTCAGCCACTTGCTGCTCGCTGGTGTCACCTACACCCCGCGCCTGATCTGCCGGCGCGCAGTTGTATACGCGACACCAAGGGCTACGGCGGCGGCCAGCGCAAGAGCCAGCGCCACAATCAGCACGATGGGGATGCTTGAGGTTTGCCTGGCTGACCTGCCGGTCTGAGCTCGGAACTGTCGGATGGCGCTGCTGCCGAAGGTGACGGTTCGAGCGAACTCGATCGCCGGCGCACCGACCGGGCGGAGCTCCCCCGTGACGCGGTAGGTACCCTGCACCGGCGTCCCTTCCCACGGCACGTGGTAGCTGATCGCCGTCCTCGGAACGAAGCTTGCCAGCTCTATGTCGCGGCTAAATAGCGGGGTGCCGCCCTGCCACACGGTGACGCTGCCGATCGTCGACGGGATCAACGTGTTCTGTGGGTTGGATATACCGAACGTCAGCGACGCGCCGGAAGGTGCCACCTGGACCTTGACGCCGCCGAGCGCGAGACCGCTTCGGTGCCGGCCGGGCAGCCGGAGCTCTAGCGTCATCGCGAGTCGCGGGATGAGCCGCAGGCGGATCGCTCCATGCCCGCTCGGATGTTCGGCCAGGACGCGTCGGTCGACCGCCGTGATGCCCATGAAATGGTCACCCGTGCCGGCGCCAGACGGCACGCGCACCGTGAAGGGGACGCGCGCCGATCCGGTGCCAGAGACGCGCACGCTGCGGCGCCCCAGGGTGAGCCAGCGGCCGTTCCCAACGGGACCGTGGTCTCCGTACTGCAGTCCGCCGGCCGCCGCTGTGCTGACGTCCACGGGCCGCACCAGGACCGTCTTGGCGCCGGCTGTCAGGCTGACGACCCGCAGCGTGCCGTGCACTGATGCGCCCGGCCGCGCATTGAAGACGAAGTAGGACCTAAAGCCAATCGCGTCGACCGCGAAGCCGAGCTGCGAGCCGGCTCGAGCGGCGAGCGCGACCGGCGTGGCCGAGCAGCTGATCACTGCTGCGATCGCGACCGGCGTCAACAGGCGCATTGCCGACAGCATGACCGAGCATCCGGCGGCGCGCCGTCTACGGCCCGGTGGCCAGAGTGAACGTCAGATTGCTCGTGTACGTGCCGGCCGAGGCGGTGGTGGGAATCGTCAATGCCAGGTCGCCGCCGGCCAGGTTGGCCTGGGTCATCGTCCACCCTCCCTGACCCGTGAGGACCAGTGCATGAACTACCGCCACCGCCGATCCGCCGTCGAGCGTGAACGTCGCGCCCTGGACGACTGGCGGAACCGCGAGGTTGATCCCGGCCGGGGTTACGACCGGGGTGGTTAGCACCAGTGAGCTCGTGGGAAGCGT
>DASXJY010000173.1:0-13137 GCA_036497115.1 Solirubrobacteraceae bacterium
CGCCTCGCGCGCGTTGAGGTCCAGGACGAAGCGGATCCGGTAGCCCAGGCAGAGGGCGTACGGGGCGGCGCTGTGCAATCCCTGGCCGGCGAGGCGCTCGTACTCGGTGCGGGATAGGTCGAGCGCCTGGCGGTAGGCCCCGCCGACGCCGGCCAGCCCCACCTGCTCAGGCACGTCGGCTCCCAGGTCCGGGGTCAGGGCCTGCCACTGCACGGTCAGCATCCGGTGGCGCTGGAGATCGCGAAAGGCGCCGTAGTCGGCGACGATCTCAAAGCGGTAGCGCAGCGCCTCAAAGCCCCGGCCGGGCCGGTGGCGGCGGTTGGCTCGCTCGCCGATGAGATCGGACAGCAGCTCGGCGCTCTGGGCCGCGGTGAGCGTTTCGACGGCGCTGCGGATCTCCGCCTCGGAGCTGGCGCTCGACTCGAACAACAGCGCGGTAAGCAGGTCCTCCTCGTCGCCTTGCACGCCCAGCAGCGTCACTGACGGCCCGCCGTCGTCGTGCTGTCGGTCGAGCCCCAGACGCTGGGCCCAACGCTGTCCGGAGCGGGCCCGGCGCTCGAGATAGCCGATCCACTCTCCGCCCCGATCGGGACGCTGGACCCGGGTGACGAAGCTCGGGATCACCGCCCGCACCTCCCGGAGGATCATCGCCCCGTAGTCGCGAGCCTCCGCGAGCGGGTGCGCGAGCAGGTGGAGGATCAGCTGCTCGTAGGTCTGGCCGCTGGCGTAGATGCCCATGTGCGACAGCGACGCGGCCGGGAGCAGACCCCGGAGGAGGTCGAGCGCCTTGGCCTTGATCGCCCGGTCGTGGGCCTGCGGCGGCTCGTCGGGGCGGCGGGGGAACTCGCGCTGCGCCCATTGGGTGACGCGGGGAAGGGCGTCACGGTAGATCGTGAACAGCTGATCCATCGCGGCGACGTACTGGGGCCCCAATTCGTCGTCGCGGTAGTAGCGATACCGGGGCGGTGCGTGATCGGAGGCGGGCATCGGGGCGTCGTAGGCGATGTAGCGCGTGGACTGCTCCAGGTAGGCGGCCAGCCGCGGGCGCTGCAGGAGCTTGGTGAGGACGTTGGAGACCCATTCGCAGGCCACGTGGGCTCCCCCCAGCTGGGCCACCGAATCGTCGCCGTAGCCGAGGAAGATCCGCTCGTAGAGCTGGGCGGCCCGCTCGCCCTCCTGGGTGTGGTCGGCCGGCGTCTGCGGGAGGTCGTCGGCGAACTCGTCGAGCAGCAGCCGGCGCAGCGTCCCGGGGTATCGGGAGTAGCGCGCGAACAGCGCCCCCTTGACCGTCTCGGGCAAGTTGGTGAGCGCGAACACCGGCCGATCGAGGTTGGTCACGTGGGGCGTCAGGCGCTGGCGCTCGGCTTCGGTGAAGGTCTCCACGGGATAGTCCACGGGCGGCCGATCGTAGCGCCGGGACCGGTTGCCCCGGTGGTCCCTCCCGGGGCTCGCTCCCGGGGCCCCGGCCGCATCGAGGTCTGTGACGATCGTCACGCACGCGCGGGGGCGCGGCCCCAGTAAGCTTGGGCGCGATACGCATGCGTACCGAACCTAATGAGCACTTCGATGTGCTGATCGTCGGGGCCGGTCTGTCGGGGATCGGGGCCGGCTGCCACCTCACGCGAGAGTGCCCGGACCGCAGCTACGTGATCCTCGAGGCCCGCGAGGACACAGGGGGAACCTGGGATCTGTTCCGCTACCCGGGGATCAGGTCTGACTCCGACATGCACACCCTGGGGTACTCGTTCAAGCCGTGGAAGGACGCCAAGACGATCGCCGACGGCCCGTCGATCCTGAGCTACATCCGGGAGACGGCGAGCGAGTACGGAGTCGGTGACCACATCCGCTGCCGGCACCGGGTGGTCTCGGCGGCGTGGGACAGCTCCCAGGCGCGCTGGGCGGTGACCGCCGAGCGCGGCGATGCCGGCGACACGGTGGTGCTGACCTGCTCGTTTCTGCTCATGTGCAGCGGCTACTACGACTACGGCGGCGGTTACACACCCCAGTTTGAAGGGATGGACCGCTTCCGCGGGGCGCTGATCCATCCCCAGCAGTGGCCGGAGGAGCTCGACTACGCCGGCAAGCGGGTGCTGGTGATCGGCAGCGGCGCCACGGCGGTGACGCTGGTCCCGGCGATGGCCCGGAAGGCCGCCCACGTGACGATGCTCCAGCGCTCCCCCAGCTACATGGTCTCGCTGCCGGCGGTGGATCCGCTGGCCAAGTTGGCCCGCCGCATGCTGCCGACGAACCTCGCCTACCAGGCGGTGCGGTGGAAGAACGTCGCCCTGATGGCCCTCAGCTACCAGCTCAGCCGACGGCGGCCGCAGCTGATCAAGGCGATCATCCGCCGCGGCGTCGCGTCGCAGCTGCCCGAAGGCTACGAGGTCGACACCCACTTCAAGCCCAGCTACAACCCCTGGGATCAGCGCCTGTGCGTGTGCCCGGATGGCGATCTGTTCGAGGCGATCCGCGACGGCGCAGCAACGATCGTCACCGATGAGGTGCAGCGCTTCACCGAGACCGGAGTCGAGCTGCGCGGCGGCGGCGAGGTCGAGGCCGACGTGGTCGTCACCGCCACCGGACTGCAGCTGCTGCCGCTGGGCGGCCTCGAGCTGACCATCGATGGCCGGCGTCTGGATCTGCCTGAGCGCATGACCTACAAGGGAATGATGCTCGGCGGCGTCCCCAACGCGGCGCTGGTGATCGGCTACACCAACGCCTCCTGGACGCTGAAGTGCGACCTCACGCTGGAGTACGTGTGCCGGCTGCTCAATCACATGCGCGAGCGCGACTACGCCTACTGCGTGCCTCGGGACGCCGATCCGGAGGTGGTCTCCGAGCCGCTGCTGAACCTGAACTCCGGCTACATCCTGCGCTCGGTCGACAAGTTCCCCCGCCAGGGGTCGGTACGGCCCTGGCGCGTCTACCAGAACTACGCCCTGGACATGATGACGCTGCGGCTTGGCTCCGTCGAGGACGGGGTGATGCGCTTCGTGCGCAGTGGGCCGGCCGCCGCCGGTAGCGACAGCGACAGCGACAGCGACAAGCCCCCAGCTCCGGCCGTCGCGGCCGCATAACGAGGCGCGGCGCGCCCCGTCCCGGGGTCAGCCTGCGCTGTCGGGGTTGCCGGTCGACTGCGAGCCCTCGCCGGACTCGCCACCAGATCCGCGGTCGGGGCGATCGCCCGTCCCGGAGCCGGGCGCGGCGTCGTGCCCGGGCTCGGCTTCCTCCTGGTTCTGGTCCGAGACGGAGCCGGGGAGCGGCTGGGTCGAGGCGTTCTTGTCTGGTTCGTCCATACCTGAGCGCTACCCCCGACCCGGCGGCGCTAACTACTTGGGGGTGAGGTGACTGACTTCCCGTATAGGGAAGTTAGGGACATCACGTCCCCCGCAGCCCCCCGCCCCCGCCCGCGCAGCCCGCGCGCAGCGCTAGAAGAGGCCGGTGAGGGCGCGGCCGGCGTGCGCCACCAGGTTGAACAGCGGCGAGGGGAAGATCCCGAAGAAGATGCTGGCCGCCGCGAACAGGGCGGCGACGAAGGTGACCTCCGGGACCGGAAAGGCCCGGGACGGCGATAGCCGGACGCCGCCGCCGCCGCCCCCCAGCTCCAGCGCCGCGTCGGCCTCGGGGGACCCTCCGGCGATCGGGGCCAACCCGGCGCCCGGCGAACCGCCGTAGGCGCCCGCGCCGATCGGCAGCGGAGCCGGGGTCGGGGGGCTCATCCAGATCGCCGCCACCACCCGCAGGTAATAGCCGAGCGAGATCATCGAGCCGATCACCAGCACGATGGCCAGCCACGTGTAGTCGCCGTTGACCAGGGCGTGGATGAGCTGGAACTTTCCGATGAACCCGACCGTGCCGGGAATCCCGGCCAGCGAAAGCATGGCGATCGTCATCGACCACGCCAGCCACGGACTTCGGGCCCCCAGGCCCGCGAACCCCGACAGGTCGTCGCCGTCGGTGCGCTCGTGCTGGGCGGCCACGATCACGGCAAAGGCGGCGATGTTCATCAACATGTAGACGATCAGGTAGAGGACCGTGGCGTCGACGCCGAGCCGGGTCCCCACCACGACGCCGGCCAGGATGTAGCCGGCCTGGGCCACGCTCGAGTAGCCGAGCATCCGCTTCAGAGACGTCTGCCCCAGCGCGCCGACGTTGCCGACGACGATCGTGATCGTGGCGATCGTGGCCAGCGCCGGGGCCCAGGTGTTCTGGGCTCCGCCCACCGCGACGTCGAAGAACCGCAGCAGCACCCCGAACGCCGCCGCCTTGGTGGCGGTGGCCATGAACGCGGTGACCGGGGTCGGGGCTCCCTCGTAGACGTCAGGTGTCCACTGGTGAAATGGCGCGATCGAGGCCTTGAAGGCGAAACCGACGATGACCAGAGCCAGTCCGGTCAGCAGCATCGGGTCGCCGAGCAGGCCGCCGGCGATCACCCCGCTGTTGATGGCGTTGGCGATCCCGCTGAAGTCAGTCGAGCCGGTCGAGCCGTAGACCAGGGCCAGCCCGTAGACCAGGGTCGCCGAACCCACGGAGCCGATGACCAGGTACTTCAGCCCCGCCTCGAGCGAACCCTCGCGGCGGTACTCCGAGGCGCACAGAATGTACAGCGGGATCGAGAGCATCTCGAAGCCGATGAACAGCGTGACCAGGTTCTGGGCCGAGACCAGCACCGCCATGCCCAGGACGCTGAACAGCAGCAGCGAGTAGAACTCGCCCTGGCCGGCGCTGCGCGGTCCGGGCGATCGCAGCGAGATCACCACGCTGGCGATCGCCGCCACGGCGAAGATCAGATCGAGCACGATCGCCAGATCGTCGACGGCCAGGGCGCCGGAGATGATCGAGGCCGAGTGGTTGAAGCGCACGATGTAGTCGGCGATCGCCAGCGCCAGGGTCAAGATCGTCAGCGCCGGCACGATCCGCTCGCGCGGGTAGGCGCCCGGCAGCAGCCCGAACAGCAGCACCACCAGGGCGCCGCCGCTGAGGATCAGGAAGGGCAGGAACTCGGCCCAGTCGATGTGGGGACCGTGGGCGGTGGCGGCGGCGAGCTGCAGGGTCACGACGTTCATGGCGCTCGGCTCGCGGTCAACGCGCCACCCCGGCTGGCGCTGAGGCTTGAATGCTGCTGATCGGCCTGGGCGGCGGCGATCGACGCCTTCAGCGACGCCTCAGAGCGCCGCAGCCCGAACTGGGGATAGAACGCGAATACCAGGACGACCAGGACCACCGGCACCACGGCGACGGCCTCGCGCAGCCCGATCTCTCGCGACGTCACCTGCGGCCCGACGCGGTTGTGCATCGAGCGGATGTAGAGCCGCAGCGCGTACACGGCGGCCCCCACGACGCCGATCGAGGCGATCAGGGCGATCGCCAGCTTGGCCTTGAACAGGCCCAGCAGGATCATGAACTCCCCGACGAAGTTCGACGAGCCGGGCATCGCCAGCGTGGCCAGCGTGACGATCAGGAACAGGGTGGCCAGGACCGGGGCCCGGAAGGCGATGCCGCCCATCGCGGCCAGCTTCTCCGAGCCGCCGGCGCGGGCCGCCAGCGCGGCGACGATGAAGAACAGCGGTGCCGTGACGAGGGCGTGGTTGACCATCTGCAGCAGCGCCCCCTGCCCGCCCTCGGGGCGCAGCGAGAAGATGCCCAAGGTGATGAAGCCGAGCTGGGCCACGCTGGAGTAGGCGACGACCAGCCGGGCGTCGGGAGTGGTGAAGGCGACCAGCGTCCCCCACAGGATCGAGGTCAGGGCGATGATCAGCATCAGCGTCTGAAAGTGGGCCGAGGCGAACGGAAACAGCGGCAGCACGATCCGCAAAAAGCCGTAGGCCGCCACCTTGGAGAGAACCGCCGAGAACACCGCCACGGCCGGGATCGGCATCGCCTTGTAGCCGTCCGGAAGCCAGCCGTGAAACGGCACCAACGGCATCTTGACCAGGAAGGCCACGGCGAAGGAGAGGAAGATCCACTCCTGCGAGCTGTGGGAGAGCGGCAGCGAGTGAAGCGCGCTGATCGCGAAGGTCAGCGGCGTGCCGTGCTGGCTTGAGGCCAGCACTCCGGTGGCGATCGCGCCGACCAGCATGAAGAACGACCCCACCAGCGTGTAGATGACCAGGCGGGTGGTGGCCCGCACCCGGTCGCCGGTGCCCCAGATCCCGGCCAGGAAGTAGAACGGGATCAGCATCAGGTCGAAGAAGACGACGAACAGGGCCAGGTCCTTGGCGCAGAAGGCGCCCAACACGGCGCTCTGGGCCAACCCGAAGTGGAAGTAGAAGATGCGCGGGCGGTCCCACTCGCGGGTGGAGGCGAACAGCAGCGCCGCCGTGAACACCAGCGCGGCCAGCACCACCAGCGCCACGTTGAGACCGTCGAGCCCGAGCTTGTAGTGAATCCCGAGCGCGGAGATCCAGATCTTGTCGGTGACGAACTGAAGCCCGGCCTGGCCGGTCTTGAAGCGGACCAAAAAGGAGATCGCGATCCCCAGGGTGACCAGGCTGCCGAGGACCGAGACCCGCGAAACCAGCCGGGGCGGCAGCTGGGAGGCGACCAGCGAGACGGCGAGCGGGATCCAGATCAGGATCGACAGCGTCATGTCGCCGAGATCAGGAAGTAGAGGGCCATTCCAAACACGCCGAGGACCATGGCGGCGGCGTAATAACGCAGAAAGCCGGTCTGCAGGCGCCGCACCGCGGCCGAGCTGGCCCGGACCAGGCCGGTGACTCCGCCGGTGATCCCCCCGGCGATCACGCCCTGCTCCAGGACCGTGTCGGTGAACCGGCCCAGCCACTGGGCGGGGCGGACGACCAGGAGGTCGATCAGCTCATCGAAGTACCACTTGTTGACCAGGAAGGTGTGAACGGCGCCGAACCGAGTGATCAACCGGGCCGACGTCCCGGGCTGGCGGACGTAGACGCCGTAGGCGATGGCGATCCCGAGCACCGCGACCAGCCCGCCGATGATCAACCCCTCCCAGGAGCTGCCGGTGGTGGGGTCGATGTGGGCCAGGCGGGAATTGGCGAACGTCGGCGACAAGAAGCGGTTGATGCCGGCATCGACGCCGGGGATCTGGAGGACCCCGCCGATCAGGGCCAGGGTGCCCAGGATCGTCATCGGAACCTTCATCGCCAGCTCCCGCTCGGCGATCGGGTGAGCGGGACCGGGAAAGCCGACGTCGGTGTCCTCGGCCTCGCCGGTCATCGGGTTGGTGGGGACCTCGTGGTGGACCTGGTGGCCGTGCTCGAGCTCGCGCGCCTCCTCGCAGGGCCGGCCCCAGAAGGCGCGGAAGATCATCCGGAAGGTGTAGATCCCGGTCAGCAGGGCCCCCACGTATCCGAGAACCCCGAAGATCGCAAAGGCGCCGCCGCGATAGTCCAGGTAGCCGATGATGTCGTCCTTGGACAGCCAGCCGGAGAACGGGGGCATCCCGGACAGAGCCAGTCCGCCGACGATGAACGCCCCATAGGTGAAGGGAAGCGCCTTGCGAAAGCCGCTCATGCGGTCAAGCGATTGGATCCCGCCCATGGCGCTGATGATCGAGCCGGCGGCCATGAACAGCAGCGCCTTGAAGAAGGCGTGCGTCATCAGGTGAAACAGGCCGGCCGAGTACGCCCCCACCGACACGGCCATGATCATGTAGCCGATCTGCGACATGGTCGAGTAGGCGATCACCCGCTTGAGGTCGGTCTGGACGATCGCGATCGTGGCCGCGATCAGCAGCGTCGCGCAGCCGCCGATCGCGCCGACATCGGCAGCGGTCGGCGCGTGCTCGAAGAGCACGTGCATCCGGGCCAGCAGATAGACGCCGGCGGTCACCATGGTCGCCGCATGGATCAGGGCCGACACGGGGGTCGGGCCTTCCATGGCGTCGGGCAACCAGGTGTGAAGCGGCACCTGAGCTGACTTGGCGAACGCCCCCACGAGGAGCAGCAGGCAGCCGGCCACGAGGTTCGGATCGTTGTGGGCGAAGACGTGGTCAACCGAGTGGAAGTTGGCCAGGAGGTCAAGCGTCCCGGTGCGGCGGAAGATGAAGAAGGTGCCCAGCACCAGCCCCACATCGCCCAGGACGTTGATCACGAAGGCCTTCATGCCGGCGCGGGTGGCCGTGGTCCGCCGGTACCAGAACGAGATCAGCAGGTAGGAGGCGGCGCCGACGAACGCCCAGCCGACGATCAGCAGCAGGAAGTTCCCCGCCAGCACCAGCAGCAGCATCGAGAAGACGAAATAGTTGAGGTAGGCGAAGTACCGCGAGCGGCCGGCGTCGGACTTGAGGTAGGAGACCGAGTAGACAAAAATCAGCGTCGAGACGCCCGAGACGACCAGCGTCATGAACACCGACAGCGGGTCGACGAGGATCGAGAGCTTGGCGTTGACGCCCACGCTGACGCCGTAGTTCCACAACGAGGAGGTCAGCTCACGCGAGCCCTCGGGGCGTCCGAGCATAGACACCAGGCAGCCCACCGCCGAGGCGAATGAGAGCGCGATCATCAGCGTGGCCAGCCAGCCCGCCGTTTGGGCGGGGAAGCGCCGGAAGCCGAGGCCGATGACGATCGTGCCGAGCAGCGGCCAGAGCAGGATCAGCCATCCCCAGGTGGTCGTCTTCATGGCCGCGCGACTCCCGCAGTCATCCGCGCAGCTCGTTGAGCTCGTCGACGTTGATGGCCATGCGCCGCCGGTAGATGGCGACGATCAGGCCGAGTCCCACGACCACCTCGCAGGCGGCCACCACCATCACGATCAGGGCGAACACCTGCCCGTCGGCCGAGCCCCACATCCGGGCGAAGGCGACCAGGGCGAGGTTGGCGGCGTTGAGCATCAGCTCCAGGCAGAGCAGGATGACCAGCGGGTTGGGCCGGGTCAGCACGCCGACGGCGCCGACGCAGAAGATCAGCGCCGAGACGACCAGGTACCACCCGATGGCCACTACCAGCCACCCTCGGAGGTTGGGTTCGATTCGGCGGGCACGGTCTCGCGCTCGGACTGGTCCTCGACCTCGCCCTCGCCGGTGCCGGCTCCGGGCCGCAGGCCGGCGGCTTCGGCCAGGGTGCCGGTGAACACCGGGCGGTCCGGCCGGTACCGGCGTTGCAGCGCCGCGTCGGGCTCCTCTTCCTCGAGACCGCGACGGCGGCGGGCCAGCACCACGGCGCCGACGGCCGCGACCATCAGCAGCAGCGAGGCGAGCTCGAACGGGAACAGGTACTTGGTCAAGAACAGCTGCCCGATGTCCCGGGGGCTCCCGAAGCCGGCCACGTACGGGGCGCCATGGCCCGAGACGCCCTTGAGCGCGGTGCCCAGCAGCGCGATGCACAGCTCGATGGCCAGGGCCAGGGCGAAGATCGGGCCCAGCACCTTGAGCGCGCCGCCGATCCTGGTCAGCGGCTCGTCGCCGCCGCCGATGTAGGCGACCACGAACACGTAGAGCACCATCACCGCGCCGGCGTAGACGACAACCTGGGCGGCGGCCACGAACTCCGCGCGCAGGAGCAGGAACAGGGCGGCGAGGCAGATCAGATGGCCAACCAGCGCGAGCACGCAGTAGAACGGGTTGCGCAGCATCACGACCCCGATCGCTCCGGTCAGGGCGCCGATCGCGGCGATGAAGAAGAGGACGGCGGACACGGCTGTCTCCGCCTACTCCCCTTCGCGCCGCAACGGCGTGCGCTCGATCGCCTCGGCCAGGAGCATCTCCTTGGTGAAGATCAGGTCCGAGCGGGTGTAGTCAGACATCTCGTAGTCGTGGCCCATGGTGATCGCGTCGAACGGGCAGGCCACCTCGCAGTAGCCGCAGAAGATGCACCGGCTGAGGTTGATCTCGTACACGGCGGCGTAGCGCTCGCCGGCCGAGATCCGGTGCTCGGGGGTGTTCTCGGCCGCCACCACCCGGATGCAGTCGGCCGGGCAGGCGGCGGCGCACAGGGAGCAGCCGACGCACTTCTCAAGGCCGGTGTCCTCGAAGCGGTGGAGCTTGTGGCGGCCGCGAAAGCGGGGATAGACCGGAGTCTTCTCCTCCGGGTACTGGATCGTGTGGGGCCCTTCCACGATCCTGGCAAACGTCGTCTTGAGCCCGCGCAGCGTCTCTCCGAACACGCGGTAGGCGCCGCGGACCGTGCCCGATGCGGGAGCCCGCATCACCTCGATCACATCGGCACCGGGATCGTAGGGTGGGGTCATCGCCTCGTCCTTGTCTTAGTCGACCGGGCCATTCTCACGAGACCACCAGCACCGCGGTCACGACCAGGTTCAGAGTGGCCAGCGGCAGCAGGATCTTCCAGCCGAAAGACATCAGCTGGTCGTAGCGCAGCCGCGGCAGTGTGGCCCGGATCCAGATGAACAGCGTGAGGATCAGGAGCATCTTGGCCAGCACCACGAACGGGTCGACCCAGCCCGGGGGGTGCAGACCGAAGGGGAGCAGCCAGCCGCCGAAGAACATCGTCACCGTGATTCCGGCGACCACGATCATGTTCGTGTACTCGGCGAACAGGTAGGCAACGAACGCGGTCCCGCCGTACTCGGTGAAGTAGCCGCCGACCAGCTCCGCGTCGGCCTCGACGAGGTCAAACGGCGCCCGGTTGGTCTCGGCGAACGACGCCGTCATGAAGACCAAGAAGCCGACGAACTGCGGGATGAAGTACCACAGCCCGCCCTGAGCGTGGACGATCCCGGTCAGCGACAGGGTGCCCGCGGTGAGGATCACACCGACCAGGGCCAGGCCCTGGGAGACCTCGTAGGAGATCAACTGCGCGGCGGCTCGCATAGAGCCCAAAAACGAGTACTTGGAGCCCGACGACCAGCCGCCGAGCATGATCCCGTAGAACGAGATGCCGGCGAACGCGAACACGTACAGGGGGCCGATCGAGACGTCGATGCCGTACAGCCCGACGCGCTGGCCGAAGATGTGCTGGACGTCGCCGAAGGGCACCAGAGCCAGGGCCGCGACGGCGGTGATGATCGCGATCATCGGAGCGATCCGGAACAGGTAGCCGATCGACGTCGTCGGCCGCGAGGGCTCCTTGGTGGCGAACTTGACGATCTCGGCCAGCGGCTGGGCGAAGCCGTAGGGGCCGACGCGGTTGGGGCCGTAGCGACCCTGGAAGCGCCCGAGCAGCTTGCGCTCGTAGACGATGATGATGGGCAGGAGCGCGAAGATGACCAGGAAGATCAGCAGCGCCTTGACGATCTGAACCCACCAGGGCTCGAAGTAGTTGACGTCGGCTAAGACGCTCACTCGGCCCCCCCATCGCCCTCGGCGGCGGCCGCCACCGCCTCGACCTTGCGCACCTCGATCAGCGGCTCGGTCAGCGCATTGGCCGAGTCCTCGGCCAGCCCATCGGCCAAGAACGCGCTGCCTGCCGGCACGCCTGAGCGGACGGCGGCCACGGCCGAGACCCGCGTTCCGTTGCTGGAGGCCTGGACCCGGTCGCCGTGCTCGATCCCCAGGCGCTGGGCGTCGGCGGGGGAGAGCTCGAGGTGCTGGTGGGGCACGAGGTACTTCAGCGCGGGGGAGATCTCTACTTCGGGGGCGGCCCAGATCGGACGGTAGCTACCCAGCCGCAGCGACCCGTTGCCGGCCGCATCCGGCTCCGGCGGCGGGGTCGGCACGACCGCGGGCCGCTCGGAGGCGGCTCCAGCCAGCGGCGCCGACTGGGGGCGCTCGGGCCAGCGGACGCCGTGACCGCCGAGCTCGTCGAGCGTCAGTCCCTCATAGACCCCGACCGCCGCCACCAGCTGCTCGAAGGCGTCGGCGCTGCGCTCGATACCGAAGTCGGTGCCGGTCCGGCGGGCCAGCTCGGCCAGCACGGCCCAGCCGGCCTTGACCTCGCCGGGGTGGGCGATGGCGATCCGCAACCGCTGTAGGCGGCCGTCGGGGTGGACCACCGTGCCCTCCTTCTCGGCGTGGGACTCGGCCGGGAAGATGACGTTGGCGTGCTCCCGCAGACCCTCGGTGAGCACCGAGGCGTGGGCGACGACCAGGGCGGCGGACTGAAGCGCGCTCTCCCACCGCGCCCGGTCGGGCTGATCGCGAAGCGGGTCGGTCTGCATCAGGTACAGCGCCGTCAGCTCGCCGTCGGCGGCGGCGCGGGCGATCTGGGCGGCCCCGCGACCGGGGTTGGTCAGCGTGGCGTAGCCCGGGCCGGCGTCGGGGACCGCGCCGGCCTCGCGCAGCCCACGTCCGTTGGCGCCGCCGGGGATCTGCAGCAGGCCAGCGCCTGGGTGCTCGCCGATCCCCAGCCGGTCGACGATCCCCAGTAGCCTCGCCGCCGCCTGGGCGCCGATCCGCTCGCTCCAGACGATGACCACGTCATCGCCGCCGCCGCGCAGCAGCTCGGCCAGCTCGCCCTGACCCTGGCCGTCCTGGGCCTGGTCATCAAGCGAGGACTGCAGCTCGGTGAGGAACTGCTCGACGGTCCCCGGGCTATAGCGCGAGATGACGGTGGCGTTCTGGTCCAGGGCGGTGGGCCGGGAGCTGGCCACCACCAGCTTGACCCCGTTGCGGCGCACGCCCTTGCGGATTCGCAGATCGATGATCGGCATGTCGTCACGCGGGTCGCAGTCGAGCACCAGCAGCGTGTCGGCGAACTCCAGATCGGACACCCGGGCCTGGAGTTCGGGCGCGGCCAGGGCGCGGGCCAGCGGGGCCGGCAGGGCGCCGGTGAGCCGTGAGTCGATGTCCGGGGAGGCCAGGCTCTCGCGCATCAGCCGCTGCAGGATGAAGCCCTCTTCGTTGCTGGCCTGGCCGCCGACCAGAGCGCCAACCCGGCCCTTGTGGCGACCCAGCCCGGCCGCGGCCCCCAGCGCGCGCTCCCAGGAGACCGGGCGCAGCTCGCCGCCGTCCCGGACCAGCGGCGAGGTGATCCGCTCGTCGACGTGCATCGCCTGGTAGGCGAAGCGGCCCTTGTCGCACAGCCACCCGTCGTCGACCTCCCGGTTGCCCTCGTAGTCACGAGCGAGCACCCGGACCACCCGGTCGTCGCGAACGGTGAAGGTCACGTTGCACTGGGCGGGGCACAGGGTGCAGACGCCGCCGGCGCTCTCGTTGTCCCAGGGCCGGGCCCGGAACCGGTAGGGCTGCGAGGTCAGAGCGCCGACCGGACACAGCTCGATGATGTTGCCGCTGAACGGGGCCACGTAGGGATGGCCGTCGTG